>JAGDYV010000143.1:0-42916 GCA_049116495.1 Hyphomicrobiaceae bacterium | reverse complement strand
GAAGTAATGTGGCTGCTGGGTCGCCTCGTTCCGGACGGACCATGTTCTGTTCGGGGCGTCGCTTGATTACCCAGCAGGTTCTTGCGTGCAGGACGACGATGCCGATACGGGTTTCAGCTGGCACATATTCGCCCTTTGACTTGGAGTGCCACTGACAGGGTCGCGCACGGTGGGATCGACTGTGCGATTGAAATTCGAACCTTCGTTGCTGAACGGGTCATACCCCGTAAGGCCCAGTTCATCGCAAGCCTGCCACCAACCGTGCTCGCCGACGACGACGCGAGGATCGAGATGCTCGTTGAGTTTTGCTCGCGCGCGCATGCGTCCCGTCGGGGTTGCCAGCTCAACCCACGCGCCGGCGGCTATGCCCCGCTCATGGGCTGCTTCGGGATGAACTTCGACCTCTGGATGCGGTGCTCGTTTGCGCAGACTCGGCAGCGCGCGATGCTGCGTCTGGCAGAACAGGCTGGGCTTGGCACAGGTCAGCACTAACGGGAATTTCGCGGCAAGATCTGGGCTGGCCGATGGGCTCAGCGACGGCTCGACGAACGCGGGCAGAGCGGCATAACCATGGTCCAGGAAGGTTTCGGACCAGAACTCAATTTTTCGAGACGGCGTTGGAAATCCGGACGCATTGCCCTTGGTGTCGAGGTCGGCATGTTTTCTGTGATCGGTAGTGAGTGGCACTTGAAGACCGCCCGGGTTGGCGCGAAGCTCTTCGAGGCTGATGCCGGTGGGGCCGAGTTGATGACGGTAGGCCGCTTCAACATCACCGTTCCAGAAGTGTTCGCCGAGCCCCAACTTCACCGCGAGATCAAAGATGACGTCGATATCGGGCCGCGCATCGCCTGGAGGACAGGCAACGGCCTGGCGGAACTGAACATGAGATTGCGTCGTCTCGTCGATCTCGAAGCCGATCTTGAGAGCTTCGCGTTCGAAACATGATGCGATCGGTAGGACGATGTCGGCTTGCTCCGCCGTCGGGCTCATAAACAGATCAGCATGGGCGTAAAATTCCAACGCCGCTAACGCCTCGCGTCCGCGATCAGGGTCAGACTGGGCAAGAAGCAGGTTCGCGCCAAAATTGATCATACCCCGGATCGGATAGGGCGAACCCGTCAAGACCGCCCGATAGAAGTCGAGCGTCGAGACATTGTTCCATCGCGCCGGGCCTAGCGGACGCTCCTCGACACCAACGGCCGGCGCCATCTGCTTGGCAGCAGGTAGGTCTTCACCGGTGATTGACGGACTCTCGATCCCTGGAAGACGCACATTTCCACCAGGCGCATCGAAGTTTCCGGTCAGTGCGTACAGCAGCGAAATCGCACGAGCGTTTTCCGTCGTGTTGGCATGTTGCTCGTGACCGCTCCACGCGTAGTATGAGGCAGGACGTGCCTGCCAAATCAGGCGTGCGGCTTCTTCAAGTTTATCCTTGGGCACCCAGCATGTGGCTTCAATCACATCAGCAGAATACTGCCGACAGAGCTCGGCATAGTGATCGAAGACAGGCCGGCAATCGATCGCTCCGCTAGGGGTATCGATGCGGTAATTGCCGCGCAAGCTGAGATGCTCGCAGCCATCTTCGTAGGTTCCGCTGGTCGGATCGAATGGGATTGGTCCACTCTTGAGGGTGTCCCAAGCTACGAAACGGTCATCCCTGCCCGACAAGGCAAGATCGGCTTCGCGTAGCAAGCGTCCAGTGTCGGATCGCACAAGAAGCGGACTGTTGCTCCAAGATCGAACGAAGGTTTCATCGAACCAACCGCGCTCGATCATTACGTTGGCGAGGCCGAGTGCCAGCGCACCATCGGTTCCGGGCCGCACGCGTAACCAGACGTCGGCTTTGTTCGCCAGCCCTGTGTTGCGCGGGTCGATGACAATGAGTTTCATGCCACGCTTCAGCGCCGCAACCGTCGCCGTTGCATGCGTCAAGCGGGACATTGACGGATTGTATCCCCATAGGATCAGGCAGCCTGAGCGCGCGATATCAGCCATTGCGCCGCCAGTACCGCCAGTTGCGACGGCCCCCAATCCGTAAGCGTAGCGCGTAGCAAACCCCCGGCCCCAACCGCACAAGTCGAGTGTCCAGGCGAGATTGGGCGTGCCAAATGCGTTCATGAGTCTGCGCACGAACGGCGCCGAGTCCCCAATCGCAGTCGTCGATGGCGAGGGTTGGCTGAAAGCAACCGCCTCCGGACCGTGCTCCGCCGCGATACCTCGCATTTTTGATGCGATCTCGTTGAGTGCTTCCTCCCAGGAAATTTCCTTCCATTCAGGATTGGCAACACCCTTTGGACTTTCCCTGCGCAATGGTTGGGTCAAGCGCTCCTTGCTGTAGACCAGCTCGGGCGCGGCACGGCCTTTGGCGCAGATGGCGGCACCAGTAGGATGGTCGGGGTCCGGGTCTAGCCTTGTGAAGCGACCGTCCTCGACGGTCGCGATCGTGCCACACCGCGCAATGCAGAGACCGCAAAAGCCACGAATTTGATGCCTGTCGGCTGCTTCGCTCACCATGCACCTCCTCCAAACAACTGCCTGACTAGGCCTTCATGCCTGTCGCCCACACTATGCTAAGTTTAACGCAACGTCCAAAGCGGGTTGGAAGGCATATCGCAGGGTTTGTCGTGGCTGGAGGGAGACACACGCTACGACATTGCAATCTATTGCCGTTTGATTGCGGGCAGTTTGCTGACGGTTTACGGTTGTTGATGCTTGATATCGAGCGAGGTCCTGCCGTGTATGTTGCGAAGTATGTCGTGAATAATTCAGCCGAAGTAAAGGCAATACTTGGAGAAGATTTTCCAAGCCGGCTTGTCCACGGCGTTTGCTTTGAACGCGTGCAGCTCTTCCCGGTTATTGAAAATCCATGGTCAAATAACCTGATTGTCCAATTCAGACCCTACTTCTCGCGCTTGTGCCCGCGCGGGGGGCTGAACTGGAATTCGCTGTCCGCAATTTGGCGTTTCTCGGACCAGGTGAACGTGTTGGTTTGGATCGTGAAGGCGCTCCCATCTTTCCTCTTGCTAACTAGGCGACAAGGAAATCGGCGCTCCGAGCGCTCAAGCCAAACGTTCCATTCATCCTCTTTGTAAACCAGCCGTACGCCATCACAGGTTTTGCCACCAACTTTGAGTGGGCCTGTACTTGTGATTCTTGGAAAGCCGCCGAGCGTTGCTAGATAATCAACGCTCCAAAAGAAATCGATTATGCGTGGCTGCACGCCGACAACGCCGGCGGCGGTATAGAGCGAACCAACGATCGAATCTCGTGCTGGCGATTGGCTATACTTGCGCGTGTTTCTCCGATGGATCGTTAGAAGCTCTCCGTCGGAGACGACAGTAAGGTGTTGTTTTCCCGACGTGACAGTGACACGCAAGAGGTTTGGTTGTTTAAGCTGGTATTTGACCGTTCCGCTGCGTCTCGTACCAATCACGCGGTCGACGATCTTGAACGTTGTTGTGAACTCTAGCTCGCGTACCGCCTTGAGGTTGGCGTGCATTGCTGTCAGCCCCGTCTTCGTCGCGATAGTATTCAGTGCGGACCGCTCCTTGGCCAGTGCATCTGTTGTCGTGCTTGTTTCTTGCGCCCAAGCGAGCGCGGGAAGCTGACCGATAAGAAGAACGAGTAATGATCCGCATCGTTTCATATTACTACCTCGTTAGCGCGGTACTGGCTTGTCGACCTTATAGAGTGGCCACCGAAGTTCATAAGATTTCGTGGTATTGCACTACGCAATCCCTTTTGCAGGGATTATCAGATCTTTCGTTAACGAGACTATCCTCCGCTGAATTAGTGATCACGATTTGCCGATCTTTGGTTGTTCGATGCACGCGCGGCACGGCTCGTGCAAAACGAACAGTATATAGGTTTAGCTGTACTATTCTTGCTTTCGGTTCAGAAGGAGCAGCACGAATATCAAATTTCAGAATCTTGCAGACAGGGTTGACGGTTCTAGTGGTTACCGCCGTCTCGGTTGGTTCGATCCTGGTATCATCTGACGCAG
This sequence comes from Hyphomicrobiaceae bacterium, assembly GCA_049116495.1. Classification (GTDB taxonomy): domain Bacteria; phylum Pseudomonadota; class Alphaproteobacteria; order Rhizobiales; family Hyphomicrobiaceae; genus CAJQQK01. The sequence continues at coordinate 38,913 of JAGDYV010000143.1, read as the reverse complement.
TACCCGCTCAACCGGGCCGTGTGAAAACGCCGATGATTGTGGCGCAATCGGAGAAGTGTCAGGTTGCCGGCAAAATTGCGACCGTTACAGCGCCCGCTGAAGGCAACTGTATTTGTCCATCCGGATCGCTGCGCGCAGGCGAGCGTCCGCTTGGGCCACTTGGCTCAGGCAAATTTTTCTGCAGCCCAATCTGGTAGTGCTGGCAAATTCTAGCCGTGCCGTTCGCGGATCCGTTGGGTCTGGCGATTCCCATGTCGACACCATGCTGATCCACACTTTGAGACAATTGGTTGTATCCTCGACGCATGATCTAATTGTTCATTGCCGACGGGGACAGCGCATATCGTATCATGTGTGGACACCGGTGGCGCTCGGGTGGTCTCCGATCCCGAAAACAAATGTGATTGATCAACTCATCAGAACCAACTCAGATGATTCGACTTGCGATTGCAGCAGCCTTCTTCTCGGTCGCATTTTCGGCTAGCGCCGGAGACACCTATTGGTGCAAGCAGAAGTACCGTTTCGGGAGTGGAGAATGGTGGGATTGCATTTCAGATCCGGGTGGAGAGCGTTAAGGGTAACTCGAAATCAATATTGTTTCCCCATGCGGCTGCGTGCGGCGCACTTCTGCATGGGCCGGCGAACGGCTCATCAACATCAAGCAACAAATCTGGAACGACAAGTGAAGGCCAGCGCGGTGAGCAGCGCAGAATTTCGGGCCACTCCGAATTCGGCGGCACCAGAAGTCCAGACCGGGGGTGACGGACATCCTAAAACTTCCGGAAATGAATCGTGATCCACCGTACGTCTGCAATGCATGCATGACGACAAGCAGCAATGTGCCCGACCAAGTCGAGTTTTCTCGACGATTCAAAGCACGGCGAAATGTAGGCCCCCAGGACCTCACCACCGATCAAGGAGACCTCTATGGCAACAGTCTAAGAATTCGCGGCATTCGACCCGTTACTTATGGTGAGGATTTGAACAACCAGCGATCCGTTTTGGTCATGGTGCTGCAACCGCCTCGACGCGGCAGCGCATGCCACGGATATTGGCAGAGCCGGAAACAGGATCGAAGGGGCCGTCGTAGGTAAGGATCGCATTGACGTTGATGTCGAGTGCGCCGCGGGTTGGCCCGTCCGCTGTCGGACGCCACCAACCCATGCCGGTATTGACAACATCTCGCTGTGTTGCGTCAGACAGCTTGATGCGCAAGCTGCACCTGCCAGTTGCGCCGGCGACTTCGAGGTGCACCCAGTCGCCATCGTCAAGGCCGTAATCGTGCGCTGTTTCAGGATGCATCACGAGGCGCGGATCGGGCGAGACTTTCGCCGCCCACGCCTCTCCGCGAAATCTTGAATGATGGTAACTTCGCTCTCGATCTCCTGTAATAAGGGTCAGCGGATATTGCGCGCGCTGAGCCGCCGGCAGCTCGTCGCGCGCCGGTTCTATATGAGCCGGAAGCGGATCGAGGCCAAACTCATCGAGTGTCGTGGAGAACAGCTCGACTTTGCCGGTCGGTGTCGCGAATGAACCCGGATTGTGGACTGGCTCGTCATTGAGCTGATGAAAGCCTTTGGCTTCCAGTGCGTCGATGTCGATGCCGCTGTCACCTAGCAAATATCTGTTGAACTCGCGTTGGGAACGCCATGGCAGGACCCGCTTTGCTATCGCTTGGCGCACTTCCATGCGATCCAGGAGCGGGCCGGCAATTCCCAGCTCGTCGCGCGCTTCGCCGCGCGGCGGGACAATCGCCCGCGTGAACAAGACCGTACGTGACGTTGGCGAGAATGACACTTCCTCCTCTTCCAGAGTGGTGGTCTTGGGCAGCAGGATGTCGGCGAACTCCGCCGTCGGCGTCATCTGATGCGCAGCCACCGCCACGAAGTCGAGCGATTTCATCGCCTCTATCGTGCGGCGCGTGTCGGGGTAGGTGACAACAATATTGACACCGCTGATGTACATGGCGCGAACGGGATGCGGATTATCGGTGAGCACCGCGTCGATCACTGTCGCATTGTGACAGGCCGTCTGCCAGCCATGGGGGCCTGCCCAAAGCGGAAACTGTTTGGCGCCAAGGGTCTGCTGTTCAATTGCCGGATCGAGCCGGAACTCTGGCCGGTGCAGAATTTCAAAATTTGATTTCAGGCCGGCCGGTAGATGCTGGCGCAGGTTGCCGCCGCTGCGGTCGATGTTGCCACTGATCGCAGCAAGCGCGTGAAAGGCGCGGAAAGTTTGGACGCCGACATTCGAAGCGTCGATCCCATGGCCGCTGACAAAGACAGATGGCCCGATTGCATACATCCGCGCGGCGGCAACAATCTCGTCAGCGGGCACGCCGGTCTGCTGTTCGGCGACGTCGACCGGGAACGCAGCGGCGCGCTGGCCAAGCTCTGCAAAGCCGTGACAGTGGTCACGGACGAAATCCGCGTCGTAGCGCCGTTCCGTGATCAGCACATCGATCATGGCCAATGCCAGCGCGGCATCGGTGCCTACCCGTGGCGCCAGCCATATATCCGCCAGCTGTGCGGCCGGTGTTCGCTTGGGGTCAATAACAATGATGTGCGCACCACGTTTCTTTGCTGCCTTCAAAGCCATCCATTCGATCGGGTCGGCAATGATCGAGTTCCGCCCGACGACGAGCGCACATTGGGTATTTTCGATGTCCTCTCCGCGAGCGATGTCCAGCCCGGTGACCTTCGCACTCACGCCGCGACAGCCGCCGCACAAGTCTTGGTTGATCATCCAGTTCGGTGATCCGATCGATCGCAGCATGAGCGCTGTCATGACACTGCGGCTGAAGAAGGCGCCGCTCGTTGCGCCAACGATTGCCTGCGGACCGTGTTTCGAGCGGACGGCGGCCAAACGGTCGGCCATTTCGTCCAGTGCCTCGTCCCAGGAAATACGCGCCCATTTCCCATCACCGCGTGCACCGACTCGGCGCTGCGGGTAGAGCAGGCGGTTCTCCCCGTTGGTCAGCCCTGGCGCGCCTCGAATTCCCTTGATGCAAAACGCGCCTTTCGAGTGCGGTGCCTCGGCGTTCGGGCCATACTTGACAACACGGCCTTGCTCCACCGTGGCAAGCGCTCCGCAATTGGTGGAGCACTCCCAGCATGTGGTCGGGTAAACGCCATCGCCCGCCCTCGCCATTTGTTTCATGGAGAACTCCTGGTTTCTTGGTTCTGACGCAACATTACCGGGATCCTTCGCCATTGCGCATTGTCCGCAGTGCTTCGGTTCTTTGAGTGTCAACGCCGTCGCCATCGGCAGTAATGGCAACCCCATAGTCACGCTCAGCGGCAGCTTTGCTCACAACACCGTCACGAATATCGCGAAGCACGAGTTCGGGTGGGCGTTCGAGTGGATCACCCCAACCACCACCGCCCGGCGTGTCAGCGATGATCCGAGTCGGACCGAGGCGACGGACACCATATTTCGGTGGCGTAAACAGCTCACCGTCTTCCGGTTCGATCGTCTGCTCGCCGACCGCGCCCGTGCCGCCGCCCTCGACCCCGTAACCGGATGGTGTATCCAGCCCTTCGGCACGAAACGACCAGACGCACGGCACCAGGATGTCGGCCTCGTAGCACACGCCCGTGCCACCGCGCCTCAGACCCGCACCCGCCGCATCGGTGCGTAGCTCCCAGCGGCGATAGTGGATCGGATAGACCTGCTCATGAAACTCAAGGTTCGGAAGATCGAGACCGCCAAGGGAAATCAGGTGGCCCAGTTGCGGAAACCCATCTCGCTCGGCGGTAGCGCCGGGTGCGCCCATCGCGTGCCATTGGTACATAACAAACGTACTGCCGTCAGGGTTCAAGCCGGCGATGTTGTTATGCGTTGTCTTGGCCCAACCTGCACAGGCGCGCTCCGGATTGGCCTTGGCAAGCGCCTGCCATACGGCATGGATGATCTCATGCGCAACATAGACCGTGTTCATCGTCATGGGCGCAGGCGGTCGCGCATTCACGATGCTGCCCTCGGGCGCAATGATCTTGACGCAACGGTAGGTGCCTTCGTTGCGAGGGATGGCGGTGTCGAAGAATGACGACAGCGCCATGTAAGCGGCAGAGTACGTATTGGCCAGCGACGAGTTCTTGAACCCCTTGATCTGTGGATCGCTCTTTGAGAAGTCGAGCGTGAGGGAACTCCCCTCAACGGTCATCGCAACGCGGATTGCGATATCAACCTTATCGAAACAATCGTTGTCGGTGATGTCTTCGCCAAGATAGACCCCATCGGGCAGGCCTGAGATCGCGTCACGCATGCGCGCGTCGGCGTGGTCGAGTACGCCGGCCAGATGCTCGAAATAAGAGTGGGATCCGAGTTCCTCGACAAGAGCTGTCACGCGTTGTGCGCCAACCTCGGTTGAGCCCAGCATGGCGCGCAGATCACCATCAAGCAGATCAGCAGTACGGGAGTTTATGAGGAGCAGCTTCCAGAGATCATCACGAACGATGCCGCGATCGAAGAGTTTTAGCACCGGTAGCCGAATGCCCTCCTGCCAGATCTCAGTCGCCTCGGGATTATATGTCCCGGCGAGGCCGCCGCCGATATCCGATTGATGCGCCCGGTTGCAGCAGAAGCCGGCCAGGCTCGGTTCCAGGTGCTCATCCGAACCAACAAAGATCGGACGGGCGATGACCCAGTCGGGCAGATGGTTGCCGCCAGCGACATAGGGGTCGGACAGAATGAATACGTCATTCGGATTGATCCGGCCGGCAAAATCTCTGAGTAGCGCGCGAACCGCGAATCCGCCGCCGCCGGTGTGGATCGGTATGCCATCGGCATTTGCGATCAGAGTGCCTTCAGGATCGGTGATGAAGCATGAGAAGTCATGGCTCTGGCTGAAGATGGGACTGCGCGCGGTCCGCGTCATGACCCATCCCATGTGCTTGCTGATTTGATCGAGACGGTTTTGCATCAGAGCGAGAATGACCGGATCTCGATTGGGCCGTTGAGGCTCGATATGCCGGGCTGAACTGCGCAAAGGGTTTTGCGTTGGCGCAACCTCAATCATGAAGTTGCCAATGGCATCAATAGTGAGGTGATCACCTGGTCCGAGTAGGACGGTGGTTGTGCGTTCCTCGACGATCGCCGGACCGATGATCTTGGTGCCGACGCTCAGCCTGAGACCGTCATGAACCGCAGTATCAAGCCAGCCATGTCTATCGTGCCAAACCGACCGTGCGGCGCCACGAATGTCGTCAGTGTCGCGCTCGGCGTCTTCGATCGGACGCGCCTTGGGTGTTCCGGTTGCAGCTCTGGCCGCGACGCGCAATGAGGCAGCCTCAATCGCACCATCTGGTTGGACATGTCCGTAGAGGCGCTGATACTCAGCCTCGAATGCGCGGCGAGTGTCTGCTGCATTGAAAGTGCCCGTAGTCAGAGGAACCTGGATTGACCAAAGCTGGCCGCGGTAATGAAGATCAACCGCATGTTCAAGCCGGACGTCGCCAACATTAAAGCCCTCAGCGGACATTGCCGCGAGCGCCTGTGCATCCAATCGTGCGCGCTCACCGTCGACATGCAATGGCTCAAGATCATCCAATTCACCACGCAGATAGCTTTGAAAATCCTGGCGCACATCGGCGTGCAACATGCCGACCGCGCATAGCGCACCGGCATCGCGCGGCACGTAGAGCCGCCGGCAGCCGAGACCACGCGCGACACTGGTGCCATGCATCGGACCGGCGCCGCCGGCTGCAACCAACGTAAACCGGCGCGGAGCATGGCCACGTTCTATCGAGATGTATTCCACGGCGTGCAACAGATTCTGTTCGAGTAGGGCCAGGATGCCGACGGCCGCGTCTTCGATGGACAAATTCAGTGGTTGCGCCACGCGCTTATCGATAGCGGAGCGGGCTGCCGCCATATCAAGCGTGAGGCCGCTCTCGGAATAGGCGCCCGCGCGCAGGCGGCCGAGGACGAGTTGTGCATCGGTGACGGTCGGTTCCGTGCCGCCGAGGCCATAGCAGGCGGGACCTGGATTTGCGCCGGCGCCTTGAGGGCCGACGAACAGCATGCCGGCAGTGTCGACGCCGGCAATCGTGCCACCGCCGGCGCCAACGGTGTGGATATCGATCGCCGGTATCGAGACGTGATAGCCCGCGATCATGAGATCATCTTTCATGGCGACTTCGCCATCCGACATCAGCATCACGTCGCAGGAAGTGCCTCCGATCTCCATCGAGATCAGATTCCCCGTGTCATCTGACAGCGGACCCGTATCGTCAATGATATGGCGGTAGGTGTTAAGTGCACCGACAGCTGCAGCCGGCCCGCTCAGGAGTAGATTGACGGGCCGTGACGCGACCTGGTCGACCGAAATCGCGCCACCATTGGATTGCACCAACAAGATCGGTTTGCTCAGGCCCAGGTCGCGCAGTTTGATATCGAGGTTGCGCAGATATGAGACGATGCCAGGGGCAAGCGAGGCGTTGACCACGGCGGTCGATGTGCGTTCATATTCGCCCATAGTCGGTGAGAGCGTTGCAGATGTGGTTATCCAGGCATCCGGCCAACGTTCCCGCACACGCGCCGCCGTCAGCATTTCATGCGAGTCGTTGAGGAAACTATTGAAAAATGCAATCGCAACGGCCGCGACGCCTTCTTGTTCAAAGGCGCTCAGCGCCTCGTCGACATCATCGATGCTGAGCGGCGAGGTTTCATGGCCGTCGGCATCGATACGTCCGCGGACGCCTTGGCGCAGATAACGTGGAACCAGAACCGGGGCAAAGGGTGCGCGATGGTTCCATTGGTCTTCCCGAAGACCGCGTCTGATCTCCAGGGCATCGCGAAATCCAGCGGTGGTGAGCAGCCCCACCTTGGCGCCCTTGTCTTCGAGCATCTGGTTTGTTGCGACCGTCGAACCGTGCACAAACAGAACGCAATCCTGGAGAACATCCTCAACCGTGCAGCCCAGACCATTTGCCAGACGCTCAAGCGCCGAGAGCACACCCAAGCTTGGATCTGCGGGCACCGAGGGCACTTTGACAACCCGACTGACGGCAGCACTATCTGTCAGAACCAGGTCCGTGAACGTGCCTCCGACATCGATGCCAATGCGCCATGGGGCTTGCAGACCGGACAGGCCGGCAGCTTCCTTTGTCATGATTGACTTTACATCCCTCGTGTTACGGTCGCACCGGTAGCAAGCATGCGATCTGCAAGCTCCTGATCATACAATCTAGTGAGTCGAATCCCGGCTTGTCCAATGGCATTCGAAATGCATCAATGGTCATGGCCGGGTACGGTCACCATTGGGAGGTTATCTTGAGCGAAGCATCTGGCCAGGGCTTTGTTGCCGGGCACAATTCATTGGCGCGATCCGGACAGACTTATGAGCGCGCGAAGAACGTGTTTCCGGGTGGCACAACTCGGGTGACCACGGCACGGCAGCCCGCACCAATTTATGCCGCTGAAGGCCAGGGCGCCTGGCTGACGGACATAGATGGCAACCGTTATCTTGATCTCAACAACAACTACACGACGTTAATTCACGGCCATGCTTTTCAGCCGATGATCGAAGCGGTCGAACGCCAATTGCGTTCTGGTACTTGTTTTGCCAATCCAACCGAGCATGAAGTCTTGCATGCGGAAATGCTATGCGATCGCGTGCCGTCAATCGAAAAGGTCCGCTACGTCAATACCGGGACCGAGGCCGTGATGTTCGCGATCAAGGCGGCGCGTGCCATTACAGGGCGCGCCAAGGTGGCCAAGTTCGAAGGCGCGTATCATGGCGGTTACGACTGGGTAGAAGTCAGTGAAGACAGCACGCCGGACAACTGGGGAGACAACGCGAAACCTGCAAGTGTCCCATTTGCCAAAGGCACGCCGGCGGCCGTTCTCGATGATGTCGTTATTGTGCCGTTCAACGATCTCAAAACGACCACGGCTCTGCTTGAACGGTATGGCGACGAATTAGCGTGCCTCGTCGTTGACATGGTGCCGGCCCGCGTCGGGTTGATCCCGCCGGAGCCGGGTTATTTTGAAGCAATTCGTGACATCACGAAGCGTCATGGAATCGTCCTGATAAGTGATGAGGTCCTGAATTTCCGTCAGAGTTATCACGGTGCGGCGGCGCGGTTCGGCGTTGAGCCGGACTTGGTGACGCTGGGTAAAATCATTGGTGGCGGGTTGCCGATCGGCGCCATCGGCGGGCGGGCTGACTTGATGTCCGTATTCGACAGTTCGGCTGGTGACCCGCCGTTGCCGCAGGGCGGGACGTTCTCCGCCAATCCGCTGTCCATGGTCGCGGGCATGGCGTCCCTGACGGCACTCGACCCTTCGGCCTTCGAGCATCTTGAGCGTATCGGTGAAAAAGTTCGAAGCGGTATCGCCGATGCCGTTGCCCGCCGGGGCTTGCCGATTGTCGTCACAGGAACCGCATCGTTGTTTCGGATTCACATCAAGCCACGCATACCGAAAACCTACCGCGAAGCATGGCCAACGCCGCTTGAAACAAAAATGCTGAAGGCAATGAGCCAGTCGTTACTCAGTAAAGGCTTGATCATGCCAGCATTGACGACGAGTTCGCTTTCGACGCCGATGACGGACGACGATATAGATTTCTTGCTGGCCGCCATCGACGAATTCTTCGCCACTGACATGGCGAAACGAATGATCGAATGCGATAGCACAAGCCTGAACCGACCGTAGAACGAACAGTCAGCGAGACGTGATTCTTGATGAGCGCCCACCATGCATGCTGCGACATTCATAGCTGGAGGTGGCACCGATAAGTCTGACGCTATTCTTGATCTCGCTGGGCACCATGGCACGAGAGCTGGCAGTCTGGCAGGACGGGTCACACTGCCCATCATATTTGATAAGGGCGAGAACCCAAACATCCGCTTCATGGACATCGCACCGTTGGTGCGTTGCACTACCTCGGCGATTGGCCGCGTCCGCTTTTGCGACGGAGCATCGATGACTTGATCGGAGCATGCTGCACCAGCTCAAGGCTCCTCATGGCCCATCTGTTTCATAGGGAAAATGAGCTCATCGTGTCCGCTAAGACGGGCAAGTTCTGCAGTGCTGTGATCACGTCTGGCCTTTCCCAGATTGACCCTAAACGGCCCTGAGCAGTTACACCATGTTCGTTTGAGATGCCAACCTTGCTACTCAAGCCGTGCGTTAGGGGAGGATGTCGTCGCTAGAGGCTGACGCAGTGCGGTATGGGTTAGAATAATCATTGATCCGAAACAGCTTGCAGATCGGCATGAAGGGTTTCAGATGTATTGCCTTGCATGCCCGAACGATTTACCCGCGAAGAGGTCAGTCTGACTCCTGACGGGACGTGCAATCAATGCGGTGGTGCATTGCGCCACGTCGGCGAAGACGTAACCGATCCTCTGGAGCATGCGCCCGGACGCTTCAAAGTCATACAATGCGTGCGTCGTAAACTGTCATGCTGCTGCTGTGAGACCATTCATCAAGTCCCAACGCCATTCTTGCCGTTGGTTCGCCGGTCAATGAGCGGGTGTCGGAGACCGGCACAGCCAAGACCGGGCGCTCGGGTGTCAACACCACTCGGTTGGCGCACGGCTATGCCGGAGTAAACTGTTTCTTAGCGACGGAACAAGGCGATTCTCGCCGGGAGCTTACGGCCGGTCTAGTGAACGGTTAATCGCTTCCACAAATCCTGCGTGGTGTGCAATTGAGTGGAAGGTATGCATCCGTAGTGCAGTTGTTAAGTTGACGGCATTGGTGGACTATGGATCGCAGCACGCTATCAACGAACTAGTGCTGATCAACCACCGTAACAATTCGGATTGACGTGGCGCGTAGCGCTACCAGATCGGACTACAGAAAAATTTTCCGGAACCTAGCGGCCCAAGTGGTCGCTCGCCTGCGCGTAACGTGCCACTTGGACATATACAGTTGCCATCTGCGGGCTTCGTGACGGTCGCGACTTTGCCGGTGACTTGGCATTGGTTCGATTGAGCGACGATGATCGGAGCTTTGGTCTGGTCCGATTGAACAGGCACAGCGTCGGATGACGCCCAAAGCGTAGTGCCTGAGGCAAGGTTAACGACGAGGATCATCAATCCTGCTTGTAAGAACCTTTGGCGTAACATTCGTGTCGATCCTCTCGATCCTAACGCAACAACAAATCAGCTAGACGATTAGCATGTTCGTCTTGCATGAGTCGTGCCGCACTTGCATTTATCCTCGTGGAAGAGGCAGTGGCCAGGACCTGCTAGTTCGGGCGCAAACCGAGTCTTTGTTGGCGATTTGCGGTACGGTTCGGAGTCGGAAATGCTTTCCCGGGCGTCAGCATCCTGCAATCTGTCAGACCCGACTGACGCGCCATCAGGCAAGCGTGTTCATCTGGGCTGCACGACAGGCTTCTTTTTTCAGGGTCAGGTGCATGCGCAGATGGCGGCCGTTCTGGGTTGGATCGCCAGGTTGAACCCGCTCGATTGCAATTCGGAGACGTAACCACCAGACCGATAGCTTTGACAGATTATAGAGACCGTTGGGGCTGGCAAATGGCAATCCATTGTCGGTGGGGATTGCCTGTGGCAACAATCGAAGAGCGACGGCGACAATACCTCTAAGCCGTTGCATAAAATTCAACTGGATGAGCCGGAAGCAAGCTTAGCTAAGACTCGGTTGTCCGAATAACTTTGACGACGGATATTTCGATTTCGACACGATGCGCAGTTTCGTCTGCGGTTGGAAATTCCGAGTTGTCCACAACTAAACGGCCATTCATTCGGAAACAGTATTTTTTGCCGACCCGACTCACGCCAGCGTGTGTTCAATCGCGCCGTTAGGGTTATCGTCATGACTGATGAAGTTTCGGGAATATTGCATTCGCTTGACGCGTTCAGGAACCGGATATCGGCGAACCAAGACCGCTTGGATGAGATAGCCAAGAAAGTGACCCGTCCCCGGGATCAACCCGTTACTGGTCATCAACGGAAATTCGTGCAGGAGCTTGTTGCGAACGAGGCTCAAGCAGCCAAGCTGGAACGAGATCTCGCGGACGTTGAACTGATGCTTGAGCTTTGGCTCAGCGCGCACTCGAAATCCGGCCCGACAACATAGATCCCTCGACTTAAGGAACACAACCAGGCCGTGACCGTACTTAGGTTTGGGGCCGCCGACGTGCGCGTTGCCAACTCGTTGCGAACCGCCACGATAATGCCGCCGGTGAATTCGGCGACCGCTTGATCGCGCAATTCCGCGAGCGCTGGCGTGGGAAAATCGCCGCCGTCGCGTAAACCAGCCCGGGCAGCCACAAACTACGTAGAGACCAATCAATCTCGCAAGAGGGTTGGTCGTTCGTCGTGCCCCGACGTGCTGGCGACGGGGCACTGCGTCGTTGCTACTCCGCCGGCTGTGTGGCCGTCGCGGCACTTTCCTTGTCGCGCAGGCCATCACGAAAGACGGCCTTGGCCAATGACAGGCACATCAGTCCCATCACCATGGTGAACGGCAGCGCGCCGATGATCATTGCGCTCTTCAAGGCTTCCATCGGGTCGGCGCCGCCATTGGTCTTGCCGGCAATCAGCAACGTGCCAATCACAAGCGTCAGGATGACACCCCAAACGATGCGATGCTTGATGCCGGTCTCCTGCTCGCCACCGGACATGATGGTGTTCATGACCAGAATGCCGGAGTCCGCAGACGTCACCAGGAACGTCAGAATCAACACCACGCACATGATCGTAATGATCTGGAGGAACGAACCCGAGATCATTTGGGCTAGTGTCACGAACAGCTTTGCCGTGTTGGAGGCACCGGCGATGGCGCCGTTGGCAGACCCGGTCAGTTCAAGGTCGATCGCCGTGCCACCGAGAACGGTCATCCAGGCGAAACAAACGAGCGCCGGTGCGATGACGCACCCGAGGATGAACTCACGTACCGTGCGCCCTTTGGAGATGCGCGCCAGGAACAGGCCAACGAACGGTGAGAATGCGATCCACCATGCCCAGTAGAACGTCGTCCAACCGGATTGCCAGCCGAACTGGCGTCCTTGCGTGCCAGCTTCGTAAGCGGCCGCCTGGACATCGGCGGGAAGTGCTGCCGCCGCACCCGTCAGGCCTTTCTTGAATCCGTCGAGCGATCCCCACGCATTCGTTGCGCCGGCAAAGAGGTCTTTGGCGAGCGGTTTGGCATCAGCCGGCAATGCTGCAGCAAATGCGCCGGCCGATTGCGGTGCATAGGGGCCAAATGACAACGGCAGAAAATGGATAAGATAATCGATCAATGCCGACGCGTAGGTCGTCATCGCGAACACGAACGACCCGAAGATGACAAATGTCAGCAGGAGAATGACTGATAGGACGAGATTGAGGTTGGAGAGATACTTGACGCCGCGGCCAACGCCGGACACAGCCGAAATGATCGACATGCCCATGATGACGACGAGGCCCGCAATCAGCCCGACGGTACCAGGCTTTGGTACCTTGCCCGTCAGGTCCATCATCCAGTCCATGCCGGTGACGGCGTACATGCCGTCGATGAACTGGCTGACGCCGAAGCCGATCGTCACGGACACGCCGAGAATTGTCGCAACGACGCCGAGTACGTCAACGATGTCACCGAGAATACCGTTCACGTATCTGCCGAACAGTGGTGTTAGTGCCGAACGGATGGTCAACGGCATGTTTCGCGTATAGGCGTAGTAGGCGAGGGAGAGGCCGGTCACTACATATATCGACCACGCGTGAAACCCGTAGTGTAGGAACGTATAGCGATACGCACTGGTCACGGCCTCGGCCGACTTGCCTTTGACTTCACCGCCAACCGTAAGCGGGTTCGATCCCCATAAACCGAGCGGCTCCGCGGTCGCAAAGACCATCAGGCCGACACCCAATCCGGCCCCAAACATCATTGAAAACCAGGAGAAGTTCGAGAACTCGGGCTTTTCTCCAGGTGTACCCATCAATCGCTTGCCGGTTTGCGGAAGGATTGCGAGCACGGCGAGAAAGACAGCGAAGCAGCCGACGATGACAATGTAGAAACCGTTGAACCCTTTCAGCAGCATCGAATTCACGCTGCCAAGCACACTGTTCGCATTGGCCGGCCAGACCAATGCCCAGACAACCAACAATGACATTGAAAGCTTGCTGACCATTGCGATCGGCAGGCTATAGCCTTCGTAGAATCCGGATGGCGCCTTTTTGATTTCCAGTTCGGTGAACGGCGGTTTGATGGCCATTACTGTTTTCTCCCCAGCAGTCTTGCGACCGCATTCACGAAATCGACCCGACTTCAATCGACACTTGACAATGAAACGACCACCCTGCTTCAGTCAAAACTGAATTATTGAAGCTTACTTCAGAAAAAATGAAATCATGCAGTTCAAGATCGACATGCTGCGTTGCTTCGCGACCGTCGCGGCGAGCGGGAATCTGACGGACGCCGCTGACAAGCTCGGCCGTACGCCTTCAGCCGTGTCGATGATGCTGAAGCAGTTCGAGAACCAATTGGGCGGGCAACTGTTCGAAACGGATCGCAAGAGCAAGCTCACGGCGTTGGGCAGCTTTGTCCTCCAGGAATCTCAGCGTGAGCTTGAGCATTTCGAGCGGACAATCCGGGCAATCGAGAGTTTTGCTCGATCGGAAGCCGGCTTTGTTCGGGTCGCAGCGGTGCCGTCCGTTGCCGTCGCCATACTACCCCGTGTCGTCGACAATTTTCTCAAGGATTCACCGGGCGTGTCGATTGATATTCGGGATATGGATTCCAATTCCGTACTGCGTGAACTGAGACGGGAACGCGTGGACCTCGGCATCGCGACGGATCTCGGATCTGGGCCCGAAATTGAATCGGATGAACTCTTTTCGGATGTATTTGGATTGGTTTGCCGAGCCGATCATCCGCTGGCAAGCGTGGATCGGCCCTTAACCTGGGACGCCATTTCAGCACATACATTCATCGGCAATGGGCTGTGCGAACACATCGCGCATCCCGAATTTCAACAGATCCTGAATGATGCCAAGTTGATGGTTCACAATACAACGTCGTTGCTGGCGATGGTTCGCGTCGGGGTTGGTGTGACCGTTCTGCCGCGGCTGGTCATTCATCGTTCAGAACGCGAACTGAACTTTCTGCCACTGGCCGATAAGAGCGCCCGGCGACGCATAGAGATTCTACGTCGGGCCAACAATTCTCTTTCGCCGGCCACGCAGAAGTTCGAGAAAGCGATCGGTCGCGTCGCTCGAAAGCTCAGCAAGTCGCTTTGATGGATACGACTCGCGTTGGGTTCGGTTAACAGCAAGAAGCAATGACACATCACGGCAGTATTGTTCTGTCGAGCGGCGACCTTGACTGGCTCAACCAGGCATCAACGAGGACGAGAATGAGTCAAGATCAAAATACCTTCATTGAGCAGACAGTGACTGCTGTTTACATAGGGCCGGATACCAGCCGAATGAGCCATCAACGTAAGGCAAAGTTGCGGCCGATGTCCGAGTTGTGGACAACGCGTAGATGGCGCTGACAGCTGGTCCGACAAAGGGCGTCAATGGTGCCACATCTCAGACTGCCAGACAGATGTCGGCTGCCGGTGCTCGGCGTCCGAGAAACCTGCACAATTTCAGAAGTTCATCCAAATTCATAACGCGAGGTGTCATTATTCAGAGCGAGCTGGTTTCAACGAAACGGGCATTCCGTGGGGCGTTGCGGTGAGCCTCGCAACCTGAGGCGGCCAAAGGTGGTATTCCCTGAGATTCGACGAAATCATCGCACGCGTCACGTCAGTTCCGCACGCACGATTGCAGCGCCGTCACTCATGGCTTTGAGTTTGCCGAACGCAACATCGCGCGGTAGATATTTCATGCCACAATCCGGCGCCGGGACGAGCCGCTCTGCCGGGAGGTACTTGAGACCCTCCCTGATGCGACTCGCGACCGTCTCAGTTGTTTCGATGTGGGGATCGGAAAGGTCTAGAACGCCAAGCATTATCTTCTTTGGCGCCAGATCTTGGAGAACGCCGAGATCAATGTTTGGCTGTGCGCACTCGATCGAAATGGTATCGGCGACCGTGTCCGCTAATTCTGAGAGGAAAGTATACGTGCTGGGCTTCGTCTCACCCGGCACCACGGCGGCGTAACCGAAGCACAAATGCACAACCGTTGGTACCTTGATGCCGTCGAGAGCACGGTTGATGGCTTCGACTGCATAGCGTCGCGCGTTGTCCGGGTCACTGCGCACCCATGGTTCGTCGAGTTGGATCGTATCGGCGCCGGCACGCACGAGATCGTGTGCTTCTTCGTTGACGATTGCCGCCATTGCCAAGGCGAGCTCTTCCGGGTCCTTGTAGTACTCATCAACCGCCTGCTTGCTCATCGTAAACGGGCCGGGCAGGGTGATTTTTGCCGTGCGATCGGTATTGGCGCGAAGGAATTCAAGGTCGCGCACCTCGACCGGCCCTGGCCGGCTGAGTTTGCCAACGACGCGCGGCACGGCAGCCTGATTGTCTGAGCGGGATTTGACGAAACCGGGGTTGTCGGGATCAAGGCCGTCCAATGCGGTTGAAAAACGGTTGGAATAACTCTCTCGACGGATCTCACCGTCGGTGATGATGTCAATGCCGGCACGTTCCATATCGCGGATCGCGATTAACGTTGCATCATCCTGCGCCTGCTCGAGATACGGTTCTGCGACACGCCAGATTTCCGGCATGCGCACGCGTGGCACTACTTTCGAAAGCCTTTCGCGATCAACCAGCCAGTCGGGCTGTGGATAGCTGCCCACGACCGCGGTGGGCAGGAGTTTTTCGGCCATGCGTATTCTCCTGCATAACGCGCGCCGGCCAAATTGGCATCAGTTCGACCGTGCTCAATGCTTGCCGATCGCAGCCGGATCGGCGCCGACCCGTCCCATGCTCTGGTCAACTTCGCTTTCGCGCGAGAGCATGAAGTCGAAATGGCAACTTGGCATTCCGGGTATTGGACATCTGGGGTCATCAGGCGTGATGCTGGCCACTAAGTCGCCTGACGTACCGAAGACAACGTCATCAATGATATGCGGGTCGCCGGCAATATAGAGCGCCGTTACGAGTTCGCGATATCCAGCGCCTCTGATCACCATGTGAATATGGGCCGGACGCATGCCATGGCGTGCCTGTAGAAGGGTCAGGTCACCAACCGGCCCGTCCATCGGGATCGAGTAACCGACCGGGCTCACCGTGCGGATCAGAAACTTTCCATCATCGTCGGTTGTGAAAACACCGCGACAGTCCATCTCGGGCGGGCCGTCGGATTCGTGCTGGATGTCATAAAGCCCACTCGACGCGGTCTGCCAGATATCAATCTCAGCGTTAGCGACCGGCTCGCCCTTCACGTTCGTCACCTGCCCCCAAAGCGCAACTTCGCCGGCCGATATGTCTTTGGCGATCTGACCGCCAGCTTCGTACCGCGGTGCATTCTCACGGAAGAACGGTCCCAGCAAACTGGAGTTCGTGGAGTCCTCAATGGCCTTCTCATCATGCTGGAAATGCACCAGCGCACTGAGGCCCAAAATGTCTGACAACAAAATGAACTCCTGCCGTTCCGGTGTGCACTTTTGCCCGACCTTGGTGAGAAACCCGATCGCCTCCAGCCACTCCGACGGAGTCAAATCCACCTCGCGGGCGAAGGCATGCAGATGTCGAACCGCAGCTTCCATAATCTCTTTGAGGCGCGGATCAGGTGTTGCAGACATCTGGTCGACAACGGCATCCGTGATCGTCTCAGCGGTCAGGTCCGGAACACCTTCGAAACCCGATTTAGGCGCACCGTTGGCCGCGGCACTGGATTCGGGCGGAGCGGTACAAATTTCGCCAAACAAACGAGAAATCACGGCATCACCTCCTGGCGCAACTACTAGGTGAGCGATGCTAGCTGACACCTCACGCTGCAACAAGAGCTATTGCTCGTATGAACATTTCGGTTACACTTCATTCTGCTCAAAAAAATTAACAGTCATAATCGGGAGGAAGAGGAAGATGTCCATGCGTTCGCTCTCAACGGTGACGGCCGCCATCTTTACGGCGGGCCTAATAGTTCTTGCGTCTACGGCGCAGGCAGCCAAACCGATCAAGATCGGTTTCAGTATGGCATTGACTGGTGGCCTCGCCGGTGCTGGCAAAGCTGCACTTATTTCGATGCAGATTTGGAAGGATGATATCAACGCCAAAGGTGGCTTGCTCGGACGTCCGGTTGAGTTGGTTTACTACGACGATGCAACCTCACCTTCGAAGGTGCCCGGCATCTATACGAAGCTTCTGAATATCGACAAGGTTGACCTCGTCGTATCCAGCTATGGCACGAACGAGATTGCGCCGGCGATGCCGATCGTCATGCGCAAGGGGCTTGTGTTCATGTCACTGTTCGGTCTCGCGGTGAATGAGCGTTTCAACTACGACCGCTATTTTCAGATTATGCCGGCAGGTCCCGAGCCGAAGCTGGATTGGTCGGGTGGATTCTTTGAACTCGCCTTGAAGCAAAACCCGAAACCAACGTCGATCGCTTTGCTTTCGGCCGATGCCGAGTTCGCGCGCAACGCGGTTGCCGGGGCTCGCGCACATGCCAAGAAGCATGGGCTCAAGATTGTTTACGACAAGACTTATCCGCCGGGTACCGCGGATTTCACGCCGGTCATGCGGGCACTCAAGGCGGCCAAGGCTGATCTCGTTTATGTCGGCTCCTACCCGCCGGGCTCGATTGGTCTCGTGAAGTCTGCACATGAACTCGGCCTCAAGGCCAAGATGTTCGGCGGCGGCATGGTCGGGCTGC
Organism: Hyphomicrobiaceae bacterium; assembly: GCA_049116495.1. Lineage (GTDB taxonomy): Bacteria > Pseudomonadota > Alphaproteobacteria > Rhizobiales > Hyphomicrobiaceae > CAJQQK01. The sequence continues at coordinate 21,178 of JAGDYV010000143.1, read as the reverse complement.
AGTTTGCCGCGATCCAGAAGAACCTCGGCCCCCTGCTCAATGGCATTGTCAATTATGACTTCTGGGTGCCCGAGCCGACGCTCAAATTCGAGGGCATCGAAGCGTTCCTCAAAAAGTATCAGAAGGCTGCCGTGGGCAAGGGTGTTGATCCACTCGGCCATTACCTGCCGCCGTACGCCTATGCCTATCTGCAAATCCTGGGCGAGGCCGTCAACAAGGTCGGTAGTCTCGATCAGAAGAAGATTGCCGAATACATCCATAAAACGGAATTCAACACCGTTGCCGGCAAGGTCAAGTTTGCCAAGAACGGCGAGTGGGCCAAGACGCGTGCATTGCAGGTTCAGTTCCGCGATGTGCAGCCGAACAATCTCGAACAGTTCTCGAAACCGGGCAAACGGATCATCCTTTATCCGGAAGCGTTCAAGTCCGGCGAGATCCAGTATCCGTATAAGAAGTAGTGCGGGCCAAGCGGGTCAGGACGTCAGGTTCTGCCCCGCGACCTTTTTTGGGGGGAGATCGCGCGCATGATGGAACTTGTGCTGAACGCAGCTGTCGCGGGTTTGCTGCTCGGCGGCTTCTACGCCGCCGTCGCGCTTGGACTGTCGATTACGTTTGGCCAGCTCGACATCGTCAACATCGCTCACCCGACCTTCGTCGTGTTTGGCTCATTCATGGTCTATTTGCTGAACACGAGCCTGGGCATGGACCCGATCCTGGCCGGGCTCGTGATGATGCCTGTGTTTTTCTTCGTCGGAATGGCACTCTACCGGATCTACTATATCAGTTTCGAGCGGACCGGACAGGAGTCGCTCAGCGGCCTTGCCTTCTTTTTCGGGCTGATGTTCATCATCGAAGTGCTGCTCATTATCCAATTTGGTGTTGATTATCGGCTCGTCGTCGCCCCTTACATCGGCAAGACTTGGCACATCGGCGTCGTTGATCTGCCGCTCAGGATGGCCGTTCCCTTCGTCGTTGCCATCACGATGACCGCCGCTGTCTATCTTTATCTCTCGCGCAGCTTTACCGGCCGCGCCATTCTTGCGGTCGCCCAGGATCCGCTGGCGCTACGCCTGATGGGCGCTGACCCTGTCAAGATCAAGCAGATCGCGTTGGGCATTGCGATTGCCACCGCAGCTGTCGCCGGGGCTTTGCTGATCATTATCGGCCCGGTAGAGCCGGCGGTTGGGCGCATCTACATCGGGCGCGTGTTTGCCATCGTGGTTCTGGGCGGCATGGGCAGTGTCAGTGGCACGCTCTACGCAGCACTGCTGATCGGGCTTGTCGAAAGCTTTGTCGCGACCTTCTATGGCCCGTCCTGGGCGCCGGCGGTTGGTTTCGGCATTCTTCTTTTAACGCTGGCTATCCGGCCACAAGGCATCTTCGGGCGGGCATCATAGTCATGAAGCTAGACAAATTCTGGTTGGGTGCCGTGGTGATACTGGTCGCAGGCCTGGCCTTCACCAAATTCTCCAACAATGATTTCTACTTCTTTGCGAGCTACACGATTCTGCAGGGTCTGATCATGGCGGTCGCCTGGAATATACTTGGTGGCTTCACGGGCTACGTCAATTTCGGAAGCGCCGGGTTCTTTGCCGTTGGCGCCTATACGACGATCGTCCTGCACAAGACGTTCGCACTGCCTCTGCCGCTCATGATCATCGCGGCGGCTGTGGTCTGCGGCCTGATCGGCCTGGCAGTGGGTTATCTGACGTTGCGTTTGAAAGGTGTCTACTTCGCGATCGCCACGCTCGCAATCGCGATCATATTCGAGACATTGGTCGTCAACTGGGACTATGTCGGTGGTGCCAGCGGCGCCTATGTTCATCAACCGAAAGACTCGCTGATATTCAATAGCTACATCGAACTCCTGTTCATGCTGATGTTGTTCCTGGCGATCATGGCTGCTGCGATTGCTAGATATCTCAGCAACTCGCGCATTGGTCAGGGATTGGCCGCGATCCGAGATGACGAGGTTGCCGCCGAAGCGACCGGAGTGCCGACGTTGCGCCTGAAGCTGATATCAACTGCAACAATGGGCGCCCTGATGGGCGTTGCCGGTGCACCCTACCCATTCTTTGTGACGTTCGTTGATCCGGTTTCCGCGTTCGCATTGCTGGTCGCGGTCAACGCCATTGCCATGCCGATGATCGGCGGCACTTCAGTGTGGTACGGCCCGGTGATCGGAGCCTTGATCCTTGGTCTCGCACAGGAAATCAGCACGGTCACAATATCGTCGGAGCTCAACTTGCTGATCGTCGGTGTCATGCTGGTCCTGTTCATCACGCTCGCACCGCAGGGCATTGTCGGATTGCTGCGGCCTCTCTTCACGAAGAAGGAGGCGCACAATGAGTAGCGAAGTGGCAAGCAACGAAATACTTAACGTCAATAGTCTCACAAAGCGCTTTGGTGGTTTTGTTGCGCTTCAATCAGTTTCGTTCCATCTGGGCGAGAATGAACGCCTGGGCCTGATCGGGCCGAATGGTTCCGGCAAAACGACCATGATCAACTGCGTCGCCGGAGCACTGCAGAGCGACGCTGGCCAGGTGATCTTTCGTGGGCGAAATATCAATAAGTTGAGGCCGCACCAGCGCGCCCACCTTGGCATCGCCCGCAGCTTCCAGATCCCTCGCCCGTTCAAGACCATGAGTGTTCTCGAGAACCTGATGATCCCGCTCGAGTTCGCGGCGTGGGATCGCGTTGATCGTCGCCATCTCGAGGATGAGGCTCGGGTCATTCTCGACCTTGTCGGGTTCAAGGATCGCGCCAACGACAACTCGGCGAGCCTCACCCAGGTTGATATGCGCAAGCTTGAACTGGCCCGTGCATTGGCTGCCAAACCGGCACTTCTAGTCTCGGATGAGGCGATGGCGGGTCTGTCGAACTCCGAAGTCGACGAAATCTTGGATATCCTTTTCAAACTTAATGATCGGGGGGTGGCAGTGATTATGATCGAGCACATCATGCGGGCCGTCACCAGATATTGTGAGCGCATTATCGTGCTCGATGCCGGCCAGAAAATCGCTGACGGCACGCCGGATGAGGTCTTAAACAACTCTGCCGTGGAAAGGGCCTACCTTGGCGAATAGCATTGAGATCAATGACCTCGAGGCAGGATATGGTTCGGTCAAGGTGCTGCACGGCGTGTCGATGTCCGTTCAGGACGGCGAGACCGTGGTGCTGCTCGGCTCTAACGGCAACGGCAAGAGCACGCTGATTAAGTGCATCACTGGTATCATTCAGCCGACCAGTGGCGATATCACATTGGATGTTGATGGCGAGCGCACCAGTCTGATCGGACTCCAGCCGGAGCAAATCGTCGATCTCGGCATCGCGCTCATCCCTGAAGGACGGCGGCTATTCTCTGCTCTTTCTGTAGAAGAAAACCTGATGATGGGCGCCTACCGAAAGCAGGCAAGGCCGAACATTGATGGCAACCTGGAGTTCGTGTTCGAAACGTTCCCTGTGCTCAAGCAGCGCCGCCGTCAGATTGCCGGCAGCATGAGTGGCGGTGAACAGCAGATGGTCGCGATCGGCCGCGCGCTGATGTCGGAACCGAAGATCCTGCTTGTCGATGAGCCGTCAGTGGGACTGGCGCCAATCCTCGTCAGCCGCATGATCGCCAGCATCAAGGATCTGAAAGAGAAGCGCAACCTCACCGTGCTGATGGCCGAGCAAAACTTCAATCAGGCGGTCAAAATTGCCGATCGCGGATACATTATCGTGCATGGCGAAATCGGTTTCGAGGGCAAGACCGCCGATGACCTGGCCAACAATGATGTCGTTAGGCAGTTCTATCTCGGTATTTGACAGATTGGCCAATGCAGAAACCGTGAACCAGATGATTTGTGCAACGAATCAGCGTCGATTGCGCTGGACCAACACACCGATCATTCGCCTTCCTGACACCATACGATCGTCCATCGGGCCATACGGTCGCTTTGATCAAATCTCTGCCATTTCCCGGCAGCAGCGATGACCATTACTTCAATTCATTTGTATAGACGGCTTCAGCCTCAATTGCTGACCCACGAAAATTCATCTTTCAGGTTGCTTTGCAGCGCCAGAGAGGCTTTCCAAAAGGGCCAATTCAGCCGTCTTCAAGAGTGCGTTGGAGAGGCATGTGCGGGCCGGCTGTGGGACGCAATTGAATTGCTGCAAGACGAATATCCGAGGTCGCTGATATTCATGCGGTTGGTTTGTTCGGCGGCGCTTCGTTGGCAGAATAAGCTGCTTGCTTTGGTAAAATTAGACTTAAAGTTACGTGCGTTAGACGTTGCGAGAATGGTCTGGACAATCAGATGGCCCAACAATGTATGTGCGAAGTGTTGGCCTCGACCGGCACACGACACAATCCAAGGTCCCCTTTGGTGACCTCAACGGATACGGAGGAGACATATGCGATTTACTGTTCTCGCGGCGACCGCCGCAACAGTTCTGGCAGTCACAGCGTCCACGGCGGCAGTTGCCGAAAAGCTCAAAGTTGGCGTGCTGGCGACATTGGAAGGTACTTACACCGTTCTGGGCGAAGATGGCGTTCGAGGATTGAAGACCGCCCTCAAGGTTCTCGGCAACAAGGCGGGCGGCCGTGAAATCGAACTTGTTATCCAATCGACGGATGCCTCGCCGGACAGCGCGGTGCGCGGCGCCCGCAAGCTTGTTGAGCAGGACAAGGTTGAACTGGTGATCGGGCCGCTTTCCGGGTCGGAAGGTATCGCAATTCGCGATTACTCCAAGACGCAGCCCCAGGTGACATTCATCAACGGCATTTCGGGCGCCCAGGAAACCACCTACGTCAAACCATCGAAGAATTTTTTCCGCTTCAATATGGACGGCGCGCAATGGTCGGCCGGTCTTGGTGACTACGTCTACAAGAAGAAGGGCTACAAGACCGTCGCGACGATCGGCGAGGATTACTCCTTCATCTACACACAGGTCTTCGGCTTCGTGACAGAGTTCTGCAAGGCGGGTGGCAAGGTCACCAAGCGCCTTTGGGTGCCGCTTGGCACCAAGGACTTTGGTTCGATCATCGCTTCGTTGCCGGACGACGTAGACGCCATCTATCTTGGCCTCGGTGGCGGTGATGCGGTGAATTTCCTCAACCAGTACCAGCAGGCTGGCGGTGACGCGAACCTCATCGGCGGTTCGATCATGGTCGATGGTACCGTTCTCAGTTCGAAGGGCTCAGCCAAGAAGGCATTGATCGGCGTGCCGTCAGCTGGCCCGCAGGCTGACACCTGGGACAACGCGAAATGGAAAGCCTATGTTAAGGCCTACCAGGATGCCTTCGCGCCAGAAAAACGGTTCCCGAGCCCATCTCTACTGGCGACCGGGTACTACAACGCCACCACCGCGGCGCACACGTGCCTCGGCAAGGTAAAGGGTAACCTTTCCGACGGCCACAAAGCATTTCGCGCCTGTTTGACGTCGCTCGAGTTGGATGCGCCGAACGGCAAAATCAAGCTTGACGGTAACCGTCAGGCGATTGGCACGAACTTCGTCTCAGAAGTCGTCCAGCTGCCGAACGGCAATCTCGCAACCAAGGTCGTGAGCATCGAAGAAGGTGTCAATCAGACCCTTGGGATCGATCCTGCAGCGTTTGCCAAAATCGGTCTGCCAAGCCGTGAATCGCCGGCATGCAAGGCAACCTACTGAGAACGTTCACGGTAATGTAAACCATGCCCGAGCGGGTCCACCTGCTCGGGCACTTGAAAAGCCAATTCAACTCAGATCCCGATTTGTGCTTGTAACCCAGCTTGGCAGCGCGGCGCTTCAATCGGCGCCGATTTGCGTGGCAATTGAAAGCCGCGATCATGACACTCATCTCGTACGCATCCCGAATTCACTTCGCTGATGGCGTTCTGGAAGAGGCCCTCCGTTCGGAAATGGAAGTTCGGCGTAGCGTACGGCCTCTCATCATCACGCTGGAAACCGATCTCGAAGACGAGGCTATCGAACGTGTTCTTGCTGGCTTGCCGCTCAAGTCATCCGTTCACTTCTTCCACGGCGTCGGAGAGATACCGTGTGAAGACGCCGCCGGGGCAATCGCGCGACATTACCACTCCCTGGACCGGGATTGCCTGATCGCGATCGGCTGTGCGCGAACCATAGATCTGGCGAAAATCAGCCGGTTTGAGATTGTGCAGACCGGCGCTTTGCGTACCCGGTCAAATTTCAAGACGACAAACGACGACGCGGTTCGGGATTTGCCGGATTTATATGCCGTTCCAGACACGCTCGGTCTTGCAGCGGCGGTCAGTCCGCATGCCTCGGTGGTCTTGAGTGATGGTGATAGTTCCCATCTGACCACGAGTTCGCTTATTCCAACTGTCACGATTTGTGATCCCGGCCTGACAATTGCCGAGACTCCGGATATCGCCATCAGCGCCGCCGTCGAGTCGATCGCACGATGCATTGAGGCCTACTTGTCGAGTGGCTATCATCCGCCTGCCTCCGGTATGGCGCTGGACGGCTTGGAACGTGCCGTATCCAATCTTCAGCAAATCTCCGGAACCATGAAACTAGCGGTGCGCCGTGAAATCCTGGCGGCCTGCCTTAACAGTTCGCTCGCGCAGCAAAAGCGGCTGGGTGCAACGCAAACGATCGGTAATGCATTGTGTGTGGCAAGTGGCCGAAACCTTGACCGCGGTGCCATGAGCCGGCTTATCCTGCCGGAAGTCCTGACGTGGCAAAAGTACGAAGACGACCACAAACTGTCCAATCTCAGGCGGATTTTGAAATTGGATCCTAAATCAACAGTGACTTGCGGAATCCAGAGGATCTTTGAAGCGATACCGTTGCCCGGCAACTTGTCGGCCCTTGGCCTCGGCGATGACGACTTTGAAGTGGCAGCCGATCTTGCTGCGAGCGATATGGCACTTGTTTTCGGCTCCCCGTTTACCGGCAGCGATGATCTTCTCTCGGTGCTGCACGCGGTTCGCTGACCTGAGATGAAAGGAGCCGACGGTGAAGCCTCTCCTGATCGACGGTGAATGGCGATCGACGTCGACGAGCGTCACGAATGTAAATCCCTCGGATACCGCTGATGCCATCGGTCAATTCTGCACGGCCGGTAGACCGCAGGCTCAGGACGCTGTTCAGGCGGCAGCGGCTGCCGCACAAGGTTGGGCTGAAAGCACGCCGCAACAGCGGCATGATGTTCTCAAAACGGCCGGCGACGAGATCATCGCCCGCCAGCACGAAATCGGCCGCGAGCTTAGCCGCGAAGAGGGCAAGGTGCTGGCTGAAGGCATCGCAGAGACGGTCCGAGCTGGCCACATCTTTCTCTTTTTTGCCGCTCAGGCGTTGCGTCAGACGGGCGAAAAACTTGCGTCCGTCAGGCCTGGGGTTGGCATCGATATTACGCGCGAGCCGGTCGGCGTGGTCGGCATCATCACGCCGTGGAATTACCCAATAGCCATTCCCGCATGGAAAATCGCGCCAGCGCTTTGTTTTGGCAATGCTGTCGTGTTCAAACCGGCAGAATTGGTTCCGTCAAGCGCCTGGACGCTGGTTGATATCGTGCATCGCGCGGGGCTGCCGCCGGGCACGCTCAATCTTGTCTATGGAGAAGGCGCGATTGTTGGCCGACATATTGTAAACGACCCGGCCGTTGACGCGATCACGTTCACCGGGTCCGTCGCGATCGGTCGGCAGATTGCCGAAGCCGGCGTTGCGACCATGAAGAAGCTGCAGCTGGAAATGGGTGGCAAGAACCCACTTGTCGTTCTTGATGATGCAGATGTCGACAACGCAGCTGCTTGCGCCGTTGACGGTGCCTTCTTCTCGACGGGGCAACGCTGCACCGCGTCGTCCCGGTTGATCGTGACGGAAGGCATCCACAGCCGGTTTGTCGAGGCCGTGGTGGAACGCTTGCGCCATTTGCGTGTCGGTCATGCGCTGCGTCCGGAAACAAACATCGGTCCGGTCGTCGACAGCACGCAACTCGAAGAGAATCTGAAATATCTCGATGGCGCTCAGCGTCAGGGTGGCAACGTGCGCGCCGGCGGCGGTCGTGTCAGCTGCGATACGGACGGCTTCTTCATGCAGCCTGCACTGGTTACGGATACAACAAATGCGATGACGATCAATCGCGAGGAGGTTTTTGGCCCGATCGCCTCGGTCATCCGGGTCCGTGACTACGATGAAGCGCTTTTTGTTGCCAACGAAACGGAGTTTGGTCTGTGTGCTGGAATCTGCACGCAGAGTTTGAGGTACGCCGAACACTTCAAGCGACATGCTCAGGCCGGAATGGTCATGGTTAATCTGCCGACGGCGGGCGTAGACTACCATGTCCCGTTTGGTGGCCGTAAGTCATCGAGTTACGGCCCGCGCGAGCAGGGTGCCTATGCCAGGGAGTTCTTTACCACCGTTAAGACTGCATATACGAAAGCATGAATAAACTTGGCTGGTGCAAGAATTCGATTGCTGTTTAACTTTCGTCGATCATCGCCTGATAGGCAGTTGCTTCAATCGATGATAAGAATAGATCCGAGACGCGAGAAATGAACAAGGCATAGCGGGAATATCGGAATGGGTTCTGGAGGGCCTGTTAAGAGTATTCACAACGGCCGGCAAAGATCGCTTTAAGCGACGCGGCCTGTCTCCAGGGAGGAGAAAAACATGAGTGTAGCACTCTCGGTGCACCACGGCGATTTTGGTCGCGCAGCGTTGTATCGTCTGGACAAGCCCATCATCACGCACGCTCATCGTGAAGGCCATCTGATATTCTATCTCGACGGCTGCCGCGCGAATGTCACTGTCGATGGAACGACGCTGCCGGCCAACGAGACGTTCGGAGTTGCGATCAGCCCGTGGGAGCCGCACAAATTTGATCTCGCCGAGCCTGGTGGCGGCTGCATCTGCCTCGTTCTCTATATCAAACCGATCTGGTTCCTGGAAACCAGTGACCTGGCCGATCATGCTTTGAGTTTCGGGCGTTCCGAGATCGTTTTGACACCGCAGGTCGCAAGATCCGTAAAGCTGCTGACGTCTCTCCTGCTTGAAGAAGACAATCCCGCCTGTTTCGATAAGTACCTCTACGAGACGACACTGAACTGCTTTAACCAGTCTTGGTCGGGCGGTGGCCAGTCTACGCCGATAAAGGCGGCGCAGGACCGTTTCAGCGATTTTCGCGTGCGCCGTTCGCTGCGCTTGATGCAGGAGAAGTTCTCAGAAGACATGGAAATGGAGACGCTGGCGCGGCAAGCAGGGCTTTCGCGCCCGCATTTCTTCAAATTGTTCAAGAAGCAGATGGGCATTACACCGAACATTTACTTGAACACTTTGCGTTCGGAGCAGGCCATTCAAGATCTCATGGCAACCGACAAGAGCGTCACGGATATCAGCTACGGTTTGGGCTTTTCGTCTCAAGCAAGCTTTACGCGCTTTTTCACCTCGAACGTTGGCATTCCGCCAAGCCAGTACCGTCGGGTTGCCCATATGGTGTAGGGCGCCGGTCGAACGGGAGCGAGGCGCTCCGTGCCATGAAGTACTTTTGAAGATTTAGATTTTTTGCGAACGCATCAGACTGTCAGGTATGCGGTCTTCGGGTCTGTGCTTTAACTTGTTCTCTCAACAACTTAAGCATTAACGGATTTTGCGCGTTGTGGGATCGACGCCGGTATTTCGAAACTGGCTTGATCCTTGCGTGGAAGATTGGTTCCTGAATTCGCTTTATGGTGCAATCCGCGATGAGAGAGTTTGCGCAGCGACATCCCGTTTGGACCTGGGTAATTGTTGTGGCTGCTGCAATATTCCTCTGGATGATCTTTGCGCTATGGCCAACATGGTTAAAAGAGCTCATCGGCAGCAAGAAGCTCTTTTTGAACGCACTGTTTAACGGCATCACGTTGGGCGGTCTTTATTTCCTCGTTGCGAGCGGTTTCACGCTCATCTTCGGCCTGATGCGTAACGTCAATCTCGCGCATGGCTCGCTCTACCTGCTCGGCGGCTACATCGGCTATTGGTTCGCCACCGTCACTGGCTATTGGTTGCTGGCGTTTCCGGCTGCCTTCATCATCGTCGGTCTTGTCGGTGTGGCGCTGCAAGTATTTGTCTTTCGCCGGATGGAAGGCGATGATCTTCGTCAGACACTCGTCACAATAGGCATATCGATCGTCATGGCCGACTTGATGTTGTGGGGTGTTGGCGGTGATTTCTTTAACATCACGCCGCCCGAATGGCTGAGTGGACCGATCAAGACATTTTTTGTTACCGCACAGAAGTCGTCCGGCGACCTTGTTTATCTGAAGTATCCGATGGTCCGTATCGTGATATTTGCGGCATCTGTCATCATTGGCGTGGGGATGTGGCTGCTCCTCAATCGGACGCAGATCGGTATGATGATCCGTGCCGGGGTTGATGATCGCGAAATGCTGGCAGCTACCGGCATCAGAATTCATCTCGTCTTCATGGGCGTGTTTGCTTTTGGCGCTGGCCTGGCCGGCATGGCAGGGGTCGTCGGTGGCACCTTCCAATCGCTCGCGCCGGGCGAGGATGTCCGCTTTTTGCTGGCTTCGCTGGTCGTCGTCATCGTCGGCGGCATGGGCTCGATTCCCGGAGCAGCACTCGGCGCCTTGTTGATCGGCCTGGCCGAACAATTCGGCTCGGTTTACTTCCCGACCTATGCGGTCGTCCTGACATTCCTGATCATGGTGGTTGTTCTTGCATTTCGCCCCCAGGGTCTGATGGGGAGGTCGTAGATGACGATTGCGGAAGTCGCTTTTGGCCGCCGAGAAGGCACAACCAAGCTCTGGTATCAAAACATTCCGGTGGCGTACTGGGTCGCGGCAATCTTCCTTTTGATCCTGCCGATCTTCGCGAACGGGTTTGTGCTGAACCTGATTTTCGCACGTACGTTCTTTCTCGGAATGATCGCGCTCAGTCTCATGTTCCTTGCCGGCTACGGCGGCATGGTCAGTCTCATTCAGATGACCATCGCGGGGCTGGCCGGTTACATGGTTGCCATCTTCGGTGATAGCGCGATCACCTCGATTAGCCTCGGTTGGCCCTGGTACGTGAATATCCCGATCGCGTTGATAATTGCCGTCTTGTTCGCGACCGCGACCGGCTGGCTCGCCGTTCGGACCGAGGGGATCTACACGATCATGATTACGCTCGCGATCGCCGCGGCGTTTTTCTACTTCGCGCGCCAGAACTATGTCGTGTTCAACGGCTTCCAGGGATTTAACAGCGTGCTGCCGCCGAAACTTTTTGGGGTCGACTGGCGAGGCGATATCGCTTTTTACTATCTCACCTTGTTCTGGGCGGCCCTGTCATTCCTGATTGTCACCTACATTTCGCGCGCGCCGTTCGGGCTTGCTTTGCAGGGCGTGCGAGACAATGCCCGACGCATGGCGGCGCTCGGCTTTAACGTCACGGCGCACCGTGTGGCGGCCTATTCGTTCGCAGCTATCATAGCCGCAATTGGCGGCATCTTGCTGACCTGGCAAACAGCGCAGATTTCACCGGGTACTGCCGGGATAGATCCGACAATCGACATTCTCATCATCGCGGTTGTCGGCGGCATGAGGCGTCCGATCGGGCCGTTCATTGGCGCATTCTTGTACGTCGTCCTTGACACGTTCGCGAAAGATATCCTGCTCTCGCTCGGGTTGTCGGGGGATCGTTTCCAGCTGCTAATCGGTCTCGGCTTTCTCGCCGTCGTGTTCTTCTCGCCCGACGGTTTGCTTGGCTTGTGGGAACGGCTCAAGCAGAGCCGACATCGTGATCCGCTTCTTGACAGAGGCGGGCGCCAGCTATGACCACGATTGCCATAAACGGAAGTTCAGCGGTCAGTGATCGCTTGAAAGCAACCGGCACGGAAAACGCGCTTGAGCTGCGCGGCGTTGCCAAATACTTCGGCGCGCTCGCAGCATTGGAAGACATCAATATCAGCGTTCGGCCCGGCGAACGACGCGCCGTGCTCGGTTCAAACGGCGCTGGCAAGACCACTTTGTTCAATTGCATCACAGGTGACTTCCTGCCATCGAACGGCTCGATCCGATTTTTCGGCGAGGACATTACCGCATTTCCCGCGCATGAACGGATCCGTCGCGGGCTGCGCCGGACGTATCAGATCTCGCTTCTGTTCACTGGCCTGACCGTCCTTGACAACGTCTATCTGTCGTGTTTGGGCGTCTCGCGAAATCGCTATTCATTTTTTCGGCCCCGTCGCAACGGCGCGCTGATGGCGAGCGCGGAAGATCTTGTCCACGTTGTTCACCTTGATGACGTGCGCGATACGCCCGTTGCCGAATTGTCTTATGGCCAACAGCGTCAGCTTGAGATCGCCATGGCGCTTTCCGGTGCGCCACGCTTTATTTTGTTCGATGAGCCGGCCGCCGGCCTATCACCGACGGAGCGCGCCGAGCTTATAGAAATTCTGACGGGTCTGCCGGCCCACATGGGCTACATCATTATTGAGCATGACATGGATGTCGCGTTGCGCGTCTCCGAGTCGGTGACGATGATGCACAATGGCCGCATCTTCAAAGAAGGCTCGCCGGAGGAAATCGAGCAGGACAGTGAAGTGCAGGCGTTGTATCTCGGCGGGGAGGATAGTCTCGGCCATGGATAACAAACGAACGCCGATCCTCGACGTGCGCGGCCTCAATGTCTACTACGGTCAGTCACACGCTCTGCAAGGTGTCGACCTGACCCTGGGGCATGGCGTCCTGTCCGTCGTCGGGCGCAATGGTATGGGCAAGACGACCCTGTGCAAGGCGATCATGGGTCTTGTCCCGGTCAGCGCCGGCACGATCAGCTTCGATGGGCAGAGCATCGTCGGGCGAACATCAACCGATATCGCGAGAATGGGCATCGGCTACGTTCCGCAAGGCCGGCGCTTGTGGCCGTCTCTGACGGTCGACGAGCATCTTCGCCTGGCCGCGCGCAAAGGCGGCACGTGGAGCCCTGAACGGATTTATTCGACATTTCCACGCCTCGCCGAGCGCCGGCGCAACGGCGGCGGTCAGCTGTCCGGTGGTGAGCAGCAAATGCTGGCGATTGGCCGCGCGTTGCTCCTTAATCCACGGCTGCTGGTGATGGATGAACCGACCGAAGGCCTCGCGCCTGTGATCGTCAACCAGGTTGCCGAAATGCTCAGCCGTATCGGCGACGAAGGCGACGTGCACGTTCTCATGATCGAGCAGAACATTGGTGTTGCCTGTGCCGTCGCCGACAAGGTCGCGATCATGGTCAACGGCAAGATCAACCGCGTCATGGATTCCGGTGCGCTTGCTGCCGACCGCGACCTGCAGCAGACGCTGCTCGGTGTCGGGCGCCATGCTCATGACGAAGTCCCCGAACCGGAAGCGAGCGAGACCGAGGAGCAGGCAGGAGCGGTGGCTCGTTCCAGCGGTATCGTCAAGATCTACGTCTCAAACCCGACAATCCCTAATCGCTGGTCGAAGCCGATACCGGTACGCGTCATCGAAGGCGCGGCGCGCACCAGCCTGGAGAGCGCGGGCCATCAGGCATCAATGGCTCTCGCGCCACTCTACCGCGCGCGAACGGGCGCGACGAACGCCGTCATCGTGGCTGGCACGCTTGATACCAAAGGCGACGAGTTGCGCCTGATGCGCGATCTCATCAAGGCCGCTGGCGTCCGTGTCCAGATGGTCGACTTGTCGACGAGCGGCAAACCGTCTGGCGCCGATGTTCCGCCCTCGGCTGTCGCCGCGTTCCATCCGCGCGGATCGTCAGGCGTATTTACGGGCGACCGGGGCAGCGCTGTCGCCGGCATGACGATCGCGTTCGAGCGCTGGATCAGGCAGCAGGGCGATGTTGCCGGCATCATTTCTGCCGGTGGATCGGGCAACACAGCCCTTGTCGCGCCGGCCATGCGCGCCTTGCCGGTCGGCACGCCGAAAGTGCTGATCTCCACGGTGGCGAGCGGTAATGTCGGCCAGTATGTCGGCCCGGCCGACATCATGATGATGTACTCCGTCGCTGACGTTCAGGGCCTCAACGTCATCACGCGGCAGGTCCTCGCGAACGGCGCCAATGCGATCACCGGCATGGTCAAGAACCGCCCATCTCAGGATCAAGGTCGCGCCAACGAGAGCGTCGATAAACCGGCCATCGGCCTGACCATGTTCGGCGTGACGACGCCGTGTGTGCAGCAGATTACGCGCCAACTCGAAAGCGATTTCGACTGTCTGGTCTTCCACGCGACCGGTGTCGGCGGGCGCTCGATGGAGAAACTGCTCGACAGCGGCCAGCTCACCGCCGTCATCGACGTCACCACGACGGAAATCTGCGATAAGGTCGCCGGCGGAATTTTCGCGGCCGACGATGACCGCTTCGGGGCATCCATTCGCGCCGGCCTGCCCTACATCGGCTCGTGCGGAGCGCTCGACATGGTCAATTTCGCAGCGCCCGATTCGGTCCCTGACAAATACCGCGGCCGCAAACTATACGAGCACAACCCGCAGATCACGCTGATGCGCACGACGCCGGCCGAGAACGAGATCATGGGCCGATGGATCGGTGAGCGCCTCAATGAGATGACAGGCCCCGTCCGCTTCTATCTGCCCGAAGGCGGTGTCTCGGGGCTCGATGCGCCGGGTCAGGCATTTTACGACCCGGCAGCAAACGATGCGCTTTTCAAGGCATTGGAAGATACCGTGCGCCAAACGTCGTCGCGGCAATTGATCCGCGTGCCGTACAACATTAACGATCCCGAATTTTCAGATTTGATCGTTCAGGCATTCCGCGGGTTCTATTCGGCGCCGCGGCGTAATTCAGCAGGGGGTTAGAGTATGTTTGATAGAAAGCAGTTGATCGAAAACTATCGTGCCATGATCGAGCGCGGCGAACCGATTGTCGGCGGCGGCGCTGGAACCGGGCTGTCGGCGAAGTGTGAAGAAGCCGGCGGCATAGACCTCATCGTGATCTACAACTCGGGCCGGTATCGGATGGCCGGTCGCGGCTCACTCGCCGGTTTGATGCCCTACGGCGATGCCAATGCGGTTGTCATGGAGATGGCCGGTGAGGTTCTGCCCGTCGTCAAGAAGACGCCGGTTCTGGCCGGCGTATGTGCGTCCGATCCGTTCCGTCTGATGGACAAATTTTTGGATGAGGTGAAGGCGGCGGGCTTTTCCGGCGTGCAGAACTTCCCGACGGTCGGTCTCATCGACGGCACTTTCCGCGCCAATCTCGAAGAAACTGGCATGTCGTTTCAGCTCGAGGTCGACATGATCGCGATGGCCCATAAAAAGGACATGCTGACGACGCCGTACGTGTTCTCGACGGACGATGCGACAGCGATGGCAGAGGCTGGTGCGGATATCATCGTGTGCCATCTCGGCTTGACGACCGGCGGCGCGATCGGCGCCGAGACGTCGCTGACGCTGGAGCAGTGTCCGGCGCTCGTGGACGAATGGGCGGCGGCGGCATTGGCGGTCAACCCGCAGGCGATCGTTCTGGTGCACGGCGGCCCGGTCGCGATGCCGGAGGATGCCGACTATGTCCTGAAAAATACCAAGAATTGTCACGGTTTCTACGGCGCATCGTCGATGGAGCGGCTGCCGACGGAAATTGCACTGACGGAACAGACGAAGAAGTTCAAGCAGATTGGACGCACCTGAAGTTCAGCGATGTCGCTGCGGGTGAATGAGCGTAGGAGAGTATCATGATGACTGGTGAGCTGATCGGGCAAATGATTCTTTGGCTGATTTTCGCGGTCATTGTCGTTTTCATTTTGTACTGGGTGATGAACTGGCTCTATCGCCGTTCCACCAAGGAGATCGCGTTCGTCAGGACCGGTTTCCTTGGTGAAAAAGTTGTCATCGATGGCGGCGCGTTCGTCTGGCCGATCATCCATGACATCACCCCCGTCAATATGAACTCGCTCCAACTCGCCGTGACCCGCGAAAAGGACGAAGCGTTGATCACGAAGGACCGCATGCGGGTCGACGTCGACGCTGAGTTTTACGTGCGCGTTGCGCAATCGCGGCAGGCCGTTTCCCTCGCCGCTTCCACACTTGGTCGGCGCACGCTTGAGCCTGAGCGCTTGCACTCGATGCTGCAGGGCAAGTTTGTATCGGCGATGCGCACGGTCGCATCAAAAATGACCCTCGAAGAGCTTCACGAGGGGCGTAACGAATACGTCGCCCGCGTGCTCGAAGCGGCCCAGGCCGGCCTCGACAAGAACGGGCTCGAACTGGAAAGCGTCGCGGTCACGGATATTGACCAGTCGGACCTCGAGTTCTTCAATCCGTCCAACCGGTTTGACGCGGAGGGTTTGACGACGGTCATCCAGGAGATCGAAACGCGGCGCAAACTGCGCAACGACATCGAGCAGGAATCGATGATCCGGATACGCACGCGCAATCTGCAGGCGGAGAAGCAGGTTCTCGATATCGAGAAGGAAAGCGAGGAAGCGCGCCTCGATCAGGAACGCGAAATCGAAATCCAACGTGCCAAGCAGCGCGCTGATCTCGCCCGCGAACGCGCCGAACGTGAAAAGGAAGCCGAGCAGGCGACGCTATCTAGTCGCGAGGCCATCGAAACGGCACGGATTGAAAACGACAAACTGATCTCGGAGGCGCGCATTTCATCCGAGCGCTCGATCCGGCAGCAGGAAATCGCCCGCCAGCAGGTGATCGAGGAAGCTGAAATCACGACGCATCAGGCGCTTGAGAAGGCTCGGATCTCGCAGGAAAAGGTGCTGACGGAAGAACGTATCAGGACGCGCGAATTGACCGAGTCCGCTGAGATCGCGACGCAGGAAGCGATCGACAAAGCGCGGATCTCCGTGTCACGTGCCGTGACCGAAGCGCAAATCGAAAAAGATCGCGAGACCCAGGCCAAGGAAATCGAGCGGCAGCGTGCGATCGACGAAGCCGATATCGCCGCCAAGGAGCAGGTTGAAAAGGCGCGCATCGCTCAGGAAAGGAGCGTTACTGAAGCCCGCATCGAATTCGAGCAGGTAACGCGGAAACAGGAGATCGCACGTAACCTGGCCGTCGAGGAAGCGCAGATCGCGTCGCGGGAAGCCAGTGAGCGTCTGCGTATCGCCCAGGAAAAAACCATCAACGCGGAGCGGATTCAGTCCGATCGCGACACGCGCGAACTTGAAATCGAGCGCCAGAAAGCGCTCGAAGAGGCCGAGATCGCATCACAGCAGGCGACCGAGGCAGCACGCATTTCGCGCGAAAAGGCGCTCTCAGCAGAACGTATCGCCGCCCAACAGGCGACGCGCGAACTTGAGATCGAGCAGCAGAAACTGGTTGAACTTGCTCAGCTGGTTGCGGGCGAGGAAACGTCTAAGTCCCGTATTGCCCAGGAGGAGCGGATCCGCGGTATCGAGATCGAGCGCAACAAGGCGATCGACGAAGCGGAAATTGCGGCGCGCGAGGCCGTCGAAAAGGCACGCATCGCACAGGACAAGCATCTCAGCGTCGAGCGTATCCTTGCCCAGGAGGTCACGGATGAGCGTGAGGTTGCGCGCGTGGCAGCGATCGATGCCGCTCAGATCGCCGCCAAAGAGGCAACCGAGGCACGTCGCATCGCGCAGGAAAAAGCCACGACTGCCGAACGCATTACCTACGAGCAGGAAACGCGTGAGCTCGAGATCGCGCGCAACCGTGTCGTTGATGAAGCTGAGGTTTCCGCGCGCCAGGCGGTTGAAGCGGCGCGGATCGCGCAAGAGGCACAGACGGCATTGCGTCGGATTGAAACCGAGGAAGCAACGACGGAACGTGATCTCGCCAGGGCACGGGCTGTCGAGGCAGCTGAGATCGCCAAGTCCGAGGCAACGGAAGCAGCCCGCATTGCCAAGGAAAAGAAGGTGGCTGCCGAGCGCATCGCCTACGAACAGGATATGCGCGAGCGCGAGATTGCCCGATCCAGAGTCCTTGAAAAGGCTGAAATCGAGCGGTCGCAGATCATCGAAGGCGCACGCATCGTCAAAGAGAAGGTGATCGATGCCGAGCGCATTGCGTCTGAACAGGAAGTGCGCGCCCGGGAAATCGAGAAGAACCAGTCGATCGAGAGATCGGAAATCTCGTCTCGCCGTGCGGTCGAGCAAATGCGAATTGCGCAGGAGCAGGAGACAACGGCTGAACGGATTGCGCGCGACCAGCGTATCCGTGATCTTGAGATCAGCCGCAACCGGGCGTTGGACGCCGCGCAAATCTCGGCCGACGAAGCGATCGAAGCGGCCCGGGTTGCCAAGCAGAAGACCGTCGATGCCGTGAAGATTGTCGCCGAGCAGGAACTCGATTCGCGCAAACTCGAGCGCAAGAAGGTTCTTGAGCAACTGGAAATCGCGCGCGTCCAGGCGCTGCGTGAATCGGAGATTGCCAGCCAGGAAGAGGTTGAACGCGCCCGGATTGCATCGGAACGCGGCCTCGATGATGCGCGTATCGGCCACCAGACCGAGCGCCGCCGCCTAGAGATCGAACGTGAAAAATCCGTTGAAGCCGCGCAGATGGACAAGGCCATCGAGCTTTACAAGAAGTCTCTCGACGAGAGCGCGGCAGCGGTCGAGGCCGATCTTGCAAAGGCGCGCGCCACGGAAGCTGCCGAGCGGGTCAAGACGGCTCAGGAAACCGAGCAGGCCGAGCGGCGCAAGTCTGTTGATGTCGTCATGGCGGAGAAAGAAGCGCAGGAAAAACGCATTGCGGCGGAAGCTGAGCGCGTCCGTGCGACCGTCGAAGCGGAAGCTCAAAAACTCATCAACGAAGCCGAAAATGTACTCACCGACGGGGCTCGTCATTCGCTGTTTAAACGCAAGATGCTGGAGCATGTCGAGGGCATTGTCGCCGCGACCGTCAAGCCGCTTGAGAAAATTAACGAGATCAAGATCATGCAACTCGGCGGCAGCGGCACCGAAGGTCTCGGCTGGGCCGGCGGCGATGGCGCCCATGCAGGCGGTAATGGCGGTGGCAGCAGCCCAACCGACGAGGTGATCAACTCGGCGCTGCGTTACCGCGTGCAGGCACCGATGGTCGACAGCTTGCTGCATGATATCGGTATTGATGGGAGCAACCTGTCGAAGCAGCAGAGCATCCTGCGCGAGGCGTCGGATCTGCAACGTATCGAAACCGAGCAGCGTCGCTCGCAGAACGAAAAATCCAAGGCAGAAGCGAAACAGAGGCCGTCTGGAGATGACGCCGGCAGCAAGGGAAGCGCGTAAATGGCACGGGTTTACCAATCGTCGGTCATCAATGGCTCGGCCGAGAAGGTCTGGGAGCGCGTGCGCGATTTCAACGGCCTGCCCAAATGGCACCCACGGATTCGCGACAGCCGCATCGAGGAGGCGCTGCCTTCCGACAAGATCGGGTGCATCCGCAATTTCAATCTACAGAACGGAGACAACATTCGCGAGCAGCTGCTCGGGTTGTCGGATTACGACATGTTCTGCACCTATGCGATCCTTGAGAGCCCGATGCCGCTTACCGACTACGTCGCCACGCTGCGCTTGACGCCGGTGACCGAGGGCGAGCGCTGCTTCATTGAGTGGTCGGCCGAGTTCTCCTGCGATCCGGCGCAGGAAGGCGATCTCGTCAACGGCATCGGCACCAATGTCTTTCTCGCCGGCTTTGATGCCCTGAAGCGTCATTTCGGTAGTTGAGGGGACGGCGCTGCGCCATGGTCAAGGTCGTTAAAAGCACTGTACTGGATGCGCCGATCGAGGCGGTCTGGGACGTGCTGCGCGATTTTAATGGTCATGACCAGTGGCATCCGGCCGTTGCGACGAGCCAGATCGAACGGGGCCGTGATGGCGACCGAATCGGCTGTGTCCGGCGCTTCAAGCTGGAAGATGGTTCGGAACTGCGCGAGCAACTTTTGACACTCTCAGATATCGAGCAGACTTTCAGTTATTGCCTGTTGGATACGCCTGTGCCGCTGTTCAATTATGTCGCCCACGTCCGTCTCTATCCCGTTACTGACGGCAATAGGACGTTCTGGCAGTGGGAGTCCCGGTTCGACACCCGCGCTGGTGAAACCGAGGCGATGACGAAGCTGGTCGGCGAAGACATCTACGTTGCGGGCTTTGATGCGATCGAGAAGCTCATGGGCCTGCACAGTTTACACCCGGAGACGTGACGCATGCTGCGTGTCGACACATTTGATAGCCTGTCCGAGGCCGCCACCGCCATGGATGCCAATGCTCGCTTTCTGGCGGGCGGCACATTGGTAATGCGTGCCGTCAATTACGGCGATCAAACATTCACCCGGATCGTGCGCACCCGAGACACCCAACTCTCCGCAATCCGCACGGAAGGCGCGCGGATCGTTATTGGCGCCGGCGTCACCATGTCCGAAATCATCCAATCTTCTGATCTGCAATTCATCGCTCCGGCGGCGCGCTCGGTCGGCGGTCCCGCCATCCGCAACATGGCGACCGTCGGTGGCAATCTGTTCGCGCCGAGCCCGTACGGCGATTTTGCAACAGCCCTTCTGGCACTCGACGCCGTGGTGCGCACGGCCGATGGGCGCGAGCAGGCGATCGAGCAGTTTCTTGCCGGGCGCGGGCAATCCGCCGGCCTTGTCGCGTCTGTCGCCGTCAGCCGTCCGGCTAACGGAGAGTTCAGGTTTGTCAAGGTCAGTCGGGTCAAACCAAAGGGCGTCTCGGTGCTCAGCATCGCCGCTTGGCTGCCGCGCCAGGGCGGTCGAATTGCCAATGTGCGGATTGCATTCGGCGCGATGGGCCCGACGCCGCTACGTGCCAAGGCCGCGGAGCAGGCGCTCGATGGTGCCACCGTCGACGAGCGCGGTATTGCACCTGCGCTTGCTGTTGCGACGGACGGGTTGGCGCCGCAGGACGATGCGATCGCGTCGGCTTGGTATCGGCGTGAAGTGGCGCCCGTCCACCTCAAACGCTTGCTGCTGTCCGAGAGGGCCTGGTGATGTCGAAGAAGCCGGTCACATTTCAGCTTAACGGTTCGGACGCCGCCGTATTCGTCGATGAAGGCGCGAACCTGCTTGATGTCCTGCGCCGTGGTGTCGGGGACCTGTCGCCGAAATACGGTTGCGGGCAAGGAACCTGTGGTGCCTGCACGGTTATGATCGATGGCGAGCCGCATCTCAGTTGCCTGACGCTGGCGGAGACCGTTGAAGGCCGTTCGCTCGAGACAACCGGGGGGCTCGGTCGCGGCGAAAAACTCGACCCGCTGCAGGATGCCTTCATTGAAGCGTTCGGCGCGCAATGCGGCTTCTGCACGCC
>JAGDYV010000142.1:0-37180 GCA_049116495.1 Hyphomicrobiaceae bacterium | reverse complement strand
TTCATGGCTCATGGTCGCGAGGAAGTCCGACTTGGCCGCGTTCGCGTGCTCTGCCGCGACTTTCGCGGCCTGCAGATCGACGGTTCGCTTCTCAACCGTCAGTTCCAGTTCGTCGCGATGGCGTGAGAGCGCTGCATCGCGGTCGCGAATGTGCGCCAGCATGTCGTTGAACGTATCGACCATGAGGCCGGTTTCATCATGGCTTTGGCGCGATGCGATGCGATTGAAATCGCCGGTTTCGCGAACTTCGATCATCGCTTGCGTCAACGCATTGATCGGACCGGTAATCGTTCGCTGCAGATAGATCGCAGCCCCGATCCCGATAGCTGCCGCGATGGCACCGATCGCCAGCGACATGATCAGGCTGTCGGCAAGCGCATCGCGCAACGATGACAAATCCGCAATCAACGTCAGCCATCCGATCGGCTTGCCGCCATGCACGATCGCGGTCTCGGTAACATACGTGCCAAGATAGATCGCGTTCAGCGGGCCGATATCCTTGTTCGCCTGTTGCTGATTGAGGTTATGACGCACAACGACACCGGTGCCGTGTTGGAATAGCGTGCGCCCGGCCATGTTGCGCGCCGCCGCGTAGGTCAGGCCCGGGATCCGCGAAATCGCGTTCAACGTTGCTGCGATTTGCCGTCGGTCGCCGGTCGCCACGGGACCGGCAATTGTCGTCGACATGGCCGCGGCAATCGCTTGGATTTCGGCTTGTTTGGCATCGAATTGTCGTGAGGCCTGACGCAAGGCTGCCGTAACCGACGAGATCACAACCGCGCTCAGCACGGCCACCAGGATGACGGCTGTGATCTTGTTGCGGATCGAACTCGAAACGAAATTCAGCACGACGTGACCTGACACAAGGACAATGCCGTCAAGAATAGTCGAACAGCCCTAATCTTTCGTGACCAGGACGGTTGTCGCCCGAGATGCGCAGACACTTGTTTATGCAAGTATAGGCGGTGGCACCGTCTAATTGACCAGTGAAACCGGCTGCGCCGCACCTTTGATGCCTTCCGGAACCGGCACGTCGGTCTTGTCATAATCGCTGTTCAAGACGAGGTGTGGACCGTTCAACAGGACGACACGGCGGGCCACGATCGCCGTGTAAGCAGACGTACCACCGACATTGGCGTCGCCATCGACGATGAAGGAATTGCGCGGCAGGTAGATCGTCCCAACCAACGTCTGCGCGTTTCGGCTGAGGATGGTGTGGGTCACGAATTTGCTTTGAGACCGTGCGCCGAAGAACAACAATCCGGCCATGCTGCCGCTTTTCGATGCTTCCAAGGATAGGGTCGTATCGTGGCCGAAGAACAGCCAAGTATTCGTGTGCAGGAAGAAGGAGGCACCGATGCCCGTGATCTTGGCGTCATCGCGCACAGCGAATGCAGCATCCTTGATGATATACTCGCCCGGTTCAAACGTTACATCCGAATTGCCGGAGATCTCCAGTCCTCCACAGTAAACGCCGGGCGAAAGCGTCCGGGTTTCGTCTTTGATTTTCAGTTTCGTGTAACGGCAGCTGCCGATCGCCGGTTCCGTCCGGCCGGCCAATGGGTCTTCGAATTGGGGCCAATCGTAGATGGGCGGCGGCGAAATCTCACCGCCCTCAAGGACGCCGCCCGCCGAGCAGATGCTGTCTGCGGCGAGTTGCGCTCCATCGCGCACGGCGAGCCCGCTGGAAGACTCGGAGTTCGAGAAAATCGAGCAATCGTTGCCGGTCATCCTGGCCGTCTTGACCAACCACAGCGCACCCATCTCACGAGGCTCAAGTGCCAGCAAGCAGATATTGGGCCTGCCGACGACGCGTGCGACGCTCCGTTTCTCAATCGAATCTTTTCGAAACCACGATCCGGAACTCATGATGGAGGCCGTCTTCTGCGTCGCGGCAATCTCCACCTCGAGTGGCGAAGTCCGAATGGTGGTCGTCAACTGCGGCGGCTCGTAGGTGCTGCCGTTCGCTTTCATGAGGCTCTGCACCGAAGCCTCGACAATCGCTGGAACGTTTTCCTTGTTGCGATCTGACAGGCTAAGCTCCTTCGCGGCCGCCAGCGCTGCGGCATCAATCGCATTCTGCAGCCAAATATTCTGGCGCACGACGAGCGCGTAGTCGATTGCCCCAGTCGTGATGGCGGCGAGGATGGGAAGCACAAAGGCAAACACCATTGCGATGCCGCCGGATCGGTCGGATAGAAAATCGCCCATCCGGAACCGCGCGCTCGCCTTGATGCCAGAAGTCGGCGTGAACGCGCATGTCGGCATATGTCGCTGTTGAGTGCTCATGTCAGTCCAGTCAGGTTGCCGGCTTCATGTTCGTGCAATAGGCCATCTGCAGATTTCTTCGCAGCGATCTTGATGGTTGAGCGGCGAACCCTCCGCCTCGGTGGAACTGCTACCAGGTGTGCAGGAGAAAGACTGGCAGCAAGTTCGGTCAAGGCGAAGGGTTCGCAACCGTTACTCCGAGATCCGGAGAGTTGAGATCTTCAGCGCGATGTCGCGGAAGGCCGAGCGCAGCGCGTCACCGTCACTCGCATTGTAGTAGTGATCTGGCGAAGACGCGCATTGTGCCATCGTCGTGTCGGCCTGCCCGCCTTGCGAAATTTCAAAACCGACAGCATAGATTTCGATGCCGGAAGCCTTCATATTCGTGCAAACGCTGCGGGCCTGCGTTGTCGAACTACTGCCGCTATGCTTCACGTTGTATTCGCCGTCGGTCATGAGTACTGCAATTTTGCGTAGCAGCGGTTTGCCGTCGTCATTGAGTTGAGAAAGCATGCTGTAGTCATTCGGCTGGCTTGCCGCCGGCCAGATCGAATTCCATTTCGGCGACAGCAGGTACCAGGACCAGCCTGTCCCAAGGTGCCCGGCGGTGCCGCCGCTCGTTGGCAGTGCATCGATTGCCGACTTGAGCTGGGTTTTGTCGCTTGATAGCGGCATGATATAGGCCGTGGACGGCCTGCATGATCGCGACCGGGTGTAACGCTCGAAATAACCGTTCGAGCCGCCGGGCGCCTCGTCCGTGTAGCGATTGGAACCGCCGCGTTCTTTTACGCAGGTTCGGGAGTTATTGCTCTGGGACCCGTTCGTTACGGCGTTGAAATAGGTCGTGTGGACGTTGACGTACTCGGCGAACGGTGCCAGCGCGACGCGCGACGAGAATTGCGATTGATCATCCCAGACGACGATGTCGATAAGGTCCTTCGCCGCCAGTTTGAGGTGCGACATTTTCCGGCCGCCGGATGAACTGGACCAAGACATCGAGCCGGTTGTGTCAAGCATCAGTGAGATCTCGACATGGCTGCCGGAGTTGGCGCCGGCGGAAAGCAGCGCGCGGGCTTGCGCCGTGAACTCCAGCTCGGGAATGCCAACAAGTCCAAGGAACGAAGTCTTGAGCTTCGCGTCCGACGTTGCCACAACTTCGGTACGATTGTTCTCGACCGTTATCGTCACATTGTCGACCGTCAGCCGGTTGGACTTGTTTTGTTCGTAATATTGATTGGCAACCGTGATTGCCTGCTCATCGCTTTCACCAAGCTGCAACGCGCGTCCTGCGCCGAGGACGGCAGAGTCCAAGGCGTTGCCCGTTTCACTGCGCGCGGTGGTGTAGTTGGCAAAGTCAATGGCGGCACCGGCAACCGATACGGTGAGCGACAGCGTCAGAGCGTACATGATCGCGATCACACCGGATCGATCCCGCAGAAAATATCGGGTCTTCTTGTATAGAGTTTGAATATTCCAGGAACGCATATGTTCGCCCACTTTGCAGATGAAGACAGCGATGCGCCACTATGTGTAGGCGCGCGATGTCTCGTTGGGTTTACACATCATGTGTTCGTCAACATGCAGAACGCGTTTGATGGTTCCAGGGCATGTCTATTTTGGTGCAAAATAAATTGCGATTATTTCCGGGAGGTAAAATGGAGTAGTTAATAAATTAAATGCCGGAATAAATTTCACGGAATTTGATTGTTTTAAAATACACTTGCAACAAGGGCCTAAAATTATACATAGAGTTTTACGAAATGCACTTGAGTTCCTCATTTTTATATTCGGCAGGTGCTGCTTCGTTGAGTTGCGTTCGGTCCGTGATCGGTTGAGATGCTCGGCTACGTGATGCGGCCAAAATTACGATTGGAATATTGGTGTGACAACGAGTGTCGGCGTTCCGTATTCACCGCCAGGACGTTAGCCATCGAAGCTTGTCGCACAAAAAACTACTGGTAGAACGGAGAATGATCCAGAATATACTTCCTATCGACTGTAGGGTGTGTGTATTCATGTTAAGTGTCGACGCGTTTGCATTTCAAAGGCGGGAAGGTTGAGGTTGGAAGAAAATAAGAAAATTGTTGCTCGATAGAATGTGGGACACAAATTAACACCTCGTAGAGGCCTTTTGCGTTGCAATATATGCAAGCGATTTTAGATAAGTTATTAGATATTTCTAGCGTGGGTTGCAATGTTTTGGATGCGCCCTGAGGTTGTGCCTGGTCGCTCATGTGCGGCGCACAAGCACAATGACACCCGGAGATCAAATGGTCGGCAGCGTAAAGCCAAACCGTATCCTGGTTGCGGACGACGATCCCGTCTTCCGCGAAGTGGCGGCTGCCTGCCTCGGCAAAGCGGGTTTTGAAGTTGGTCTGGCGGCTGAAGGCGCGGCGGCGATGCGCCGGCTGTTGGACGAGCCGTTCGATCTTGCGATCATCGACCTGCTCATGCCGCAGATTGATGGTTTGCGCCTCATTGCATTGATCCGCGCAACGCTGCAACTGCGCGACCTGCCGATCCTGATCATAACGTCGCAACATGATCAGGCTTCACGTGCGGATGGCATGCAGGTCGGCGCCAACGACTTTCTTACCAAGCCCGTCGATTGGTCGAATCTTCCCGACCGCGTGGCGACCTTGATCGAAAAACACAGGCCGACGTGCCATCAGATCGCGCAGGACGGATCGGTATCGGAACGCCCTGCGGGTTCTACGGACGCTACCTGATACCGGCGTCCGAGCGTCACAGCACGCTTTCTTCACAGACCTTCGCCAGCTTGAGCGCGGTCGTTGCAAGTGCCGCATCGCTTCCCGGAAGACCGCACAGGATGCAGCCGAGTGGCAGTCCGTTGTCGCCGCGTCCGGCCGGGATCGTGACCATCGGCCCGCCGAGCGCCGTCCATGGCGCGATATATCGAGGATCGCCAGTCGACTCGAGGCCGCGGGGCGCGGTTGCCGGTGCTGCCGGCCATAGGAACACCTGTCCGGGTCGGTAGGCGCCAACGAACGTTGTCCGCATCCGATCGAGCTCGCCACGCATATCGAGATAGGCGGTCTCCGAAATCCTCGAGCCATCGCCGAGCGTTTCCAGCAGCCGATCGCCGACCTGACCGGGCGCAAGATCCAGAAGATCCCTGCGCGTGCGCGACATCTCATAGATCTGCGTCTCCCAGTGCACCTTCCTCACCTGCTCAAAGTCGATCGGCGCGCCTGCCCGCGTGACGCTGAAATCGGCGGCCTCGATCCGCTGCGCCATCGTCTGCCATGCTGCCCGGCTGTCAGCCGACGCATCGCTGATCAGCGGATCATCGAGCAACACCACGTGGATCGCTGCGTTGGCGTCGTCGTCCGGCATTGTGTGCAGATAGGCGGGCCTTACGGCCCGAAAGGCATAAACCGCATCGGCCACCCGCCCGCCATAGAATCCGACCGTGTCGTAGGACGCCGCGAGTGGCGCCACGCCATAGCCTGGGATCGAGCGCGTGCTCGGTTTGAATGCAGCGATGCCGCAATATGCCGCCGGCCGATTGAGCGAAGCCGTTGTCTGTGTGCCAAGCGCCAGCGGCACCATTCCGGCGCCTACCGCGGCTCCAGAGCCGCTCGATGAGCCGCCTGGCGTGTGTGCGGTATTCCATGGGTTGCGCGCCGGAGATGGATCGAAATAGGCAAACTCCGTCGTGTGCGCCTTGCCAAGGACGATTGCGCCCTGAACCTTGAGCTGCAACACGATCTCCGCATCGGCCGTTGCCGGCGGAGCCATCTCGCGTGATTTGCTGTTGCACCGCGTCGCCAGCCCCTCGACATCGATGATGTCCTTGATACCGATCGGGATGCCGTGTAGCGGCCCGCGAATGCGCCCTTGTTGTGCCTCGTTGGCCCGCTCTTGCGCGACACGCAACGCCCGATCGCCGTCGAGTTCGCGCCAGGCCTGGACGGACGGCTCCACGTCCGCAATGCGATCGAGATAGCCCTGTACCAGGTCGACGGGCGACAGCGATTTGTCTGCGATGCGTTGCGCCATCTCTGCCAACCGTCCGGGGTCCATCGCAAAACCGCGGTCATTGCGCATCTCGTCACTCGTCACGATCGTTCTCCCGGTTGGTCAGGTGGCACCATCTAATCGCTGAACGCCACCGGTTCGATCCGCGCGCGCGCGAATGCCGGTCGCGCCGTCAGGCGAATCCACCAGTCGTTGCAATTTGGATAGTCGGCCAGTTGGATGCCGCGTTCGGCATGCTCGCCCATGCGCACGATGTACGGCGACAGATGAATGTCCGCCAATGAAAACGCTGCGCCAGCCAGCCACGGGCTGCCGGTGAGGTCACGCTCCATCCGTTCAAGCGTGCGCCGGATGTTACTGACGGCGTGGTGGATTTCCCTGTCGCTAAAGGGTTCGCGGGCCATTCGCCGCCAATCTTCGCGCCGATCCGGCACCGGTACGGCGGCGAGGCGCTTTTCCACCTCGGCATCGCTCCACAGCCGCGCCGTTGGGGCCATCATGCGGTTCCAATTGGCGACTTGAAACGCGCGGATAACGACCTCGTCGGTCCATTTCGCCCAGCCCCGCATCCGAGCCCGTGCGTGTGGATCAGCCGGGCGCAATGGCGTCTCCGGAAATACCTCATCAAGATACTCACAAATCACGCTGCTCTCGATCACCGGCGTACCGTTATGGACCAACGTCGGTACGACACCGTTCGGATTGATCGCGATATACTCGGGCGAATGCTGCTCGAAGGCCAGCAGGTCAACGAGGATGCCTTGATAGGCAATCGCCTTTTCCTCGAGAACAAAGCGCACCCGTCTGGACGCACTCGACACCCATGCATGATAGAGCGCCAGGTCGCCCGTGATCTGGTCCATACAACAAGTCCTTTCGACTATCCGCAGAGTGTTTCCGGCCAGGACGCAACCGCGATCAGGGCGCGCATGCGCTCGGTATCCGGCGTACGATCACGCCGATGCAGGCATCACGCGCCCAAAGTACAGTAAGGGCGCGTCGGCGCCTGTCACGGCCCTCGATCGAAATTAACTGATCCCGAAATCGATCAGCGAGCGCACCGCGCGGCCTTCCTTCATCGCTTTGAAGCCGTCGTTGATTTCTTCCAGCTTGATCGTGTCCGAGATCCAGTCATCGAGGTGCAGCCGGCCTTGCAGATAAAGGTCGATCAGCCGCGGCATATCGGTACGGAAGCGGTTCGAGCCCATCGATGAACCCTGGATCTTGCGCTCGCGAAGGAAGTCGAACCCGTGTAGTTCGATCTTCTCGCCGAACGGCACCATACCAACAATCGTCGCCGTTCCGCCCACTTGCAGCATCTCGAACGACTGCTCGGCGGTCTTCTTGAGGCCGAGGCATTCGATCGCGTGATTGACGCCGCCTTTGGTCATTTCCTTGATCTGCTCGACCGGGTCGCCGTCGTTGGGGTTGACGAGGTCCGTCGCGCCAAGCTTGGTCGCAAGCTGCAGCTTCACGGGATTGGTGTCGACCGCGATCACGCGACTCGCGCCCGCAATATGCGCACCGTTGATGGCCGCCATGCCGACACCACCACAACCGATCACCGCCACCGTATCACCAAACCGCACGGCGGCCGTGTTCACCGCGGCGCCAAACCCCGTAATCACGCCGCAGCCGATCAATGCCGCGCGGTCGAGTGGCATGTCGTTCTGGATTTTCACGATCGCATTTTCATGAACCAGCATCTGCTCTGCGAACGATGACAGATTGACGAACGTGTGCAGTTGCTTGTTGTCCTGAGAACTCAGCCGCTCGGCCTTGCCTGGTGGCATTTTGACGTCAGTGTTCGTGCAGATCACGGGCCGGCCGCTGGTGCATTGCTCGCAGGTCCCGCAAAACACCGACAGGCAGGTGATGACATGGTCGCCCGGCTTTACATACGAAACTTCCGCTCCGACCTGGTCCACGATCCCGGCCGACTCGTGACCGAGCACCACCGGCATCGGGTGCGGATAGAGCCCTTCCATAAAGTGCAGGTCGGAGTGGCACAGGCCGGCGTAGGCGGTATTGAGCAGAACCTCACGGGGACCCGGCTTGCGGGCGTTGATGTCTTCGATGACAAGCGGTTGATTGGCTTCGTACAGTACGGCAGCCTTCATGGAACGTCCTCCGGTTATGCGGCTCATCGCCGGCTGAATTTGAGGCCCCGCCCGGCAAGACCTTGTCAGGTCGGGCGGGGCGAAAGTGTCACTCGATTCCTTCGACGATCCGCAAATCGCGTGTCACGCCGCCTTCGAGGGCTGCCAGCGCCTTCTTGTACTCAGGCGTTTCATGCGCCGCGATGGCCGCTTCCAGCGACTCGAATTCGACGAGTGTCGAGCGTTGCACCTTGCCGGCTTCGAACGCTTTGATGGCCACGCCGCGCGCCAAAAAGCGGCCACCGGCAGCCAACACGGCCGGACCAGCAATTTTCGCATAGGCGGCGAGTTTCTCTTCGTCATGAATTTCCAGGTAGGTGCTCATCCAATAGGCTTTCGGCATGTCGTTCTCCGTTGAGGGCGTGTGATCACGCAAATCGGGTGGGACCGCCAGATTGGTCCGGGCCGCGCCAAATGGCAAGGTGTGGGTCAGGAGAATGGCTGGTGCCAAAACTAGTCCAGGTTATTCCGGAGGACTTTCTGGAGATACAGTGAGGCGGCTGCCACCGCCGCGTGAGTAAAGATTGCCCACAGCAAAACGCCCACCTGTTCGGGCTTCTTCGATAAAAAGAAGGCATACGTAGCGATAAAGTGAGTGAGCGTGAGGGCGCTGACGCCGAGAAGACCGATTAGGAGATAGCAGCCTGCCCAAGTCAGACGCTGCTTGGCTTGCGAAATTGTCGTTCCTTCTTCCGCAGTGTTCTAGCGCTTTCGATTGGCAAGACGTTCTTCCGTAAATTTTTCTCGGTCTTGAACGCCCGTCTCAAGTTGCTCTGCGCTGAGGCTTTCAAGATCCGACAGCAGGTCATCACGCGGCTTTTCCTCGTGACCCCTTTTTAGAGCGTCTGCCATATTCGACATAGGCTGAGATCCGCTCTTCGAAGTGTTGTCGGATGAGGTCGTCGTCAATGACTGAGTATCTGACACCTGGCTCGAACGTCTCCGACCACGGCGACCCTTCTTCATGTGTCTTCTCTATGAGTGCTTCGCCGGAAAACTTACGGTAGGCGTTCCAGACCAAATTTAGGATCTTATGCGTCTGCGCATCACTCTTAGGAATTTGAGGGCATTCTGCCGCCATTGTATCGAGATCGAGGTTTTCGGCCATTTGATCGATCGACCGACGGCCGAAATGTTTGAACTCGTGGTACACGGAAGGAACGACCGGTCCGTACCGCCAAGCTTGGACCGGTTCATCGAACAGCGGCTCTCCCAGCAATGCGAGGTTCCAGCCATGTGCGATGTAGACGAGCTTGATCAACTTCAATTGTGTGATCGGACGATTTTCTTCATCGGCTCGCTTTAGGAAGTAGTTAGCCACGTGCTGTGGAGTATAATTTGCCATGTCCTCGTTATCCTAGGTAGCAGGTGGTATTGCCCCGACGTTCGACCGGACGCCCGCGTACCATTGGATTATGATTATATATTTGGTCTCAATGGGGAGAACTTTAACGCAATTGAGTCGACAAGTTAATTGGGCATGGAACTATTTCTTAGAATTAGGGATGGCACTGTTGCTCAAACTATCACGGGTGATCAGAACTCAGGGGTTCGACGCAATCACCCAACCTCACCGCAAAATAATCAGCACGCATCCAACAAAGATCAGCGCGATCGCCGCGACGGTCGGCCAGGTGATGCGCTCGCGCCGGAACACCAGATAGCCGAGGATCAGCGTAAAGGCCGGCGTCGCAGCAACCAGCGGCGAGACGACGATCACACTGCCGATGTTGAGCGCGGTGCCGACGCCGACAATACCGGCACCGTTGATCACACCGCACAGGGCAAACCAAAGGTAACCGCGGTTCCATCCCGGCAGGCGGCGTCGCGAGCCAAGCCGCACCAACGCCAGCACGACGAGTGATACGCTGGTTGAGATCAGGCCCGCGGTCAGCGGGCTGGGCAGGCCGGTCAGGCCAAGCTTCATCAGGGGATGCGCAATACCGCGCGTCAGCGCCGCGACAAGTGGCAATGAGATCGCCCACAGCGGCCAATTGCTTGTCGTCGATTGCGATCGAAAGCCGGCAATCAACATGACGCCAAATATGACGATCATCGTGCCGGACAGGATACGGCTGGTAACGATTTCGTCGAGAAACAGAACGGCAACCACCATCGCGAAGATCGGCGACGTTGCCGCGAGACCGGCTGTGAGCCCCGGGCCGATCGTTTTTACGCTCAACGTCGAAAACGTAATGGACACCGAAGGCACGATCAGACCAGCGGCGACAAAGTAGATGACGGGCGGCGTCAATAATGTTTCGGGCACCAGATAGAGCGGGCTAAACACCCAGAATATCAGCGCCGTCGTCGCGATGTTGATCAGCGTCCCGGTGCCGGCATCCATGTGGTCGAGCGCGATATGCTGGATGTGGCTCGCGACACCAAAATTGATGCTGACCGCGACGGCGATCGCAGCAGCGATATAGACCGGATCGACCACGGCTTACTTCCTTGACAACAACGGACCAGGATCGGCACGGCGCAATAGTGTCATCTTCGGCACCGCCTGGCGCTCGGCCGCCGCGCGCTGCTGACAAACCCTGTCAGGAGAGATGACGGTGCCCTTCGGTCCCAATCGCGACCACGAGCCGACAGGCTTTTTCGAAATCGTCGAGGTGAACCCATTCATCGGCGGTGTGCACCTGACGTTGGCCGACGGCAACGGTGACCGCCGGAATTCCGTGCCGGACGATCCAGCAGGCATCCATGCCGCCGTCGTTGGTCACGGTTTCAATGTCAAAGCCGCAGCGCTTTGCCGTGCCAACCGTCAACTGTACGACCGGTTCGTCGTCATCCAGCGCAAACGACTCGTACGTCGGGCCCGGGCCAAATGTCACCGAGCCGGTTGCGCCGGCATCGTTTGTGACCGTCTCCACCGCGACCGTGAAGGCATTCTTCCAGGTATCGATGATCTGCTTGCGAAACACCGGGTCATGGGACCGCGCTTCGCCCAGAATACTGAGCGACGGCATCACGACGTTGCTGCCCTGCCCGCCTTCCACGATACCGACGTTGGCCGAGCCCTTGCCGGCATTGCGCTCAATGCGGCCATGCCAACCGCCCTGCTGCAATTCAGCAAGCGCCAATCCCATGATCATCGCCGCCGAAACGCCGCCCTGAGGCCGCCCCGCGTGTGCCGGTATGCCGGCGATATCGATCGTGAAACGCTCGGTGCCGGTCACGGCCGTCACCAGTTCGTGGACCGGACCGCCGTCGAGGTTGACGCACATCGCAGGGAGCGGCGTACCAAGCAGCGCCACGTCGAGTCCGCGGGCGCCGACGAGGCCGACTTCCTCCTGAATAAAGAACACCAGCGTCACGGGGGCGTGCGCGCCCTGCATTGGCACCAGTTGCCGTGCCAGCGCCAGCAGGATCGCGCAGCCAAGACGGTTGTCGCCACCAAGTGCGCGGCCCGGCGCATCGTTGACGATCCGGTTGACCGTCCGGTCGCGGCGCGGCTGGCACCCGACCGCATCGGGCACCGTGTCCATGTGCGTGCTGAACATCAGTCTCGGCGCCGGCAGATTGCCATCGATCTGGACGATCAGATTGCCGACCTCGCCGCCATATTCACTTTGCGTTTGCGCGTTGTCGTGACGGATCTTTTCCTCGGGAACACCAATTGCGAGCAAGCGATCATGCAACGCCGCGGCAATCGCGGCCTCCTTGCCAGGGGCACCCTCGATCGGCAGCAGGGCCATCAGGTCGTCGATTGCTTGTTCTATCATCGTGGTTCACTCGATTGCGTCGGCCGCAATTGTGATCCTTAGCAGGATTTATCCCGGGCGGCAGTGCTCGTGATAATTCGTGGGTGATACTGTACCGTCAACCGATTGGAAAATGGACCGAACCGATGAGGAGCGCAGGTGACATGACAATCCAGGCCGGAGACAGAATTCCAACTGTCGAAGTGTTTCGCATGGGCGATGATGGGCCGGAGCCGGTATCGTCCGATGTGCTCTTCGAGGGCCGGCGTATCGCGCTCTTTGGCGTGCCGGGGGCGTTCACCCGGACATGCTCGGCCAAGCACCTGCCAGGTTTCGTCGCGCATGCCGACGCCCTCAAGGCGAAGGGTATCGACGATGTCATGTGTCTCGCCGTCAACGATGCGGCTGTGCTGGCGGCCTGGTCGCGTGAGCACGGCGCCGAAGGCAAAGTTGCCATGATCGGCGACGGGTGCTTGAATTTCACGCGGGCCGCCGGTCTCGAAGTCGATATGAGCGCCAAGGGCTACGGGCCACGCTGCCGGCGCTTCTCGATGGTGCTCGATGATGGTGTGGTGACGCGAATTTATCTTGAAGAATCCGGTTTTGGCGAGACCAGCGCCGAGCGCATGCTGGAAGATCTCTGAGGCGTTCTGCGCTGCGCCTTGTTGGATCCGCATGCGGCAATATTTGGGAGCAATCATGCTAGCCGAACTCATGGAAGAAGACGCGACCGGCGAGATCGCACAGATCTACAAGGAGATCCGTGAAACCTGCGCCGTGCCCTACGTATCGACGCTGCAGCGGCACATGGCGACCTGTCCTGGTTGGTTGGAGTGGACATGGGCCGCAACGCGGCCTGCATTTCTGGACGGTTCGGCGCCGGCAGCAGCGTGGGATGCGGCGGCCAAGGTAGAAGTCGAACCGCTGCCAAAGCTGTCGCGGAGCGCCCTGCGCGTGCTGGGCGTCGATGCAGCCGGCGAACGTTCAATCCGCGCCGTGGCTGATTTGTTTATCCGCGTTTCACCAACCAACTTGATGCTGTCGGGATTGCTCAGAATGCTGCTGGCCGGCCAGCGGCCTGACGGCCATGGGCCTGAGCGGCTTGCGCAAGCCGCTAACGCCCCTTCGCCAAAACCACTGCCGCCGCTACCTTCGATTATCCATCCTGATGAATTGACAGGCGACGTGCGGGCGGTCTTGATGCAATTCGGTGCGGACGTGGGCGGTCAGCCGTTCGTGCCGGGTCTTTACCGCATGCTCGGGCATTGGCCGGGATATCTTGCGCATCTCGCAACTGTGTTGGTGCCGCGCTTCGATCATGCGGCCACAAAGGCGAGTTGCACGGATCTCCTCGCCCGCATTGATGCCACCGTGCCGGATGTGTTCGCAAAGCTGCCGGAGTTGCCCGCGATGCCGCCCATTCCGCCCGCCGGCGAGTTTGATTACATGATCACCGCGACGGACCGGTATCGCGAGACAAGTCCGGAAATGGTGGTGTTTGGAACCCTTATTCGCGACGCCTTGCCGCCGCCGGAGTGACAGCGCCTGCTGATCAGGATCGCCCGACATGGCAAATTAATTGGGACAACGGGACAAATGAAACTTGGATTGCTGATTGGCTACAAAGGCGCGCCTGGCGGGCCTGACATGGATCTCATTTTGGAAGCCGAGCGGCTTGGCTACGACTCCGTGTGGACCAGTGAAGCGTGGGGCTCCGACGCGGTGACGCCTGCCTCTTGGATTCTGGCGCGCACCACCAAGATCAAGGTCGGCACCGGCATCATGCAGATGTCGGCGCGGACACCTTCATGTACGGCGATGACGGCGATGTCTCTGCAGGCGATGTCGGGCGGTCGCTTCCTGCTGGGCATCGGCCCGTCGGGGCCGCAGGTCATTGAGGGCTGGCACGGTGAAGTGTTTGGCAAGCCGCTGAAGCGAACGCGTGAGTATGTCGAGATCATCCGGCAGGTCTTCGCCCGCGAAAAGCCCCTCGAATTCCAGGGCGAATTCTACCAGATCCCGAACACCGGGCCGGGTACCACGGGCCTTGGCAAGGCACTCAAGACGATCATGCATCCGGACCCGAAAATCGAGATCTACATGGGCTCGTTCGCACCCGCCGGTCTGCGCACTTCTGGTCAGATTGCCGATGGCGTGCAGCCGATTTTCATGATCCCGGAAAAAGCGAATCTGGTGCGCCAGCACGTCGAGGAAGGCCGCCGCAAAGCCGGTCGCAGCACCGATCTAACGGATTTCGACATTGCCCCCTTCGTGCGGGTCAAAATGGGCGATGACCTTCAGGCATGCCGTGATGTCATCAAGACCGATCTGGCGCTCTACATTGGCGGCATGGGCGCCCGCGACAAGAATTTCTACAACGACTACGCCAAACGCCTCGGCTACGAGGACGCGGCGGTCAAGATCCAGGATGCGTTCCTTGACGGCCGTCGTGCCGAGGCCGTGGCAGCGGTGCCTGATGAGCTCGTCGATGCGACGTCATTGGTTGGTACGCCAGATCGGATCAAGGCGCGGATACAGGAATGGCGCGCAGCTGCGGCCGACGGTAGCATTGGATCAATGCTGATCGGCGTCAAAGACACGGCAACGTTGCGTGTCATCGCAGAGGCGTAGAGCGTCCAGTGCCGCGCTATTCAATCGTCACGTTAAACGAGCGGGTCACGGCCTGGCCGGTCGCGGTCGTCGCCGAAACCGTAAATGTGTCAGGCCCGATCTGGTCCGCGTTCGGCGTATAGTAGACCGCGGTGCCCTGCATGCGCTGGCCGACGCATTTTCCGGACGCACTGTGCTGGATCGTGATCGGCTCGTTCGGCTTGAACGTGATCGTGCCTTTTGTCGGCGCTGTCGCGACTTTCATATCGGCAGCGACCGGACTGCAGTCCTTTTCCTTAAAACCGGACCAGACATACATCCGCGTCGCCTTGGCGGCTTTGACGGGCTTGGCAAACGCTGTCGGCTTGGTCACCGTCTCCGACACTTTTGGCAAGGAGCCGGTCGAAATAAATGAAGCGGGCGTCGTTGAACAAGCCGCAATCGCAAGCCCGGTCACGAGCGTTGACAGTCCCACAACTACTTTTTGCATTGACGCCATCCCCTTATGGTCCACACACAACGTTATCGGATGATTCGGGTGGTGACTGTCCAGCAACATCTAGAGGCGTGTGTGTGGTCGGTGGAGAACACT
This sequence comes from Hyphomicrobiaceae bacterium, assembly GCA_049116495.1. Lineage (GTDB taxonomy): Bacteria > Pseudomonadota > Alphaproteobacteria > Rhizobiales > Hyphomicrobiaceae > CAJQQK01. Next base: position 21,839 of record JAGDYV010000142.1, on the reverse strand, counting down.
GTTTCTCTATAATAGCGCTATTGTCGGCCTGATCCAGTGCCGAGTGAGGCCCCGCCATGTCTGGCCCCGGGCCCCGCCAGTCATTCTAGCTGAGCAACCGGCAATCGAAGTGCGGGAATGAGTCTTTTCGGCAACGTCTAGTTGTCAATCGTCAGACCATTAGCGCTATGCCACGCTTTCACGTCAAAGGCGACATGATTTCCGAAGTGATCGATGGTCGTCGTCGCCGGCAGCATCTCTGGCGTATAGGCAACTTCGGCCGCATCCAGCTCTCGTACAACGGGTTGTGTGTCCAGCCAGCGTTTGACGGGCAGCAGCGTGCTCTGGCGCTGCACAATGTTCCAAATGTAGTAATGATGCGGCACCACGACCTTCGGGCCAAGCCGCGCAATGATCTCGTCACTCATCGTGTAACCCATGACGTGTTGGCTATCGTCGACCGGCAGCAGCAGGATATCCACGTCGCCAAGCCGCTGCCAGATCTCTTCCGATGGATTGTGCCGGTTGTCGCCCCAATGCAGAATGCGCAGGCCACCTGTCTCGATCAGGATCATGCAGTTGTCCCATGAGCGCGCGTTATCGGGCGGGTCCAGCTTCTGTCCGCCAAACGTACTGTTGATCAGGTGCATGTCGTAGATCGCATTGCTGGCATCGATCGCATGCTTGTCCGCTATCCCGGTAATCTTGACGTCGGCAAACTCATAGCTCCCGATCAACCTGTCGAGCAGCACGCTGGCGTCGAGTAGATGCAGGGCGTCGTGATCAAAGTGCGCGTGCGTCGAAACCCCGATATCAACGGCCGTCAACGGAAAGTCGTGAAAATACCAGTCCCATTTGCCGTTCGGATGGTTGCGCCATGGGTCGATCATGATCGTCAGCCCGGACGGCGTCGTGATCCGAAAGGCGGAGCTAGCGAAGTGGGCGAGTTTGACGCCGCTGCCCACAGCTTGGCTGGACGCACCACCCTGTAATTCAATCAAGCGATTGTGGTTGGTCTGCTGGCGCCACGCGCTCAGGCCGGCGTTCAAAACAGGGTCATCAGTCGCCATGGGCGCGCTCCTGGTCGGTGATAGCGAAGGGTGGACGCGCAGCTTATCATTGCCAATGGACCGTAGCCAGCGCACGTACGTCCAGTGGGGCAGCACATCTCAAAGGTGCGTTGCGGCGTTCATCACGCTGGAGTGACAGGATTTTGCGTGGGTGTCAGAAATGCAAGACTTCCTATCGTCGTCAGATCCAGGTCTAATAACCGGAGCCAAAAACCGGACGAGGGAGTCGTATGAGCGACGAAACACAGCGTCTTTGCGCCGAGACGATCGATCTCTTCGCGGCGCTCCCTGTTAACCTGCGTGAAGAGCTGTGCCTTAGTCTCGAAACGGTGCGTGTTTCGCGCGGTGATATCCTGGTGCACGAGGGCGCGCCGGCAAACGCGATGTATATCGTGGTCTCTGGCCGTTTTGAGGTCCGAACTGAAAACAGAGCGGGTCCGCTCGCTGAAATTGGTGCCGGACAACTGATTGGCGAAGTGGCGTTCCTGGCTGGTGGTGGACGCACCGCGACGGCGACGGCATTGCGCGAAAGTGTCGTCCTGCGCCTGACCCGCGCTGCGTTCGATGCGCTCGCCGAGCACAGTCCCCTTATCTGGAAGACGCTGACCATCACATTGGCCAAACGCTTGGCGGATCGCAATCGCCTGGGCGTTGCGCCGCCGGACCCTCGGCCGCGCACGATCGCCATCGTGCCAGCTGGCAGCCCAACCATTCCGCCGGCATTCCACCAACAGTTTCAAAATCAGCTGGCCGAACTTGCCAACGTCAGGATCGTGACGGTCGCCGATTGTCGCAGGTTGTCGGCCGCGAAAGATCGCACGCACGCCGAAGTAACCGGCACGCTCAACGCGCTCGAAGCGGACTACGACTACGTTGTCTATCTGGCCGATCACACATTGACGGAGTGGTCCAAAACCGCCGTGCGTCAGGCTGATCTGGTGCTCAGCGTCGCCACGCATGGGGGCGATCCTGGCGCCCCGGTCGAGCTCAATGACATCGAGCGTTTCGCGCAAACCTTGCACGGCCCGGCGGCGCAACGGCTCGTTTTGTTGCATGCCAACAAAGACCCGATCCACGGCACGCGATGGTGGCTGAGTGAGCGCCCGGTTCACATGCACCACCATGTCTGCCTCGCCGATGCGCGTGACACGGCTCGTTTGATCCGTTTCATTCACGGCACGGCAACCGGGCTTGTTGCGTGCGGCGGTGGCGCGCTGTGTGCTGCGCATGTCGGCCTCTATCAGGCGCTGACCGAGGCTGGCGTTTCGTTCGATATGATGGGCGGCACGTCGGGCGGCGCGGCGATGACGGCTGCCTTTGCGATGGGTGAGACGCCGGAGCAAATCGAACAGCAGACCCAGGATATGTTCGTCACCGGCGGTGCGATGCGGCGCTTCACGCTGCCCGTCTACTCCCTGCTCGATCAAACGCATTTCGATCGCCATTTGCGCGACGCCTACGGTGCGTACCGTATCGAGGACCTCTGGATTCCCTATTTCGCCGTGTCGACGAACCTGTCGAGTGGCGGACTTCATTGCCAGCGCGAAGGCGAACTCTGGGAGGCGGTCCGCGCCAGCGGGTCGGTGCCGGCGTTATTGCCGCCCTTCTTCACCGATGATGGCGAGATGCTGGTTGACGGCGGCCTCGTTGACAACGTTCCGATCCGGGTGATGCGAGATCTGAAAAGCGGCCCGAACATTGTCGCCGCGTTTCATGTTCCAGCGCACGAGCCGTTTCCCGTCAACTACGGCGACTTGCCGTCGCGCGGTCAGCTGCTGCGCCGGTTGGCCACGGCCAAGGATCGCAAGCAACTCGGCGAGGTGCCGATGATTGGCGCTGTGTTGGCGCGCGCGCTGATGGCTCAAAGTCAGAGATTTGACCCGCACCTCGGCCCCGACGACATCTTGCTCGTGCCGCCGCTGCCGCCTGAAATCGGCCTTCTTGATTGGCATCGTCACGGCGAGTTGAAGTCCGATGCCTATCAGTGGACCTTGTCTGAAGTGGCACGATTGCAGGCGCAGCAAGACCAGGCCTTGGCCCGCATGATCGCTCTCGATAGATAACAATCAGCGGGCTGCGGGCTACTCGACAAACGTCGTGAAGCCTTCGGCATCGACGCGTGTCGTGCGAAACGTATTGACGATGGCATCTCGGGCTGGAAAGCCGAGCGACATGCCGCAAACCAAACGTTGGTCATCAGGCATGCCGATGTGTTTCGCGACGTTCAGGTGAAATTTGCCAAACGCCGCTTGCGGGCATGTCTCCAGCCCGAAACCGCGCGCCGCGAGCATCACCGATTGGACGAACATGCCGGTGTCGAGCCAGCTGCCGAGTTCCATGTCCTGGTCGAGCGTAAAGAACAGGCCGACAGGCGCCCCGAAGAACTCATAGTTGCGGCCATGCTGGCTCATCATCTTGTCCTTGTCGCCCTTTTCGATGCCGAGCACGCTATAGAGGCCCCAGCCACATTCGCGGCGCCGCCCGATGTAGGGCTCGCGCCATTCGACGGGATAGTAGTTGTAGTTATGCGTGCCTGGGTCGCCGGCCCTATGCAGTTCCAGCAGCTCACGCGTCAGCGCCGCCTTCTTCTCCCCGGTGATCACCCATACTTTCCAGGGCTGGATGTTGGACCCCGATGGCGCGCGACTTGCGACCTCAAGCACCTTCAGGATGAGTTCGCGCGGCACTTCCTTGTCTTCCAGATACGCGCGTGTGCTCTGTCGGCCGGCTATGGCCTCTTCGATGGAAATCATCGCAAGTTCCTTGTTTGCTCATACATCGACATATCGCAGTGCCGAATGTGTCGGCATTTGTTACAGGGGGTTCGGGTAGAAGGTTTGATCTACTTGCCATTCATCATATTGTCGATTCTGCAGCACAAACCCGTGCTGGCGGTTCGTGTCGATGTCGCCAGGCTATCCGGGATTTACATGGCATTCTCGCACCTTTGGCTGGCACTTGTGGTGAACGATCACCATATTACGGCGAGGCGCTTCGCACTCGAACAGGACAGCGTGCGCACACCATCCGGGATCCGCCCATGGCCATCATCATTATCGCCGTCGTTTTCCTTATTGTCATCGCGGTTGCACCGCAAATCTGGGTGCAGCGTGTGATCGCGCGGCATTCCGAGCCACGCGCGGACTTCCCTGGCACGGGTGGCGAGTTTGCGCGCCATATCCTCGATGATATCGGCCTCTTGAACGTCGAGGTCGAGCAGACCGAGGAGGGCGATCACTATGACCCGGAACACAAGGTCGTGCGATTGACGAAGCCGCATTATGCCGGCCGGAGCCTGTCGGCAGTGGTCATCGCCGCGCACGAAGTCGGGCACGCCATCCAGGATGCCAGCGGCTATCCACCGCTGAAGGCACGCACACAGATCGCAAAAAACGCCGGCTGGCTGCAAGCCGCTGCAACCGTCATCCTGCTGGCGGCACCGCTCCTGGTTCTCATTGCTAAATCACCTGCAATCCTGCTCGTACAGGTGGCCGCAATTGCGTTGATCGCGCTGCTCACGGTGCTGATGCATGCCGTCACCTTGCCCGTCGAATTCGATGCGAGCTTTAGGCGCGCATTGCCAATATTGGCCGGCGGCCGTTACATTCCCGATGCCGATCTGCCGGCCGCCCGCTCAATCCTGCGCGCCGCCGCGCTGACCTATGTTGCCGCCGCCGCCATGAGTGTGGTCAACGTCTTCCGTTGGTTGCGCTTTCTGAGGATATAGAGCGCATGTCGCCACCGCGCTTTTTCTACCCCGATACGCCCGAACTGCCGTTGCCCGACAAGCATCGCTTTCCGATCAGCAAATACCGGTTGCTGCGCGAGCGGGTCATCGCGGAAAACCTACTCGGCGGCGCCGAACTCGTGCCCTCGCCGCCAGTGTCCGTCGAGCACCTTTTGCAGGCCCATTCGGCCGATTACATCGAGAGTATCCTCAATGGCACGCTCAGCCCGAAAGCGCAGCGCCGCATCGGCCTGCCTTGGAGTTCGACACTCGCGCGTCGATCGCGTGCCACCGTTGGCGGTTCGCTGGCCGCTGCGCGGCAGGCTCTGACGTCGGGCGTATCCGGGCAACTTGCAGGCGGCACGCACCACGCTCATCGAGACTTCGGTTCGGGGTATTGCGTCTTCAATGATCTCGCGGTCGCAGCTTTGACGTTGCTCGCGGAACGTGCTGTCGATCGCGTCGCGATCCTCGATCTTGATGTGCATCAGGGAGACGGTAACGCCGCCATACTGCGTGACAATCCTGATGTGTTCGTGGCCAGCCTGCACGGTGAAAAGAATTTCCCTTTCCGTAAGGTCGCCTCGGATTTGGACATCGCCCTGCCCGACGGCCTCGAGGATGCGGCCTACCTGACAGCCGTCGCGGAGGCGTGCGAAGCCGTCGCGGCCTTCCAGCCGGACCTGCTGCTCTATCTCGCCGGCGTCGATCCGCTCGACGTCGACAGTCTCGGTCGGCTGGCGGTCAGCGCCGACGGGCTGAGCCGGCGCGATGCCCACGTCATGCAGCACTGTAAGGCCTCCGGGCTGCCCGTTGCGATCGTCGCGGGCGGCGGCTACGCCAAGCCGATCTCGGCCACCGTCGATGCGTATGCAGAAACCTGGCGCACCGCCCGCCGTGTCTATGATTTCTGAGCTTGCGCGCTGTACCCTGATTTATCCACAGCCCGAATCATTCCTAAGCGCCTGCGAATCTGATCACAGTCTGTGCTGACGGGTTCCAATTGCGCCCGCGCGTGTTTGGAAGGATTCGGTCATGGCCAATTTTGCAACACACATCGGCGTCGGAACCATTGTCAGCGGGGCGCTGGCAACGATCACGCTGGCCGCCGACGTGATCGCGCCGGAGAACCTCGTCGCTGTCACCCTTGCCGGCGTGCTCGGCAGTGTTCTACCCGATATTGACCTCAAAGACTCGCGCGCCAGCCGGGCACTGTTTTCCGGGCTCGCCGTCTTCTTTTCCTTCTGCGTCCTCTTCATGAACGCAGCGCAATATTCGATCGCTGAGCTGTGGTTGCTGTGGCTTGGCTCCTTTCTGCTGGTGCGCTATGCCGCGGAAGCCTTGTTTCACAGGTTTTCGTATCACCGTGGGATCTGGCACTCGATCGTGGCCGGCTTCTTCTGGTGGTTCCTCACTGCGATCGTGTTCTACTACGTGCTCGGCACGCACGAAGGTGTTGCCTGGCTTGCCGGCGGCTTCATGTTCATCGGCTACCTGACGCACCTGCTTCTGGATGAACTCTACTCGGTGAACCTGCTCGGCCAGCGCCTCAAGCGTTCGTTCGGCTCCGCCATGAAATTGTTCGACGACCGCAAGCCAGGTGAGAGCGCAACGATCGCGACGCTCGCTGTAATTCTGTTTCTACTGGCGCCGCCATCGAAACCGTTCGTCGAGGGCATATCATCCAAGCAGCTTTGGTCGGGCCTTCATGACCGCCTGCTGCCGCGCGATGACTGGTTCGGCGTGCTCGGTAAGGACGGCATCCGCATCGGCCGTCGCAACAACCAGTCGAGCGATGCATCGATAACAACCGGTTCAATCAAACGCGATGATGCCGACGCGAACGCGCAATAATCAAACCTTGATCATCGCCGGTCGGCCTATGGCACCGCAAAGCAAAGGCCGCACGTCCAAATGAAATGCGGCCATTGATTGCATGTGTGGTGAATCTGCGGTTACGAGCAGTCGTTGCCGTCATACTCGACATAGCTGGACAGCCGCGGCTTGAGATAGAACTTCTCTTCGAGATTTTTCGTCGACGTGATGAAGTGATTGAAGATCAGCGGCTCGTAGGCATAGTTCACCTCGGTCACGATAACGCTGTCACCCGCTTCCACAACGCCCGTTGGCAGTGAATACGGGTCATTCTTGCTGTAGCTGCCAACACCACCGTTGTGCGGATAAGCCCAACAGACTTTCGTGTCCGTCGCATCCGTCGGTGACGCGGCGACGTTCATCACGGTCAATTTCAGCAGCGTGTGATCGTAAGGTTTTACCAGCTGCTCGACGACCTGCATGATGCCTGACATGTCAGTCGTCGATAGCGTCTTTGAGCGCGCGACCAGATCGGCCGTGGCGCTTGCAACCTGGCTGACGCGACGGTCGACCGTGATGGCCTGGCTGAATTCAACCGCGCCGATGAACATCAAGAGCATCAGCGGCACGATCATCGCAAATTCAATTGCCGCGACACCGCGTGCATCACGGCCAAAACCGTTGAGGCGCTTCAGACGGCGTTGTCCGAAAAAGAGGTGGCTGAATTTACGCATTGCAATCCTCACGGTGGGTGTCGTTGGAGCCCGGAGTGTGGCACTCCGGGAAAGTGCTTGATGTTAGTTGTAAGGTTCCGTCCGGAACGTGGTCGACGCACGGATCAGACGCGAGCCGCTGCCCATGTCGCCGAGTTCGAGGAATGGGATCGCCTTGGCCATTTCCCATTCGTAACAAACCGTGACCAGAACCACTTCACCCGCACCGCCTGGAACAGGCCCGTCTGTTGGGTCTGGAATCAGGCTGCCACCGCTGTCCGTGCAGCTGCCCATTGCCGACGCTGCGCCGGAGAACGATGCCGATGAAACGACGTTGACACGCAGATTGCCGACGCAATCGACAAAGCTTGGCGACAGATCGCAAACGTCCTGCTTGAACTGTGAGGTTGTCTTGCCGGTCGTCTGGGCTTGGCCTGTGCGGATCTGCCGGGCTGCCTTTTCGACGGCATTTTCGAGCGAGAATGTCGTAAAGAAGAACAGGCCAACCCCGATGGTGCCAAACAGCAGCATCAAGAAGGGCATGGCGACCATCGCAAATTCTACGGCTGTAAACCCCTGCTCGTCCCGGCAAAATCGGTTGGAAAATCTCCGAAGCCGGGAGGCTGCGCTCCGCTCATTGGTGTTCATCATGGCCCGCATTACCATTGCCCTATTTCTGAATGAAGCGCTCGGTGTTCGTATAAAAAGAGCACCAAATTCGTAAATGAACTCTTTATGAGGACTGTTCTCGGCCCGGCATGGTAAACAGGGCGTTGATCGCCGCCAGCGGTTGGAACGTCCGCTGCGCCCTTAAGCTTCGGCCACAAAAAAGCAGGCCAAGTTGGCCTGCCTTTTTAGCGATTAAGTGCAACGGGCCATCATGCCGGGAGCCTATTGTCCGCCACCGGAATTGCCGCTGGTGCCGCCGCCTTCGGAAAGTTTGATCTTCAACTCGGCGTTCTCAGCTGCTCTTTTGAAGTATGTCTGCTCGTCCGCAACCGTAATGGTTGGGTTGCAGCGAGGAGAGCAATTGTAGGATTCGCGCGCGACGCCGCGGCGCAGGTTCACCACTTGGGATTGGTCCTGGATGACGATGATCTGGTTTTCCTGAATGATGTTCTGCTCACCATCAAGCAGGATCATGTTTGTTTTGCCAAACGACTTGCCGGTGACGACCAGCAGCTTCTTGGACTGGACCGATATGTCGGCAATCGTTGGGTTGCCAATAATGATCTCCGCCACGGGGCGTGTCACACGCAGCAACTGTGACTGGTCATATTTGACGATCAAGTCACTAGCCTTGGCCGTGATCGCGCTCATTGCGATTGCCGCAATGACGGTTGCGCCGGCTACCAGCGCCAGCAGTGTTCGCGATGAACCGAAGGAAGAACGGGTAAGCAATCCTGACATCTCGGGGCAACCTCTGGTGAAAGTTCGATTTCTCAGCGTCAATCTGACCAGGAAAAGGTGAAGAAATTGCAAACGGGTGATCGGCGATGGTACATCTCGCGAAGGAAAGGAAGTAAAAAACATGGAATTTCGGCAATAACTCGGTGGTGCTATATAATGGGTTGGTGTTTTTATAAAATGCCGGAAAGATAATATTAACCTAGTTTTTTCTGATTATCCTCGCTTAGGTTTTTAGTAATTTTTGATGGGCATATTCAGCGTTGTCAGAGCCACAACGGCCTGGCAAACCAAAGACCGAGTATCGGTCAAATCTAGTCTAGAGTTGGGAGAGTTGTTATGAAATTGTTCGCTCGCTTTGCAAAGTGTGAATCTGGTGCAACCGCTATTGAATATGGCCTGATCGCTGCTCTGATCGGCGTCGCCATCATCGGTGCTGTAACTAACGTCGGTAACGGCATCAACAACACGTTCGGCAACGTCAGCGCGAAGCTCTAATCCTAATAGGATGAGCTGGCGCCACCTGAAGCCGCGCTGTCGGTTTCAGGGATGCCTGAAAAAGACCCGTCGAGCCAAGGCTCGGCGGGTTTTTTTTTGATAGTGCTGTGACGTGATTCTGAAAGAGTATTTCTTATTGAGATTTTGTTAGTGAGTATCGTTCAATTCAAACCGAAAATTCGGTGCGATTAATCTTGTTAATATTTGCGAATGATCGATGTTTTAAAGTCTTCGTGTTGGGTTGCGATAAAAACCGCGAAAAGCGGTGGCATGTGGTGTGGTCGTAGGAGAGAACGATGCTGGGTTTGTGGAAACAGTGTTTCAAAGATGAAAGTGGAGCAACTGCGATCGAATATGCGCTTATTGCAGCATTTCTTTCGCTCGCCGTCGTGGCTGGCGCGCAAGCCGTCGGTTTGGACCTGCAAAATATCTTTGGAAACGCGGCTTCCTCATTGTAAGCCGCGATAAGTCGCTCGGTCCTCGGTTTTCGGTTTGTTGAAGTCGTCGCGCCGAGTGGCAATAAATCATCGAGATGGCAAAGCCCGCGTTTGCGGGCTTTGCTGTGTCGTGCCGACCTTACCATATACAACTGCCGTGCCGTGCCGTGCGGCCGTGGCCCGGCACTCTCACCACACGTTCAGGGTCGCTTTACTCTCCGGCGCTATAATCCGTCATCGTTGAATTGATGCCAGTACATCTGGCCGCAGGAAGGGTGTTGCCTTGGAGTACTCTCTATTACTGGTGTTTCCAGCCCTCATGATCTTTGCGGCGATGATGGATCTGTTCACGATGACCATCCCGAACCGCATTTCCATCATTCTGGTGGCCGCTTTCCTGATCGCAGCGCCGTTGACAGGCATGAGTTGGGAGCAGTTCTTTGTTCATCTCGGCACCGGCAGCGGCGTGCTGGCGCTCGGCATTGCGCTCTTTGCCTTCGGTCTTGTCGGCGGCGGCGACGCCAAGTTGCTTGCGGCAGCCTCGCTGTGGATCGGTTTCAATGATCTCGGGCAGTACATGTTCACCGTGGTCTTGATGGGTGGTCTCTTGTCGATCGTTCTTCTTGTCTATCGCGGCATGCTGCCGCCGAGTTGGTTGCTTGGCCAATCCTGGGCCTTGCGCCTGCACAACAAGAAGGAAGGAATTCCATACGGCCTGGCGCTTTCTGGTGCAGCGCTGTGGATTTTTCCCGCCACCGGCTGGTTCACGGCAGTCGCCGTTTAAGGCCGGTCTGGACCTGCTGTCGGCCGGCCAGGCAAACACGCTTGGCCGCCGCATTTGCGGAAAATGCGCCGCTTTGGCGGCATGCCGCCGAAAATTAACGCGGAATGTGCCGAAATAACATCCTGATTAACGTCGTGTTGAGGATTGTCAGTCAAGGTTGCTTTCAGATTACGACATCCGTCGGACGGATCGAAAGGACCTGTTAGAGCTATGAAACGCGCTCAATTGCTCGGCATCGGTATTGCTGGAATCGCGGGCCTCGCGGCTTTTATTGGCATGCAAAGCATCGTCAAGCAGCCTCCGCCCAAACTCATTGTCAAGGAAGAGGTCAACTCAACGCAGATTCTCGTTGCGCAGACCCCGATCGGTCTCGGAAGCGTTGCCACCGAATCAAATTTCCGTTGGCAGGAATGGCCCAAGAATGCCGTAAATCCATCGTTCATCACATACGACTTGCGCCCCAATGCGATGCGTGAGCTGCGCGGTTCCATCGCGCGCGCCTCGATCATCAAGGATGAGCCGGTTACAGAGCACAAGCTCATTTCTGCCGGCAAGGGCGGTGTCCTGGCAGCGATCCTGCCAGCCGGGATGCGCGCGATTTCAACCCGCATCACGGATCAGACAGCCGTCGGCAAGATGATCCTGCCAAACGACCACGTCGATGTGATCCTGACGCAGCGCAAACGCGACAAGAATGGCGGCGAACAGCATGTCAGCGACACCTTGTTCCGCAACATCCGGGTGCTCGCAATCGGCACTCAGTTGGAAGCCAAGGAAGAGCAGAACAATGCGCAAGGCAATGTCGCCACTTTGGAATTGACATCACGACAGTCTGAGATGCTGGCGTTGGCCAACGCAATGGGCGAGATCTCGCTTGCACTGCGCAGCATTGCCGACATCAACGCCGACAAGAATGTGGACAGTCTGAAGAAGAAAAAGAAGCCTGAGGACAGCACGTCGATCAGCATTCTTCGATACGGTGTTAAGCGACGCGCATACGGCGTTAACTAACCGTCCACCATCTTTGCGTAAGTTCAGTATACCTCTTCTGTAATTCGTTTTGTGTGCGTCTGCGTTCGAGTCCCTCCCTATTCGGTAGCTCGTCAAAAGGCTGACACCCATGCGAAAAATAACAACGAAGGTGGTATGCGCCGTGCTGGCCTCTGCGGCCGCCTTCGCAATGACCAGTGCCCTCCCCGGTGGTACAAGCGAAGCTGTCGCCGGCGACAGATCATCCCGAAGTCAAGGCGCGCCCGTAGCGGCCACCTCGCATCGGTCCGTATTCAGCATCCGCAACAGCAATCAGCTTCCTATGACCAAGGGGCTGACGGTTGCATTGAACAAGTCACTCTTGATTGAGTTGCCACGGGAGCTTCGGGACGTTGTCGTCTCGGATCCGGCGACCTTGGATGTCGTTGTTCAATCGTCCAACCGCGCGTATCTGATCGGCAAGAAGTATGGCCAGGCCAACGCCTTCTTCTTTGATATCAACGGTGAGCGCATCTTGACGCTGGAGATCCAGGTCGAGCGCGACACATCTTCACTTGACGCACTTTATCACCGTCTCATGCCGGGCTCGAACATTCGCACCGAAGTGCTGAATGACACGCTCATCTTGACGGGCTCTGTGCGCAATCCGGCCGACGCACTCAAGGCCGTCGAAATCGCACGCCGCTTTGCAGTATCGAAGAAGCCGCGCGACAACGTCATCGGTGATCTCAAGGTCATCAATATGCTCGCCGTCGAAGGCGAAGAGCAGGTGCAGCTGCGCGTCACCGTCGCTGAGGTGCAGCGCCAATTGCTCAAGCAACTGGGCGTCAACCTTGGTGCGGATATCAACGCCGGCAACTTCGTCACGCGGGTGCTGACCGAGAACGCCTTGCCGCTAACGGCGGCGGCCGGCCTCGGCACGCTGCCGATACCCGCCATTGATTTGGCCGACGGCAACGCCATTATGCGCAACTTCAACGGTGGTCCATCACCAGAATCCTACGGAAACTCGGGCATAGACGGTGGTTGGTACACGCGCAAAGCAGGCATTTCGCATGCTATCCGCGCCCTCGAACGCAACGGCCTGGTGCGCACACTTGGCTGAGCCGAACCTGACCGCCGTCTCTGGTGAAACCGCCAAGTTCCTGGCCGGTGGTGAGTATCCTATACCGATCGTTGACGGCAACGGCTCGCTGGCGGTTCGCTTCAAGGAGTTCGGTGTGGCACTCGCATTTACACCGATCGTGATGTCGGAAGGCCGCATCAGTCTCAAGATTGAGACCGAGGTCTCAGAACTGACAACGGCAGGTTCCGTGAGCTTGTCGAGCATCCAGATCCCGGCGTTGAAGAAACGTAATGCCAAGTCGACGGTCGAATTGCCATCCGGTGGTTCCATTGCCTTGGCCGGTCTCATCTCGAGCGATGTTCGCCAGAACGTCGACGGTCTCCCGGGTATCAAGGACCTGCCAATTCTCGGCACGCTCTTCCGCAGCCGCGACTACATCAAGCAAGAAACCGAACTTGTCGTGATTGTGACGCCATACCTGGTCCGCCCTGTCGCACGCAAGAAACTTGGCCGCCCAAGCGATGGACTGGCCGCCGCGACGGATACGAAAGCCAACTTCCTCGGCCACCTGAACCGCATGTACGGCAAAGGCAGCACGGTGAACGCAGGCAGCACAAAAGACTTTGGTTTCATCGTCGAATAACGCCAAGGCTGGAGACTGATCGATGACTTTTCAAGTAAACAAACCGGCCTCGAGACCATCTGGCCTTCGTCGCACCGCGTTGAACGTCGCACTGATTGCCCTTGCAGCAACGGTGGTGGCTGGTTGCCGCCCAGGCGCCTCCGGCACACAGGTTGCCGGTTGGAGCCTGATCGATCCGGCCGAACGTCACCCGATCTTGGTGTCGCAACGGCCGGTGACCATGTCCATTCCGGTGCGCCGCGGATCCTACGGCATCTCGAACGGCTCGCGCCACCGCGTCGCGCGCTTCCTGCACAAGTACCGTGCAACGGATACCGGCAATTCGAAGCTCGTTATTTCGGCGCCAAGCGGTCGGGCCAACGAGGTCGCGGGCATGCAGGTCGTTGCCGAAGTTCGCGAAATGATCGCCGAAGCGGGCTTCCCGCCGAGTTCGGTGCACGTCGAGGCAAGCCCTGGCAGTGGCAAGGTTCAGCTGTCTTATCTGACGATCGTTGCCAAGGCACCCGAATGCGGTCTTTGGCCGACCAACCTCGCCCACGACCCGGCCAACGTCGCCTATCCGAACTTTGGCTGCGCCAATCAGCAGAACTTTGCCGCGATGGTTGCAAATCCGGCGGATCTGCTTGGCCCGCGCACACAAACGCCGCGTATGGGTGACCGTCGCAGCAATGCCTACAAGAAGTACGCCGAGGGTGAGACGACAACCGCCAAGAAGAGCAAGGACGAGCGTGTCTCAACTCAGAAGGGCGAGTAGCGATCAAGGCTGGAGATCATATTATGTCTAATGAAAATCAATACGCTGACGAGCAGCCGGCCTATGACGAGGCGCCCGCAGAAGAGCAGTACGAAGCTTACGATCAGGCCGGCGAAGCTGACAATGGCGACGTAGCCGTCTTCGACGAGCAAGACGACTATGAGTTTGCCGAAGCCGCATCGAATGCGCGTCCCGTGCCGCGCATTTCGATCCAGTGCTTCTGCGAACTGGCCGATACCGCGGAAGCCATTCAGATCGCAGCGGAAGACCGTCGTCTGGCCAAGGCTCACGTCAGTGTGCACATGGGCGGTGCCCAGGCTGCTGTCGCGCATTATCAGGAAAGCCCGACGCCGAACCTGATCATCATCGAATCCGGCCTCGAGCGCGAAGAGATGCTCTACCAGCTCGACAGTCTCGCGGAGTGCTGTGACGCCGGTACAAAGGTTCTCGTTGTTGGCGTGCTGAACGACGTCCTGCTTTATCGCGAACTCCTGCGCCGCGGCGTCAGCGAATACCTGGTTGCACCTTTGAGCCCGCTGCAGCTCATGGAAGCCATCTCGAACCTCTACAATGATCCGGAGTCCGATCCGGTCGGCAACACCGTTGCCTTCATTGGTGCCAAAGGTGGTGTCGGTTCGTCGACCATCTGCCACAACGTTGCCTGGACGATGTCGGAGCTCATGAATACTGAAGTCGTGATTGCCGATCTCGATCTTGCATTTGGCACCACTGGTCTCGATTTCAATCAGGACCCTGTGCAGGGCATTGCTGATGCCCTTGCCAGTCCCGAACGCCTCGATGACCAGCTGCTCGATCGGTTGCTCACCAAGTGTACCGATCATCTCAGCATTTTCGCAGCGCCGGTGATCCTGGATCGCGACTACGACATTTCGCCCGACGGCGTCGAGATGGTCGTCGATATCGTGCGCCAGAACGTGCCGTACGTTGTCGTCGACCTGCCGAATGCCTGGTCCGATTGGTCCAAACGCATCCTCACTCAGGCCGACGAAGTGGTGATCACTGCCGTTCCGGATCTCGCCAACCTTCGTAACGCGAAAAACATCGTCGATCTGCTGAAGTCGGCACGGTCCAACGATGGCCCGCCGCATCTCGTGCTCAACATGGCCAATATGCCGAAGCGTCCGGAAATCGGCGTCAAGGAATTCTGCCAGAGCCTGGATCTTGATGCGACGACGATTATCGAATTCGACAGCGAGAACTTCGGTCAGGCGGCCAACAACGGCCAGATGATCGAAGAGCTGAGCAAGAAGATCAAATCGGTCCAGTCGTTCCACACGCTGGCTGCGCAAATCATGCACCGCAAGGAAAGCGTGATCCAGGCGCCGTCCTCGTCTGGTCTGGGTCCGATTCTCAAGAAGCTGAAATTGAGCAAATAGGAGTTGTCGATGTTCGGACGACGAACAGGCGAGCAAGGCGCACCGCGCAAGCCGGCACCCGCTCCGGCTACCGCTCCAACGGCGCCCGCCCGGGCGCCGACGGGCGACGACGCGGTTGCCACAACGGCGGCGCCGGAAAATACACCGGCTCCCGAACAATCCGCGCGTGAAGCCGCTCCGCCGCCTTCCGATGCGGCCGGCGCTTCCAGTGGGCGGTCCGAAGACTACTATGACGTCAAGACGACCGTCTTCAACGCGCTGATCGATACGATCGACCTTACACAGCTGGCCAAGCTGGAGCCGACGGCGGCCCGCGAAGAGATTCGCGACATCGTCAGCGAGATCATCCAGATCAAGAATGTCGTGATGTCGATCGCCGAGCAGGAAGAACTGCTCGAAGACATCTGCAACGACGTGCTCGGCTATGGCCCTCTCGAACCGTTGCTGGCGCGTGATGACATCGCCGACATCATGGTCAATGGCGCCGAGCGGACGTTCATCGAAGTCGACGGCAAGGTGACCCTGTCGAACATTCGGTTTGCCGACAATGCGCAGCTGATGAACATTTGTCAGCGCATCGTGAGCCAGGTCGGTCGACGCGTCGACGAGTCGAGCCCGATTTGTGACGCGCGTCTGCCGGACGGTTCGCGTGTCAACGTCATTGCGCCGCCACTGGCAATCGACGGTCCGTCGCTCACAATTCGTAAGTTTAAGAAAGACCGTCTCAAGCTTGAGCAACTGCAGAAGTTCGGCTCGATCTCGCCGGCTGGCAAGCGGATCCTTGAGATTATCGGACGGGTACGCTGCAACATTATCGTCTCCGGCGGTACCGGTTCCGGCAAGACGACGCTGCTCAACTGTATGTCGGCACCGATCGACCAGGACGAGCGCATCATCACTTGCGAGGACTCGGCGGAGCTTCAGCTTCAGCAGCCACACGTTGTGCGCCTTGAAACCCGTCCTCCAAACCTGGAAGGCGAAGGCACGATCACGATGCGTGATCTCGTCAAGAACTGCCTGCGTATGCGCCCTGAGCGTATCATCGTCGGTGAGGTTCGCGGGCCCGAAGCCTTCGACCTGCTGCAGGCCATGAACACCGGCCACGATGGCTCGATGGGCACGCTCCACGCCAACTCCCCGCGTGAAGCCATTTCACGTATGGAGTCGATGATCATGATGGGCGGCTACACGCTGCCAACGAAGACCATTCGTGAGATGATCACGGGTTCGGTCGACATCATCGTCCAGGCCGCGCGTCTGCGTGACGGTTCTCGTAAGATTACGCACATCACCGAAGTTGTCGGGATGGAAGAAGAGGTCGTCACACTCCAGAACATCATGGTCTATGAAATTCTGGGTCAGGACGACAAGACCGGCAAGATTATCGGTCGTCACCGCTCAACCGGTATTTCCCGCCCACGGTTCTGGGACCGGGCCGAATACTATGGCGAGCACCACGCACTCGCAGATGCACTCGCCTCGTCGGAAGTCGCAGACTCCGATGGCGCTGTGATGGGAGACTGACATGATCTCGCCTGAGATGATTCAAATGGGTGCAATGGTCGGAGCGGCAATTGCCGCTGCCGCCCTCGTCTTTACGTTCGCCTATCCGTATATCAGCGGCGACCATGCTGTTGAGGCGCGCCGCAAGGGCGTCACCGAAAGTCGTGGCGCACGCAAGGCACGCATTGTCCAGGTCGAAGAAACAAATAACCGCAAACAGGCGGTCGCTGAGACACTGAAGGAGCTCGAAGAGCGGCAGGCGAAGAACAAGAAAGAGTCGCTGCGCATGAAACTGCAGCGCGCCGGTATCGGCATGTCGACCAACATGTTCTGGCTTACCAGCCTCGGCGCCGGGCTTGCCGTGGCAGCCGGTGCCTATTTTGCCATGCCAACGATGCCGCCGATCGCGTTTGCCGCATTTGGTTTCATCGGCGCCTTCGGTCTGCCGCGATGGATGATCAACTTCCTGACCAAGCGTCGCCAGAACAAGTTCGTCATGGCCTTCGCAGATGCGATCGATGTTATCGTGCGCGGTGTCAAATCTGGCCTGCCGTTGAACGAGTGCCTCGGCATTATCGCGCGCGAAAGTCCCGAACCGCTGCGCAGCGAGTTCCAGGAAGTCGTCGATCAGCAGCGCGTCGGTGTCTCCTTGTCGGAAGCCTTGGAACGACTGATGGGCCGCATGCCGCTCCCGGAAGTACGCTTCTTTGCGATCGTCATCGGCATCCAGCAACAGGCCGGCGGCAACTTGTCGGAAGCACTGGGCAACCTGTCGGGCGTGCTGCGCGCACGCAAGATGATGGCGGCAAAGGTGCAGGCTTTGTCGGCCGAAGCGAAGGCCTCGGCGATGGTGCTTGGCTCACTGCCGCCGGGCGTCATGATGATGGTCTACATCACCACGCCTGACTACATTTCGATCCTTTGGACGGACAAACTCGGTCAGTTCATGGTCTTTTGTGCGGCGATGTGGATGAGCTGCGGCTTGTTCGTCATGAAGAAAATGATCTCGTTCAAATACTGATCGCGATTGGCAGCGTTGAGTCTGGTTTGGCATTTTCCTGGGCATCTTGAGAAGGGTTGGCACGTATCGTCATGATGGATTTTATTGAAATGATCATGAAGCCGCAGTTCCTTGTGATGGCTGCGGCTGCCATTGCCGCCTTCGCCACGGTGCTGACGATTGCGATGCCGATGCTTGACCGTGATCGCATGGGCCAGCGTGTCCGGGTCATGGCAACCGAGCGCGATCAGATGCGCGCGACCAGGCTTGCCGAGTTGAAGTCCAAGGATGGCGGTGGCGCCAAGCTGCGCCAGGCGCCGAAGGGCTTCATGCAGCAGCTTGTCGATATGTTTGACCTGCGCTCGAAGTTTGAAACCGACGAACTCAAGCAGCAATTGAAGATGGCCGGTATGCGCGGCCAAGCGCCGCTCTATGGCTTTGTCTTCTTTCGTCTCGTCATGCCGCCGCTCGTGTTCGTGCTGGCACTGATCTATGTCTTCATCATCAATCCGGATCTGAAATATCCACCACTCGTCAAACTGATGATGGCAGGCGGCGCCGGCTTCCTCGGCTTCTACTTGCCGAACATGTTCCTCTCGAACCTCATTCAGCGTCGCCAGCAGGCATTGAAGAATGCCTTCCCGGATGCCCTCGACATGCTGCTGATCTGTGTGCAGTCCGGTATGTCGATTGAGTTGGCGTTCTCCAAGGTTGCCAAGGAAATTGCCGGCCAGTCCGTGGAGTTGGCGGAGGAGTTCAGCCTTACAACAGCTGAGTTGTCCTACTTGCAGGATCGCCGTCAGGCTTTCGAGAACCTCGGCGTGCGTACCGGTCTGCCAGGCATTAAGTCGGTCGCAACCGCCCTGGTTCAGTCGGAGCGATACGGTACGCCGGTCGGTCAGGCGCTACGTGTGATGGCCAAGGAAAACCGCGACATGCGGATGTCGGAGGCCGAGAAGAAAGCTGCCGCCCTGCCGCCGAAATTGACCGTGCCGATGATCATCTTCTTCCTGCCGGTCTTGTTCGTTGTGATCCTTGGTCCCGCTGCCATCCAGGTCATGGAAATGCAGGAAAAGCGCGGCAGCGTCGTCGATCCGGCACCGAAAGTCCGCTTCGCCGCGGTTGACCCGTTGGCCAGACGAGTAATCTGACGCATCTTGCAATCGAGCATTTCGAGGGCGCCCATGTGGCGCCCTTTTTCTTTGTCACCACGGAGCATCCACTGTCGGCGATACCGGTTTTCATTGACATTATTCGATATTTCTAGAATTATGGGATTATGACATCCACAGCGAGACTTCAAGTCGTTCCCGAAAACATTGCCGCGCTCGGCCTCGTCGAGGCCGCGCAGGGATTCGCGGCAATCGGTTCGGAGCCGCGCCTGGAGGTTCTCCTGGTGCTCGTCCGAGCAGGGCCGGAAGGTCTTAATGTTGGCGACATTCAAAAACGCCTGGATATACCGGCATCGACGCTGACGCATCACTTGCGGTTTCTCGCTGCCGCAGGTCTGATCGAGCAGACCAAGGACGGTCGTTCGATTCGGAACTTGGCGGCGTTTGATCGTATCAGCGAACTCGCCGCCTATCTTTTGAGAGAGTGTTGTGCCGACCGCGCAGGATCACCTGCCGAAGGAGAGCCTCATGACCACGCTCGTTGAAACGCTCAGACACATAAAATTGCCGCGCGTTGATGGGGCTTGGGCGGCAGTTGTGCTGATCCTGATCGGGCTGGCGGTTTTTGCGCCGACGCAATTGCCTGCGTCGATTGCTGCCACACTGAAGTCGCTGGCGCACACGGCACCCTACATCCTCTTCGCCGTTCTGGCCGTGGCCTATCTCAAAGCCAGCGGCGCAGAAGCGATCGTCGCGAAAGCCTTTGTCGGGCGCCAGGTCCGCATGATTTGCCTCGCCGCATTGATGGGTGCTCTGTCACCGTTCTGTTCGTGTGAGGTGATCCCGTTTATCGCAGGTCTTCTCGCCCTCGGCACGCCGATCGCACCGGTCATGGCATTCTGGCTGTCATCGCCGCTGATGGACCCGCCAGCCTTCCTTATTACGGCCAGTGCGCTGGGCTTTCAGTTCGCGATTGCCAAGGCCTTCGTTGCCGTCGGGATCGGCTTGATGGGCGGCTTTGCACTTTATGCCGCGACACAGGCTGGTTGGTTCGTTGACCCGCTGCGCCCGCAGGCCTCAGGTGGCTGCGGCAGTTGCGGCTCGCCGTTCAAGGGCGCGCCGGTCTGGCGGTTCTGGACGGAAGCACCGCGCCGGGATGTGTTCTTCAAAGAGGCTGCAATGAACGCGCAGTTCCTCTTCAAGTGGCTGTCTCTGGCCTATTTGCTTGAAAGCTTGATGCTCGCCTATATGCCGGCGGAGGCGATCGCGCGCGTGCTTGGCGGTGATGGCTTGATGCCGATCATATTGAGCGCGATTGTCGGTGCGCCGGCCTATCTCAATAGCTACGCGGCACCGCCGCTCGTTGCCGGCTTGATGGAGCAGGGCATGAGTCCAGGTGCAGCGATGGCCTTCGTCGTGGCTGGCGGCGTCAGTTGTATTCCGGCCATGACGGCAGTGTTCGCGTTGGTTCGGCGGCAGATATTTGCCGCCTACGTGGCGTTGGGTTTCAGCGGCGCCGTGCTTGCCGGTGTCGTCTACGGTTTGGCCGCAGCGATCTGAGTATCGGCCATTGCCGGCTCTGGGTTCGTCTCATGCGCGGCCGGTACCGGTGCGCCCTTAAAGACGTTGTCGACGCTGCTGCCGAGGCGACTGACTTCGGCTTCGAGCATTTTCAGCTCGGCCTGCAGGCTTTGCACGGCCTTGGCAAAATCGCCAACCGAAACCGCATTCGGGTCGGTCGACGCTGTCGCCAAGGTCTGCATCATTTGTTGTAGATCGGTAATCTCTTTGCTCATGGTCCTTGCCTCAACTCGGGTTTCAGTGAGGGTGCATGAACGTAATTTACCGGTACAATCGTTAATGCCGCGTTTACGAATAAGGTGCTGTGTGCCGCAATCGCCCGCCAACGACAGGTTCAGAACAGTTTGAGGCCTGGCGGAATCGGCAGGCCGCCGGCCAATCCTTGCATCTTTTCTTGCATCAGGCCCTCGGCCTTGGTCTTTGCGTCCTGGGTTGCCGCCACGATCAGATCTTCAAGGATCTCAACTTCGTCAGGCACAACCAGGCTCGGGTCGATCTTGACACCGCGCATTTCGGATTTTCCGTTCAGCGTCACCGTCACGAGGCCGCCCCCGGACTGGCCTTCGATTTCCATTTCGGCAAGCTCGTTCTGCATGTCCTGCATTTTTGCCTGCATCTGCTGGACTTGCTTCATCATGCCCATAACGTCTTTCATCGTGCGGCTCCTTCGCGCCTCAACTCATGTATCTTCTTGATCATTGCCATCATCATTATGGCCGACGACGGTCTCGGTCTGCGCCGCGCGGACATCGACGACTTCCGCATCCGGAAAGGCCTTCAGCAGAGAAACGATCGCTGGGTCCTGCTTGGCCTGTTCAATCTTCGCAGCCCGCTCGGCGCGCAAGACTTCGCCAATCGTCGGCTCAACCGCTTCGCGTCCGACCGATACAACCCAGCGTGCGCCGGTCCAGTCAGACAGCTTGCCACCGAGTTCCCCTGCAAGCCCTTTTGGCGCACCCGGCAGCGGAAATATCTCGACATGCCCGACGGCAAATGACACCAGGCTGACATGCTCTTCAAGGTGGACCCGCAGGCGGGCATCTCTGCGCGAACTGCAAAGCTCAAGGATATCCCGAAAACTGCCAACTTCGATGGCCGCTGCCGGGATTGCTGCCGTCATCGCGTGCGCCTGCTGTTCCGGCAGCGGCGCCTCGTTCGCCACCGCCTGTGGCATCGCGGCACCGCTCGCGGTCGCCAGAACTGGCGTGCCGCCCGCTTCCGCCGACGGCGCAGCATCTGCTTCACCGCCCTTGCTGCCGCCACCGCCGCCACCGCCAGCGCAGCGGCCGCCGCCGCCAGCGCCCCGACCGCCATCGCCCCCTTCAGCCCTCGCCGCTGCGGCTCCCCTCGCTCCCTTGCATTT
>JAGDYV010000141.1:0-9213 GCA_049116495.1 Hyphomicrobiaceae bacterium | reverse complement strand
TCCATCTCAGTCTGAAGGGCTCATAGATGTTATCGGCTGGTCGCCGTGCTGCGCCGAGCCTCGCCGGCAACGACGCGGATGCGGCCAGGCGCAGCAATCCACATGCATGCGATCGACATGATCGATAGGGCCCAACACATCCAGAAGCCGACCTCGTAGCTGCCATAAGTGTCGTAAACCGCGCCGAGTGCAAAGGCGCCGACGCCGGCACCAATGTTGCCGCCAAGGCCGAGGACCGAGAGGATGCTGGCCGCGCGCGGGCCGGCGAAAATTTCAGCGGTAATGGCACCGAACAGCGACGCCATGCCGTAACCGAACAGGCCTTGTGCGGCCATTGCCAGGTAAACGAGTTCGGTCGTCGGGTTTTTCGAGATCAGCACCATCAGCACAGATGCGACGCCGAAGCCGGATAGCGAGAAGGTCCAGGCAAGTTCGCGTCCGACGCGGTCCGATAGTGCGCCCATGCCGATCTGGCCGAAGATGCCAAAGAAGGCGGCCATGCCGAGCGCGGTTGCGGCAAACCCAGGTGTGAACCCTTTGTCGATCAGGAATTTTGTTTGATGTGCCTGCAACCCATACCAGTTGAACAACGCGCAAAAGAACGCAATGAAAAGTGCCCAGAAACGCCACGTGAGCATGGCGTTGGAAATGCTCCAGCTGGTGTTCGCCCAAGCGTAATCCCGGATCAGATGAGCGTCTTTCTTGTGGGCGCCGCTCTGGGGAGGTGGGGCGTCGTCACCATCCGGCTGCAGTCCCATGTCTTCGGGCGATCTGCGCTGGAGCAGCAGGTTGATCGGGATGATCGCAATGCAGACGATGATCGCCATCTGGAAACAGGCCGCGCGCCAGCCGCTTACGGCGATGATGTTCTGGAACAGTGGCAGTAGCACCAGCGAGCCGACGCCGACGCCGGAAAACGCGATGCCGACGGCCAATCCGCGATTGCGTACGAACCAATTCGGCAAGAACATCGAATGCACGATGTAGCTCATGCCCATGGAGCCATTGACGATCAATACGCCGACGGCAATGTAAAGCCCGATCGGATCGGTGATGATGGTCATCATGACGAAGCCGCCAGCGACCATTAGCGCGCCAAGCGGGACGACGAAACGCGGCCCAATCCGTTCCATCAGTATGCCGACAATTGGCAACATCGCCATGGAGATGATGAAGCCGATCGAATAGGCGCCGGCCGTCAAACCGCTGGACCAGCCGAATTCGGCCAGGATTTCGGGAAACAGGAGGGAAAAGCTTGTGCGCGCCGTGATTGCGACCGCCATCGTAATGAAGGCGACAGCGACAACGATCCAGCCATAAAAAATCACTGGTTTTTTACGACGCGATGGCAATGGGAGCGGCCTCGTAACGGATGAACTTTGCCGAATTGCGGCCGCGTCGGTTGATACCCGTCGCGCGGAGTTAGTATACTGCATGCGAAGAATTAACCAAATGTGGACTTCAACCTAAGGCTGTGCAGCCCATGCAATCTTTTTCGTTTCAAACAACGCGATCTGTTCTGAGCGAAATTGGCGCGACAGAACGTATCGGCGGTATTATGGCCGATGTAGGTTGCCGGAAGGTTGCGTTCATAACTGACCAAATCATTCTCGATCTCGGGCTGGCCAAACCGGCGCTCGACAGCCTTGCCAAGGCCGGCGTCGATGTGTGGATCTTTTCCGATGTCGTGGCGGACCCGCCTGAGGATATGGTGCTGGCGGCGGTAGAAACCGCCCGGCGCGAAGGGATCGACGGCGTTGTTTCGGTTGGTGGCGGATCTTCGATGGATACCGCCAAACTGGTGGCGGTGCTGGCCCAATCCGACCAACCGCTTGAAGAAATGTATGGCGTCGGACTTGTGAAAGGTGACCGCCTGCCGCTGGTGCTGGCACCAACGACCGCCGGAACCGGCTCCGAAGTCACGCCGCTTTCGATCGTGACCACAGGATCAGCCGAGAAGAAGGGTGTCAGCGCCCAACAATTGATCCCGGATTGGGCGATTCTTGACGCGGAACTGACGATCGGGTTGCCGGCGGCCGTAACGGCGGCGACCGGCATCGATGCGATGGTGCACGCGATCGAGGCCTATACGTCGAAACACAAGAAGAACCCGGTTTCCGATTGTCTGGCGCGCGAGGCGCTGAGCCTGCTCGGTGCGAATATCAGGACGGCATGTGCGAAGCCGGATGACCGTGCGGCGCGGGGCGCGATGCTGCTTGGCTCGATGCTGGCTGGCATGGCCTTTGCCAATGCGCCGGTGGCAGCCGTGCACGCGCTCGCCTATCCGCTCGGCGGGCACTTCCATGTGCCGCATGGCTTGTCGAACGCGATGGTGCTGCCGTACGTCTTGGAATTCAATGGACCAGAGGCGGGCGATGCATATGCCGAGATCGCATCGATTCTGTTTCCGGAACTGGCAGGGCAGAGCGGTTCGGCGAAAGTTGCCGGCATGATCAATGCGTTCAAGGCGCTTGGTCCGGAGCTCGGTATGGATCCGAAATTGAGTTCGGTTGGCGTCAATCACAACCATTTGCCGATGCTCGCCGAGGATGCGATGAAGCAGACGCGGTTGCTCGTCAACAATCCGCGTGAAATGACGCTCGAAGCGGCGCAGGCGATTTATGAGAAGGCATTGTGATGGAATTGCCGGATGATGTCGTGCCTTACAAACGAACACCGGTTTTCACGGAAGAGACGGTACCGGATGGCTTGCGTCGTGAGCATGCCACCAAAGCCGGCGTGTGGGGCCTGATCCATATTGAGAGCGGCCGATTGCGCTATGAGATTGCTGGTCGTGAAGACGTCGTTGAATTGACCCCTGGCGATTTCCGTGGGGTGATTGAGCCCGAAATGCTGCACTGCGTTACGCCGGTCGGAGCAGTGCGATTCTTTGTCGAATTTCACAAGTGATCAGACGCAGGCGCGCTCGCCGAGCCGGGCCTGGTTGAGTTTGTCGAACCGGCCGCCTACGACAATGCGCCGACCCGTGGTTGAGACCAGTGTCGCTTCGGCTGATGCGCCTGACAGCTCGCCGGCGACGAGGTGGTTCTGATCGGGATCGCCGGCGGTGCCGCTGTCATCGAGGTCGGAACGGAAATCAACGACGCGTTTCTCGACAAAGCCGTCAAAGGTCAGGGTCACCGTTTCCTGACCGGTGGCGCGGTATTTGATTGAGCGGATCGTGACGCCGCTTGGACCCGGCTGCGGGCCCTGCATGGCGAGACCGTCATAGTCGTCAAACACGGCCCCGGCGGCTGAACCGTTCAATTGGATATTGAGCGAGATGAGTCGCAGCTTCGGGCCGCGCACGAATTTGATGCGAAAGCGATCGGGCGATTCTTCAGCGAACTGAATGTGCACCTCTGGCCCGCAAGCAATCGCCGGTCCGGCGATGCCGAAGCAGCCAATGAGCAGTGATCCGAGGATGAATAAGCGCATCGCGGTCTCCACTATCGTGACAAGGCGTCTATACTAAATTTTGATCATGCCTCAACCGACCAGGAGCCCGCAATGTCTGTTGCAACAACCGCCGAAGACTATATCTCCCACGACTGGCCGCGCCTGGCCGGTGAACTGGAGCGCCTGCTCAAGCTGCGGACGATCCCGTTTGGTATGAAGATGTTCGCCGATGCCGCTGAGATGGAGGCGATTCCAAGGGTCCGGCGGCCAGGCAATGTGCACACGCTTGACCAGATCGTGGCGCAGGCGGGACGGCTTGGCTGGACGGTTGGGATCACCTCGGAAGATCTTGTCGGTGCGCAGTGCCGCGCGGTTGTCGGCCTCGGCAATGCCAAGGACGAAAAGTGGCTGTCGGGCGAGCACATGGTCGGCGTGTGGTTCGAGGATCAGCCAGGTGCGGCCGAGCATCAGGCGGCGATGCACTGTGTCGAAGATGGTCAATATGATGCGCTGGCGGTGGCACCGCTGGCATCGGGGCGGCTCGATCCGCCGGATATCGCGCTGTTTTATGCGACGCCGGGCGCCATGATGTATTTCATCAACGGCATGCAATGGGCCGGCTACAAGCGGTTCGACTGGTCCGTGGTTGGCGAATCCGCCTGTGCCGACAGTTGGGGGCGTGCGCTCAAGACAAGGACGCCATCGCTGTCGATCCCATGCTTTGCAGAGCGCCGCTATGGTGGCGTTGAAGATGACGAGATGCTGATGGCACTGCCGCCAGAATACCTGCAAAAAGCGATCGAGGGCATGCATGCGCTGTCGAAGAACGGCCTGCGTTATCCGTTCCCGCAGTACGGCATCCAACAGGACGTGCGGGCTGGGCTCGCGGTCAGTTATGGCGAGCGGAAGTAGTCGATCAGCCGGATTTGGCCTTGGCATACTTCGCGAACAGCAGGTCGAAGGCTTCGAGGCCGAGGTCCTGCAGCGTGATGGCATGGTGTGCCGCGATCTCGTCGAGCAGGTCTTTTTGGGCCGGCTCGAGATAGACGGTGACGCCTTTGCGCTGCTTGCGACTGCGGCTTGGGCCGACGGGCGTGCGCGGCAGAACGTCAGATCCGGAGACGAGGCCAAGGACAGCGGAGCTGGCAGCGCCGGATCGCGCGCGGTTGGTCCGTTTGCGCGAGGCTGATGACGCGGCGGATTTGGTCTTGGTGGTGCCTTTGCTTTTACTCTTGCGCGGCTGCTTGGCGGTGGCTGCCTTTTTGGCAGGCAACTTCTTGTTTGGAGTTTGGCGCTTCGGGCTGGCCTTGCGCGTCATCGGCGACTCCGCTTCGGTTTCAGTGACGCTTCGAACTTTCTGATCTCGTCGTAGACGGCGACCAGATCACGGTAGGAACTGCGGTTGGAGCGAAAGCCCGCGGCACCGAGACCGGTTTCGACGGAGGCGGGGTAGTCGGGATTGCTCTGCAGCTTGGCCTTCAATACGCGGACACCCATCTCGTCGGCAATCTTTTGCGTTTCTGCCTGTTCGGTTTTTGTGTCCTTGCTGACCTGGTTGAGCACCACGACGGTCTTCGCGGTGGCGTTGAGGCTGTCGATGGCCTCCAGTGTCTGGGTGAGCGAAAGGCGGTCCATAAGGTCGACACGGGTCGGCACGATCAGGACGTCGCTGTATCGGGCGGTGGAGATCATCGACTGGTCGATGGCTGGCGAGGTGTCGACGATGGCGAGGTCAGTGTCGACTTCGCGGGCCTTTTCGAGCAGACGGCTGAGGGCTTCTGGTGGGCCGGATGCCGCTGCGAGTGGATCGTCTCCGAGTTTTTCGAAGCGTTGACCGTACCACTGGACGGCAGATTGCTGCCTGTCGAGGTCGAGGATCGTTGCGTTGAGGCCCCGTTTGAGGGCGAGCGTCAGCAGTTGAACACCGATCGTCGTCTTGCCGGAGCCGCCCTTCTGGCCGACCATTCCCCAAACATTCATCTCCTCCGAAGTCATGTGGATCTTCCATAGAAACGAGTTGAATTTTGCATATTGTAGCTAGCAAGTATTGTGCAATTTTTAAACCGTTTCTTTTGGTTAATTTTCCACATGCTTATGAAAAATATACCTAAAATTTTGCATTCTCTGACGATTGGAGTTGATTTTTGATCGAGCAGGGATTGTGTGAGCTTCATAGAAACAACAAAGAAATTGCTGGTTCAGGACGCGAGTGTTAAGGAGTTGGCAGGGATTTCTGGCGTCGGAGTTGAGTATGAGTTACGCGAGAAGCATGGCGATACAGAGTGTCCTGGTCCATCGTCAGGCACTTCGACCCGATGTCGCAGTGAGCGAGGCGGCGCCGGCCTCCATCGTCTATTGTTATGACTCGGATGATAGTGGGTGGGCGTCACGCACAGTTGAGACGCTGCGTGCCCAAGGCTTCCGGATGTTCTGGGATCGCGACATGGATTCCCGACGCACCTGGAGCGAGACGATCGAGGACGAGATCGCGCGCGCTGATGCGGTGCTGGTGCAATGGTCGGAGCGCGCGCGGCGGTCGCGCTTTGTGACCGGTGAGGCGGATGTGGCGGTGAGTGCCGGTAAACTGTTCATGGCGCACGTGCCCGGGTTCAACCTCGACAGGCTGCCCGTTGATTTCCGTCGGCTGCCATCAACCAGCATTGATGATCCGCAATTCATCGTGAAGCTTCGATTGTTCTGCGATGACCGCCGGGAAGCGCTGTCGTCCTGATCGGTGGACAAGGCCTTATCGCGGTGGCGCACCGATGAGCGCGAGTGTCTCACCTGCCTCGAGTTGTGTGACTTCGCTGGCGGCGAGCGCCAATGCCTGCTCCAGAGTTTCGATGCCGGAGAGATCGACGAGGTGGCGGGCGAACATCATCATCAGGCGCGGTGTGCCGCGCACCCCTTCGAGGCGTGCGATGTCGGCTTCCTGCCATAGTGCTGTGAGGCTTTGACTGAGTTGGCCCGCTGTCGTGGTGCGGGCGAAGGCGCGGCGGCGCTGGACTTTGAGGGTGCCTTCCCAATCGACTGCGCGGATGCGGGCGGGGCTGGCTGGATCTTCCGCATAGACGCGATATCCGCTGGTTTGTGCAACGAGCGTCAGCGCGCCGGCCGCAACGTGCATGGATTGCGCCGCGATCGACCGGGCCTCAGTTTCGGATATGGCCCCGGTTTCATCGCGGACGTTCATTTCGGCAGCCCCAATCGCGGTGGCGCGGACGCGGTTGGTCTGGGTGTCGATATCGACGGTCACGTCGACGGCATCGCGATCGGCGCCAAGACGGACGACGGCATCGATGGCTTCAAGGCGGACGGCTTGGAGGTCTTCCGGTTGCGGATGCGGAATGATGCGCTCGATCGTTTCGCGGACCAGGGCGAGGGCGACGCCGATTGACGATATGACCTCGGCATCTTTCGAGATTTCGTGGGCGTAGTCGGTGCGCTGGGCAACATGGGGCACGAGGGCTGCCGCACCACCGCCTTCGCCGACAAGGAGGCACTGGTCGGGGTCGAGATCGTACTCCTTGATCAATGTCTCGACGACGGGGATGACCTTGTCGGTCGCGCAATCGAGCACCTGACAGGCTGCGGCATCGGTGTTGACGCCGAGCATGGCGGCGAACGGTTCGAAGGCCGCGCGCGCAGCGACGGAGTTGCCGTGTGCGTGCATGCCCGGCTTGGCGAGGCCGAGGACGTTGGCGGCGCAGGTCGTGGTCAACGCATAGCGCGTGCCATTGGCGACGCGGATGGCGATGTAGTCGCCGCCGTCGCCAGGGCGCGGCTCGAAGGTCTCGACAATGGGCTCGACGATGGCGTCGGGTTCGGCGAAGGCGGCGTAGGGCAGGCCGGCGATGTGGGCGCTGCGCGGGCCAACATCGATGAGGCGGCCCGGTTCGGCGCGAATAAGGCTGCCACCAGCGATGCCGACAACACGGACATCGAGCGAATTGACATAGGTCTCGTGGCCGCCGACGCGGGCATACGAAACGGTCGGGCGGCCGTTCTGGATGACGCCAATGTTGGTCGAGGTCCCCCCAACCTCGAAATAGATGCCGTCGGACACTTTGAGGTGCATCAAAGCGCCGGCAACGCTGGCGGCCGGGCCGGAGAGCATGGTCATGGCCGGACGGTGGCGCATCTCGGCGATGTCCATGACGCCGCCATCGCCGCGCATGATCATGACGGGGGCGGTGATGCCGGCTTCGCGGACGCTTTGCTCGGTCATTTCGGCGGTGGCGTTCATCTTGGGGAGGATCGAAGCGTTGATCACGGCGGTGCGGGTGCGGATTGTCAGGCCGTAGAGCCGGGTGATTTCATGGCCGCAGGTCGCCAGCAGACCGGCGTCGCGGCCGAGTTCGCGAACGCGCTCCTCGCTGGCAGTGTTGTCGACTCCGAACGCCGCGGAGGCGACCAAGACCTCGGCCCCGTTGCTTGAAAGTGCCGCGATGGCCTCGGTTATGGTGGCGTCATTAACCTGTTCGGCGACGATGAACTGGTTGGCGGTCGGCAGTGTGCGACCGGGGCCAAGATCAATCGGTGCGATCGTCACTTGCGGCTCGGCGAGTTTGGCGGCGGCCTCGCCGGCGATGCCGACGACCCCGACCTTGGCGACATCGCCCTCGAGCAGTGCGTTGGTTGCCTGTGTCGTCGAGTGGGCGAGGAATACGACCTCGTGCGCGGCGACGCCGGATTGCGCGAGCACGTTGCGGAAGACCTCGACGACGCCGGCTGCGACGCCGCGCTCGTGGGCATGCGTGGTGAGCACCGAGTAGCGTCCGACGACGGCCTTGGTCGCATGATCGATGAGCACCGCCTTGGTAAACGTGCCGCCGACGTCTATTCCGATGCGGTAGGCGCGTGCTGCGGCAGTATCGTCAGGCATAGTTGCGTGGTTCCGGAGTTTTGACGTGGAGGGCTTTCCAACGGCCCTAACAAGTCGATTTCGGGCGAAATCGCAAGGTGGCGTGTCGCCATTGTCTGGATAAGGACCGCCGTCGGCGCTTGACGCGGACGGCGATGTCGGGATTTAACAGTGGCAAAGTGCGATCAGGCGACCAGGGACAGGCGAACAATGGATAAATTCACCACACTGACGGGCGTTGCCGCGCCGATGAACATGATCAATGTCGACACCGATATGATCATCCCCAAGGTGTATCTGAAGACGATCAAGCGGACCGGGCTCGGCAAGTCGCTGTTTGCCGAGATGCGCTATGATGAACAGGGCAACGAGATCGCTGACTTCGTGCTCAACCGGGATGCGTATCGCGATGCCAAGATCCTGGTGGCGGGCAACAATTTCGGCTGTGGCTCGAGCCGTGAGCATGCGCCGTGGGCCTTGCTCGACTATGGCCTGAGTTGCATCATCGCGCCGTCGTTTGCCGATATTTTCTATGGCAACACGTTCAAGAACGGCATTTTGCCCGTGAAACTGCCGGAAGAGCGGGTCAACGAGCTATTGCGCTTTCTGCTGGAGTTGCCGGGAGCCGAGATCACGGTGGATCTGCCGAACCAAACGGTGGCCGGCCCGGATGGCAAGACCGATACGTTCGAGATCGACGCGCATCGCAAGCATTGCCTGATCAATGGCCTCGACGACATCGGCCTGACGCTGCAGAAGGAAGCGGCGATTACGGCTTATGAGCAGAAGATCGGCGCCGGCCGGCCTTGGGTTTGAGGTGCGGCTGAAAACGGCACCTGTCTGATTGTCAAAAAGCCCGTCCCCGGGCGGTAACCGGCCAGAGGCACTCGACGACATCGCCGCGTACGCCGACGTAATAGTCGTGGATGTTGCAGGTCGGGTCGCAGTGG
>JAGDYV010000140.1:0-89341 GCA_049116495.1 Hyphomicrobiaceae bacterium | reverse complement strand
ATCGCGCAGGAAGAGATCTTCGGGCCGGTTGCCGCAATCATTCCCTTTGACACGGAAGCCGAAGCCATCGCAATTGCCAATGACAGTCCATTCGGGCTCAATGCGTCCGTTTGGACGCGAGACATCAATCGGGCGTTGCGGGTGGTGCGCGATCTCGACAGTGGCATGGTGAGCGTCAATTCGCATGGCAGCGCCAGCCGCTACAGCACGTTCACACCATTCGGCGGCATGAAGAAATCGGGGATCGGTCGAGAGCTCGGCATGCACGCGCTCGACCTTTACACCGAACTCAAGAATGTGATCATCGACATCAGCGATACAACAACGAGTGGGTAAGTGGGTCATGTTTCCTGAACAAACCAAGACGCTGGCAGCCAAGGTGCTCGATGGCGCGCGTACGGCCGGCGTACGCATCACGACAGTTGAAACCGTTACGTCCGGCCTGGTGGCGGCCGCGATGACCTCGGTGTCGGGCGCATCGAGTATCGTCGAACGCGGTTTCATCCTCTATCACGACAGCGCCAAGGCAACCGGCCTCGGCGTATCGGAAGAGATATCGCGCACACACGGCGCCGTAAGTGCTCCTGTGACGGAAGGCCTGGCGGAAGGCGGCCTTGCGAATTCCACTGCGGGGATCTCGATCGCCGTTACCGGCTACGCCGGCCCGACAGGTGGCAATGAGCGCGACCCCGTCGGGACATGCTATGTCGCGGTGGCACGAACCGGCCACGACACCGTTGTGGAACGCCATAGTTGTGAAGGTGACCGCGACGCGGTGCGCTTGGCCGCCGTCAACGCAGCTCTGAACCTGGCCATTTCTCAAATGCAGTCGGGCTGATTCTCAGCCATCACGAGCCCGAAAAAACCGTCGACCGGTGGCACCAACCTGCCCGCCGGTTTTGACGCCGCCGCCAGCCTCTGAAAGCAGGTGCTATCAATGGCTCAGGGGCAGTCTAATCTCGAAGCGCGAAGCACCCGTCGCAGTACCGACAATCGACGCCGTGCCGCCGTGCGCCTCGGCGATCTGGCGAACGAGCGGCAAGCCCAGCCCGTAACCTTGCAGATTTTGCTTGCCGGATGAGCGATAGAACGGTTGAAAAACTTTCTCCCGTTCCGCCTCCGGTATGCCCTGGCCATGATCGCTAAAGACCAAAACCGCATGGTCGCTTGTCGTGCTTATTGCAATCTCTGCCGGTAGAACGCCGTGTTTGCCGGCATTCTCAAGCAAGTTGCGGACCAGGCGCTTCAGCAATCTTGCGTCACCTTTGATAAGCGGTGCATCTCCTGCAAACGAACATTCCCGGTAGTGCGCGCATTCTTCGGCGATCAGTCCAACCAAATCGACATCCTCGGTGAGATCAAGATGCCCGGCGTTGTCGAGACGGCTCATCAAGAGGATCTCGTCGATCAGCTCATCCAATTCGGACACATCACGTTCGAGCGCCGCCTTGCGCGGTTGATCATCATCTGATTTGAGGAGTTCGATGCCCAGTCGGATGCGGGACAGAGGCGTGCGCAATTCATGCGATGCATTGGCCAGAAGCAATTTGTGCGATCCAACCAGTGTCTCGATTTTTACAGCGGCCTCATTGAAGCTGTTTGCCAGAGCCGCGATCTCGTCGCGCCCCTCGACATTCACCCGAGCAGACAGATCACCGGAGCCGATCTGATCGACCCCCTCCTGCAGGCGCTCGAGCCGCCTGGTTAACCGGCGCACGACCGGATAAGCGACGGCCGCAACGCCAAGGGCAATTGCGCCAAGAAACAATAACAACCCAAGCAAGGGGCGCCGTGCACCCCGCCGGCCGAGATCGACCACAACCCATCGGTTATCGGGCAGGTTCAGTCCCCACCCGGGGCCACGGCCCGTGCGATGCCATCCGCGACGCGTATGACGAGGTTGGGAGACAATTTCGTCGCTGGTCGATGCGATCAGCCGGCCGTCCGGGCCAAACAAGGCAAGGTCGATGTTCAATTCTCGCCCCAGGCGCATCACGGCATCGCGCTGCCCTGCGATCGGAGTGCCCGCTGGCGGCAGGACCATCTGTACAAGCCGACCGGAAACGTCGAACACATTCTGGTTGAGGTGATCCCGCCCAAAGACGTTCCACAGCACAGCTGAAATCACCACAACGGTGACCAACGCCACGATAATAGTCGCATAGATCTGGAGAAAAAGCCGCCGCTTCAACATCCGGCCCAGCCTTGGCCCATACTGGCATAGCCGATCATATCAATCCTGCGTGCGCGCAAACACATATCCGGCCCCCCTCACGGTGATCACGCGCCGCGGCTGCTTCGGATCGTCTTCGATTTCAGCACGGATGCGCGAGATGTGTACGTCGATTGCACGGTCAAACGTGTCGACGCTCTCACCCGTCAGATGATCCGCCAGATAGTCGCGGCTGAGCACCCTGCCGGGCGCCTTGGCCATGATCGACAACAGCCGGAACTGATGCGCCGTGAGCTCGCATGGCTTTCCATCCAGTGTCGCAATCATGGCTTCGGTATCAACTTCGAGGCGGCCGAAGCGCAACACGTCGGTCTGCACAGGTCCACGGCCGCGTCGCAGAATAGCCCGCAAACGGGCCAGCAGCTCGCGCGGCTCGAACGGTTTTGGCAGATAGTCATCCGCGCCGATCTCAAGGCCAATGATGCGGTCCATCGGATCCCCCTTTGCCGTCAGCATCAATATCGGCACAGGATCACTGGCACGCATCGTCCGGCACACCTCCAACCCGTCGATATCCGGCAGCATGAGGTCCAGAATGACGGCATCAAAGTGATGTACTTGCTGTTGCTTCAGACCATCTTGACCGGTGGGGGCAACCGTAACCGATATGCCGGTCTCGCCGAGATAGTCTTTGACCAACTCGGCAAGCCGCTCATCGTCTTCGATCAGTAGGATTTGCTCGCTCATAATCTACTATAGACCGAAATTACCTCTAGCCGCGATGCCATCCACGCCCCCATCCACGGCGCATGGATCGGAATTGCTTGATGCGTTCTTCAAGCACTTTGCGCTGGTCATGGCTCAGGACCTCGGCCGCCTCGGCGACCGCATTCACGATCGTCTTGCTGACGCGCTCTGCATCCGCCAGACGGGCTGCCCGAATTTTCTCCAGAGCCTCACGATCGATCTTGTCTGCGAGCAACAGTTCATGAATCCTGCGCCCAGATTCCCGCATCTGGCCGCGTATTGGCTTCACATCCTTGGCAACGGCGACGAATAACTTTGTAATCTTGGCCTGCTGTTCAGGTGTGGCATCGATCTCGATCGCCGCGTGCTTGACGATCCGATCAATCTTCTTTTCAATTTCGGCATCCGTCATGTTGGCGAAGCCACCGCGATGTCCCCGGCGATGCCAGCCGCCGTGCCATCCACCACCGTCACTTGCCAAAACCATCATGTGTGCACCTGCCTTACTATTCGCGACGGCCTGCACGCCGAAGGCGCTGCCAACAACGATCGCTGTGCCGGCTAGGATTGCAATGCTCTTGCGATTGCCCTTTTGGAACCAGCCTTTTTTCGGGGTGTTGTGTTCATCAGCCATGTCATCACTCCTTGATTGTCTTTCTAGGGCGGGTGCCCGGAACGCTGTCGCGGGCTTGTCTGCCGCCGACAATCTCAATTTAGGGGGCAGCTGTTGCGGGCGTTTTTCGCCAATGTAAAGAATTGTAAAGATCGATTAGACTGCTTCGTCAGTAAGATCGAATTCGCAGTCACTAAGGAGCGCGCCGATGCGTGTAATTGCCCTCGAAGAGCACTTTTCAGTTCCCGATCTGGTCGCCCGGATCGATCCTGACGTTGTCCGCCGCCGCGGTTACGGTCCTCGAAAACCGCCGGCAGTCGGGCCCAACCCCATTGAATTACTGCCAGAAATCGGTGACGTGCGTTTGCAGTCGATGGATGACGCCGGCATCGATGTACAGGTGCTCTCCAATAGCGGTCCCGGGCCAGATCTGGTTCCCGGCGCTGACGGTGTGGCAATTGCACAAGAGATGAATGATCACCTGGCCGCAGCGATCGCCCGCCTTCCCGATCGCCTTGCCGGATTTGCCGTGTTGCCGATGCAGAGCCCCGAAGCTGCCGTGGCCGAATTCGAGCGTGCCGTGACGAAACTCGGCTTCTGCGGCGCACTCATCAACGGGACGACGGAGGGGCGCTTCCTTGACCATCCATCATACGACGACTTGCTGGCAACCGCGGTGAAACTGGATGTGCCGATCTACATCCATCCGCATCTTGCACCCGAATCGGTACGGCAGGCTTATTATTCCAATCTGCCAACCGGAACGGACCGCGTTTTGGAAGCAGCAGGCTGGGGTTGGCACTCGGAAACCGCACTTCATGTGCTCCGCCTTGTCCTCGCCGGCGTGCTTGACCGGCACCCCAAACTCAAACTGATCATCGGCCATATGGGAGAAATGCTGCCGATGATGCTGGCGCGTATTGACCAGGTTTCCAAGCACGATGTCGGACATCTTCAACGACCGGTCAGCGGCACGATTGTCGAACAAGTCTGGTTGACGACAAGCGGGATCTTTACCCAGCCGCCATTTCTCGCAGCACTGCAAACTTTTGGGATCGACCGGATCATGTTTTCCGTGGACTACCCCTATGCGCCTAACGCGGCGGGGCGGCGCTTTCTAAATGGCGTGTCCATTTCGCCCGCCGACATGGCCAAGCTCACACACGGCACAGCCGAACGTTTGCTCAAGCTCAAACCTGCTGCCGGATAAACATCGGGATATCCCACTACTCCAACCAACCTGCATGACGCGCAGCGGCGACACAGGCGGAAACCGCGATCGCCAGCAAAGCACACACGCCGATCGCCTCGGGTCCGCTCAATGGTCCGGCAGCACAATGCAGTGCCAGATTGAACGACGAATAGGAGAGCAGCGAGACCTTTGACTTGGCCAATGTATCGGCCGCGAATCGGTCGCCGAACCGGCGCGAGAGTATCCACGCCGAGCCACACATCATCGTAGGAAATGCCAGCAGGAGACCGGACCAGGTCGGCCCGATCGCACCGCTGAAGAACGCGACACTTGCGATCACGCCGCCGCCAATCAGGGCGCGCATCATTGTTGGCCACCAAGAATCGGTCGCGCATCCGCGCGGCTCCGGCTGCGACGGTGCGCGCTTGCGGGCGGTTGCAACGGCAATCAATACACCGATCGCAGCACTCATCAGGGCAAGCGGTATCGTGCTCTCGAACGACAGAACCAGCGCCGCGCCAGCCCACCAGAATGCCAGGCCAATGCCCAGCGCCGGCACAAATCCGAGCCAACGTGACGCCACCACATAAGCCGACATGAAGACAAGAATTGGCCCCGTCATGGCAAAGCTGACAAGTGCCGCGTTTGAAAGAAATTCACGGGGTTGTTCAAACATGATCAACGCGAAGCCGACCCCGGAGTTGGCGGGGGTCGTCATCAGCAGGCCGGCCATGAATGGACCTGATCGCTCCGCCACCCAGGCGATCACAAGGAACACGACAACCGCAACAAAGGCCTTGGTCGCCAGATTTCCAATCACGTCCGCTTCCATTCCGGATTTCCCCGTATCATCCGCCATTACCTACGACGGGCTCAGCTGATGGGAAGCCGATCGCAATAGATCTGAAAAAGCAATCATTGGCACAGCGAAAAAGACTGTCACTTGCTTTTCGCGGGGCGTCTCAGCCAGGATTTCAGGACTGAGAAAGGCTCAGGCCTCTTTTCGCGACAATTGCGCGACGAGGCGGCCTCTCAATGCCTCTGGCGAGATCACCTCGCGGATCGGCACGTCAACCGAGGCAGCGCCGGGCTCAATGTAACTCAAGCCATCACCGTCCCAGAGCCACCAATAGATGACCTCTCCTAAGCGATCGCGCACGGGCATGCGGAAGTTCGGAAACCCCTGCTCTGCCGTCGGCAGGGAATAGTGCCCCATGTGCCGGCCGGTCAACCGCCCGCTGGCAATGGCAGCAGCGAGCGGCGTGATGGCTCTGAAGGAGTTTGGCAGATTGACCAGAAGCTCTGCGCTGTCGCACGGCGTATCGTGCAGGCCCGGCAAAACGCGTACGATCTCCGGATACGAATAGTGCAAGTGCGTCACCTGCACATACGCCCAACCACAGTCAGTCCGCACTTCAACGACGTCTCCGGGGACAAAGCCTTTGTCACATGACTTTTCCACGCCGACTGACTGCGTCACAAACTGTAGCTCTCGAATGTCGCGGGATGGAACAGTTCATCGACCTGTACGCGCCGCGGTGACAAGCCCTGGTCGTGATGCTGTTCCAGAAATGCCTCAAGAACATGCTCGTTACCGCCAACGCCATACGTCCAGAGGTTCGCCCCCATGAAGTTTCGCGCCCGGGTCAACGTATCCTCTACGAACGGCATGGTGACCTTTGTCGCTGACGTATCCATCAACGCCTCTTCCGCGACCGCCTTGGCCGCGCTGAACCCTTTTAGCAGCGCGCCCGGCAGCCACGGGTGTTCATCGGCGAGGCTGCGCCGCACGCCAAGAACATGCATGATCGGAAAAATCTTGGTCCGCCCGTAGTATTCTTCTGCGACACTCATCGAATTGGCAAACAGTCGGTCAATTTTGTCATGGCCTTCGTCAAAACATTTTGGTGACCGTGGACCAATGAAGCCGTCGATGTCGCCGCTCTCCAACATGGCGTTGAGCGTGGCCCCTTCCGGTGCCTGCTCAATGCGGATCGATGCCGGCAAATCGAGCTTCAGTTTCTCAGGACGACCGGGTGTGTTCATGCCGCCGCGCACCCAGGTGATGTCGGATGGCATGACACCGTAATCTGCGAGAATGCCCCTGGCCCAGACGTTGGCTGTCAACTGATACTCTGCGATGCCGATCCGCCGCCCTTTTAGCGCGGCCGGTTCCGTTATGCCCTTATCGTTCCGGATATAGATCGACGTATGCCGAAACGCGCGTGAGAGATAGACGGGAATTGCGATGTAATGCGGGTCACCGCGGGCGACAGAGACGCAATACGAGCTGAACGACAATTCGCCGATATCAAATGCCTGGTGTCGAAATGCCCGGAAGAACATCTCCTCCGGAGACAACAGCATACACACCGGATCAACACCATCGATCTTGGTCCGCCCGTCAAATATGGATCGTGTTCGATCATAGTCGCCCATGGCGATGGATAGGCAGAGGTCGCTCATGACTTAAGTCCAATCTGGTGTTGCAAAGTTACGGGCTCGAAGCTCTTGGCACTTTCGAGAATAGCATGGCAGATTTCAAGGGATGCGAGGCCCCATTCGCCCGATTGCGGTGGCGGTGAATGGCTTCTGATAGCCCCATAAAGACCAGCGACAACGCCGTCACGGGGGACGTCAAGTTCGCTCGCGACAAAATGCTGCTCGTTATCGGTATACACATGGACGCCTTTCGGCGAAATCCGAAGATCACCGTGTTCACCGAACACAATGATCGGCCCGAAATGTTCATGGAACTGCGCCGCTGGCGAACTCTTGTTGGCCGCATTGTAGGCACGCGTCATCTTGAGATCGGTTTCCTGTTCCGAGGAGCTGACCTGAGCAAGTGCGGCACGTGCCCGGCCATAGTCGCGCACACTTTTGGTTTGCCCGAGTTCACCGATCCAGTCCTGCCACACGTCGCTATCGAACCGCCCGTAACCCGAATAACTCAGCGACGCAAACGCCCCGCTCTCAAACTTGATCGTTGCGGTATAGGCGCCCTCTGTCGGTCTATCCGGATCCCACGCTCCGGTCATGGCGCTGACATGGGTTGCCTCTTCTCCGCACAACAGCCTGGCAATATCGACCTGATGCACGCCTTGCGAAAAAACGACGCCACCGCCCGCTTCGGTGTCCAGTTCTTCGGGACGACGGGGGCGGTATAAAAAATCCGTACAATTGAGCGCATGCAGCATGCGCACGCGACCAATATCGCCGTTTTCGATCATTCGCCGCGCTTCGAGCACCGGAGCATCGAAACTGTGACAAGGGCCAACAACAAGATGCAGGCCCGCGACGCGAAACGCTTCTGTCATGCGTCGCGCATCATCGATCGCGACAGCCATCGGCTTTTCAACAAGAACGTGCTTTCCGTTACGCGCAGCTGCCAGGGCGTGTTCGCAATGATGCTGATGCGGACTGGCAATGTAGATGGCTTCGACGTCCGGATCCGCGAAAAGGTCTCCAGATGAGTTGTAACCGCGCCCACCAAAATCGCGCTCAAATTCCGCAAGCGCTTCGGGTCGCGGGTCATGAGCGGCGACCAGCTTGACCCGTTCGTCCATGCGAAACGTCGGGATCATGAGAACGAATGCCCGTCCCAATCCAACGACGCCGACACGGACCGGTTCACAGCTCAATGACTAAATCGCCTTCTTGCGCCCTGGAAACACAAATCATGATGTTGGTTGGCTTTTCCGAGTCCTCCAGCACCATGTCTCGATGATCGACCATGCCGTCAACAAGTGTGGTCTTGCAGGTACCGCACGTACCACTTTCGCAAGAGCTGACGGTATCAACACCGGCATCACGCAAAGCCTCGAGGATCGAACGGTCGGCCGGCACCTGAACAACTTGTCCGTTTCCCGCTAGGGTGACCGAGAACGCGACATCGTCGGCGCGCACGACGTCAACGGGCTTGAAATCTTCAAAATGCACCCGGCCTTCCGGCCAGTGACCTGACATCCCCTTGATGTCTTCCATCATGGGTGCAGGCCCGCAACAATAGACATGTCCCGCCCCCGGTTTCACCAGGTCGTCCCAGAAATCGTAAATATTGTCCGGGTCACCGGCATCGTGATGGACAACGGCACATTCCGGAAATTGCGCGGTGATTTCCTCCAAATAAGCCGTGTCGTCGGCAGAGCGGGTACAATAAATGAGTCGGAACGATCGCTCTTGCGCATGCAGGCGCCTGGCCATCGCAAGGATCGGCGTGATCCCGATACCGCCGGCAATGAGGAGATAATTTGGCGCGCCCGCAAGCTCGAACTGATTGTCCGGTTCGGAAACCTCCAGGACGGAGCCCACCGATGCGTTCTCGTGCATTGACGCAGACCCGCCACGCGATGCGGGCTCCCGCTTGACGGCGATCACGTAGCGAGAAGGCGCCTGCCCGTCATTGACCAATGAATACCGCCGCATCGCACCAGACGGCGTTGCGACGGTTATATGTGCCCCAGGCTCGAACACGGGCAATGCCGCGCCATCCTCAGCCGAAAGCACAAACTCCGTGATTGACGGTGTGAGAGCACGCCGTTCCTGCACGATTAACCGCAATGTCGATGGGTTTGTCACCCAGCGTTTCTCCTCGCTTTCAAGAATGCTTAGATAGCTAACAAGAAGCTGTCAATCTCTGGACAATTGACGGCCTGTAACGTAAGAAATTGCCATATATCTTTGGCACTTCTGAGTGGAGCAGCGAATGCTTACGCGCGAAGAAAATGACCTTCTGACACGCGTTGGAGCCGACACTCCGATGGGTAAGCTCATGCGGGCGCACTGGACCCCGATCTGCCTGATCGAGGAGGTTGCCGAGCCCGATGGAAAGCCGCTCCTGATTGAGGCGCTCGGCGAGCGCTTCGTTGCATTCCGCGATACCGACGGCCGCCTCGGTCTGCTCGATGAGCTGTGTCCGCACCGGCGTGCATCACTGGTTCTTGGCCGAAACGAAGAATGTGGTCTGCGTTGCCTTTACCATGGTTGGAAATTTGACGTTGAAGGCAACGTGCTTGCAATGTCATCCGAGCCGGAGGGCAGCCCGCTCGCCGATAAGGTCAAACACCGCTCTTACCCGACCGAGGAATGGGGTGGCTTCGTTTGGGCCTGGTTCGGCGCGCCGGATGAGATGCCAGCCTTCGAACCACCTGCCTTTGCCCCATCGCAGGACACAAAAATTGCCATCCTGAAAATCAATGTGCCATGCAACTGGGCCCAGATTACCGAAGGGCAGATCGATAGCGCACATTCGTCATCGCTGCATTCAACCGACATGGTGCCCGCGCGCGTCGAGGGCGCTGCCGCCGATTCGTCGTCGTGGTATCGCCCGTCGACCGATAAATCTCCGAAAATGCAGATCCAGACCACCAGTTATGGCTTCCGCTATGCCGCGGTTCGGCGTCCGATCAAGAATGCATCCACGCACAACTATGTCCGCGTTACGCAATACATTGCGCCCTACACATCGCTGATCCCGCCAAACAATATGTACAATGTGGCAAGCGTCATCGTCCCGACATCTGACACGTCGACGGCATTCTATTTTATCGCCTGGGGGGGCACCGCGTGTCCATCAACGGCAGAGTGGCGCCAATTCAATTGCGCCGTCCCGGGTGTCGACGTCGACGACCAGTGGCGGCCTTGGCGCTCGATCGACAATTGGTTCGGTCAAGATCGTCAGGCAATGAAACTCGATAGTTTCTCCGGCATTAGCGGCATTCCCAACCAGGACCTCGCGATGTGGTGCAGCATGCCAGCAATCGTTGACAGAAGTCAGGATATTCTCGGTGCATCAGACCTGGCGATCGTCGAATTCCGGCGCCTCATGGTCGATGCGGCAGCACGCGTTGCCAGCGGTGATGTCGCCATTGGCACCGGAGAAAATCGCGTTCCGCATGCCTCCATCGCATCCTTCGAGCAGGTAATCCCGAAAGAAACAGATTGGCGTGACTTGCTCGACGCGAACAAGGTCGCTGCAGAATAAGACCGTTGATCGCTCTGGTTGTCGGATTGCTATTTGATAGCCAGTTCTCGGGTTGACGTAATCCGCAGGCCGTCTTCGATGAGGTGGCCTTCGTCATCGGCCAGATTCTGGATCATCGCAAAAAGCGTGCGCCGCGTTATCTCAATTTCCTTCGGCGTCACACCGTCTACGGCTGCCGTGTTCACTTCCTGAGCCAGCGGAATGAGCTTTTTCTGCAATGCGTTCCCCTTGCGGGTCAGATAAATGTGCAGGCGCTTTCGATTGCCTGTCTTGTGGCGGCGGACGATGTACCCGAGCTTTTCCATCTTCTGGACGGCGGAATGCGTTGTCGGCTCCATAAGGCCGGCTTGAATGCTGAGTTCACGCTGGGTAAGACCATCACGCTCCCACAGAATCCGAAGAAACACCCAATGGCCGAATGAGATGCCGTGTTGCGAAAGGCGGAACTGCAGACTTCGCGTCAATCCCCGTGCCGCGTCGCGCACAAGGTGCGCCAGGCGGTCGTCGGGGACGGCTTCGCGCCAATGCGACAAGATCGCTTCGGTGGCCGGATCGAGGTCTCGCTTTTTGCGTGGTCTATTCATCTGTTGAATTCACAGGTCCAAGTCGCCTATTGGATCTCGAACGCGTCAAACCGGGCGGCATAGTCCAGAGCCGTGCTCATTTCGGTGGTCGTTGACCCATGAATAAGCATGATAGGCTCACCTGCCACGACCGATTGTCCAATGCCCGCAATTATATCGACACCCGCGCCCTTGTCGAAGGGCGCACCGGCACTCCTCGCGATACCCGACAGCACGTTGCCGCGAAGCCCAATGATCGTCCCGCTCGCCTGGGCATGGACTTCCGTCAACAGCGAACTGGCCGTATCGGGGACATCCTTTCGCCCCTGGGCATCGATCATCTTCTCAAATGTAGCAAGCGCCTGTCCGCTATCAAGTATCCGCGCGGCAACGGGCCTGCCCTTGCCTCGATCGATCTTGTCATCCCATTCGATTATCCTGCCAGCAAAATCCAGGGCCTTGTCGCGAAGTTCCGCCGGTGCGTGAGCATGGCCCTTGAGAACAGCGTAAACGTCACGAACCTCGAGAGCTGGTCCAATACCTCTGCCAATAGGTTTCGAACCATTCGTCGCTTTGGCTTCGATTGTCAGCCCGATCCGCGCGCCGACAGCCTCGAAAAGTGCAGCAAGGACTTCGGCATCTTCGAGCGACGGTGTCTTCGAGCCGCGGCCGTATGGAATATCGACGATGACGTGGGTCGAACCGGCAGCCAGTTTCTTCGACAGGATCGAAGCAACAGACCATCTCTGCGAATCGATCGCGAGCGGCCGAGTGATCGCGTTCATCACATCATCGACGGGCGAGTGGTTGAGATTGCCATTCCATGCAATGCAACCACCGGTCTTCTCGACCACCTGCTTGACGTCGGCCTGCGACAGGTCCACGCGCGCCAGCACTTCCATCGCATCTGCCGTACCGGACGCGGACGTTATCGCGCGTGACGACGTCTTGGGGATCGTCATGCCATAGGCAGCAACAATCGGAATGACGATCAACGTTATGCGGCTGCCCGGCACACCGCCCATCGAATGTTTATCGGCGACCAGGTCAACCGGCCAATCGAGC
Organism: Hyphomicrobiaceae bacterium; assembly: GCA_049116495.1. Lineage (GTDB taxonomy): Bacteria > Pseudomonadota > Alphaproteobacteria > Rhizobiales > Hyphomicrobiaceae > CAJQQK01. The sequence continues at coordinate 77,005 of JAGDYV010000140.1, read as the reverse complement.
TGCTGCGAGTGGTACGCCCGCGCCTTGGTCAAGGCCTCAAGTTCATCCAGGTTCAGGTTCTTCGACGCGGCAACGAGAAACGCAGAGATTTCGCGGCGACTGTAGCGATCTTCCGCGATGTCGCGCACGATCATATCAAGTTGCCCGGCCGACAGCGTCTCACCGGCGATCTTGGATCGCAGTGACGCGGTACTTTCCGGCGATGGCGTGCGATCGATCATCACCGCGCTGCCTTCCGGCAGGCCAAGTTTTTCGAAGGCGGCAGTGCTCAAACCAATCTCGTCGACACCAACCAATTGGTCGTCTGCGACCGTATTCAACTTGGCGCGCACACTATGCGTCGCGTTGAATATTTCCAGTTTGTTGGGCCCGAGATACGTCTCGGCTTCATAAGCTTTACAAGCTTCGTGCAGATAGCAGATGTTCTCCCGCCATGTATTGATCCTCACCTGTTTGACTTTAAGCGCAGCAGGTACGGCGCAAAACGCCGCGTCTACGAACCGGTCAATGGCCACATCCAGCGTCGTGTCGTTCGCAACCGATATGACATCAAGGCGATCGGGATAGACCGCGCTTTGCCGCTGCAGTCTCAGGTTGATCTCGTGCTCGTCTTCTCGCCCGCGGCTTCTCAACCGCGCAGCAATCGTTTCCGGTCGTGCCGTGATCTCGATGATGACAACGTTGTCCCAGATGTCAGCAATTTCACCCAGCGCCGAGCGTGACACGTTGGCGAAGACATGCTTGCCGGCCCGCAGCTCATCGAGCAACTGCGCGGGTATCCCATACCGGTAACCGTGCGCCCGCCAGTCGATGATGAATTGCCGTTCCGCCACCATCGAGCTGAAAACGTCCTCTGAGACGCTGTCGTAGTCTTCTCCGCCCAGCTCCTTATCCCGCGTGAGCGTTCGCTTGGCGAAAATGAACTGATCGGAATTCTGCAGCCGGGATCTGGCGCCATCGAGAATAGAGTCTTTACCCACGCCGCTGGCACCAACAACGAGGAAGAACATTCCTGTCATGGTCGCCCCGTCAAACGACTTCATCCAAACCGATGTCCACAGCGGGAGCCGATTGCGTGATACGTCCAACCGACACGAAATCCACGCCCGTCTCGGCGATTGGCCGGATCGTCTCCAGGTTGATCCCGCCGGATGCCTCAAGGGGGATCTTGCCGTCAACAATGGCAACGGCCTTGCGCAGCATGTCCGGTTTCATGTTGTCGAGCAGGAGGATGTCAGCGCCTGCGGCAAGCGCCTCTTCCACCTGTTCCAGGCGATCGCATTCAACCTCAACCTTGGTCAACACGGGAACCTGGGCTTTGACCTTCTGAATGGCGGACGTGAGGTTCTCGCTGACAGCGATGTGGTTGTCCTTGATCATGACCCCATTGTCGAGGCTCAGACGATGGTTGCGGCCTCCACCACAAACGACGGCGTGCTTTTCAAGCATGCGCAAACCCGGCGTCGTCTTGCGGGTGTCAATCAACTGGCAACCGGTACCTTCAATTTTTTCAACGTAAGTCGCCGTCAGGGTTGCAATGCCGCACATATGCTGGAGAAGGTTCAACGCCGTGCGTTCCGTTGTCAGCATCTGCCGGGCCGGGCCGGCGATATGCATCAGCACGGTGCCGGCTTCGACACGTGTGCCATCGCGAACGCGCACATCTGTTTGAACTTCCGAAGCACCGTACTTAAAGACCATTTGTGCAACATCTATCCCTGCGACAACGATCGCCTCCCGCGCATTGACATTGAACGCTCCCGTGGTGGCTTCATCGATCATAAGGTTCGCAGTGAGATCACCCATGCCAACATCTTCATCGATGCAGCGCGCGATCAGCTCTTCAACCTTCTTAATGTTCAGCAAAACAACCGCCTTTCCTTATCTTCAACTCGTCGTTGCCCATCGGCATGCGAACATCTCCAGCCGCGTTCGCAATTTCATTCCCCCATCGAAAGTCGGCGAACACGGCAAGCACGCCCGATCGACTTTCAGGTATTGCCCTGCGTCACCATCCGCGCTTTCCACAACACAGCGATGACCGCGCTACCAACGACGGCAAATGCACCCGTCCACCAGCCAAGGGGCGAGAGCATACCCAGAGCGGCCACAGCGAGCAGAACTCTGAGAGGGCCCGAGACCTGGGCCCGCAAGAAGCCTTCGGTCGCGACGGCCAAGAAGATCACGGCGAATACGGCTGCAAGAATAGCAAAGATGATCTCCACAGGCGTGCCCATCATCAACAGCCCCGCGTTGTGCACAAATCCGAACGGGATCAGAAACGCGACGATCGAAAACATAACCGCCGTAGCGGCAATCTTCAGCGGATTATCGCCCGCAATTGCGGCTGCCGCATAGGCAGCAACGGCCACGGGCGGTGTCATCGCCGACATCACTGCGTAGTAGAGCAGGAACATGTGGGCCGCCATCACGGGGACGTTGAGTTCGTTCACCAGGACCGGGCCGATCAAGACCGCGGCGAGGACATAGGCGCTCGGCGTCGGCATGCCGAGGCCGAGAATGATTGTGACGGCTGCGCCAATCATCAACGCCGGCAAGACGCTTGAGCTGCCAAACACCAGGACAAGGTAGGAGAACTTCGTGGCCAAGCCGGTCATCGTGATGCCACCAATGACGAGCCCCGCGGCAGCACAGGCGCCTGTGACACCGATCATTCGGATGGTTGTATCAGCCAGGCCATCAAACAATCCAATCGGCGTAATCCGTGCCTCCTTGCGGAATTGCGAAGCAATGATGATCGCGATCGTGCCAAAGCATGCGACATAGGTTGGCGAATAACCCTGCACCAGGGCGATAACGATGGCTGCGATCGGGACGATATAAATCCACCCGTTGATCAGCGTCGTGGAGAGACTTGGCACCCGGTCACTCGGCAGCGGCGCAAGACCAATCTTGACCGATCGCAGGTGCACTTGCAGGAACACGCCAAGATAGTAGAGCAATGCCGGGATCAAGGCAGCAACGATGATCTCGGAGTACGGGATACCCGTGAATTCGGCCATGATGAACGCAGCCGACCCCATAATCGGCGGCAACAGGCTGCCCCCGGTCGACGCAGCCACCTCGACACCACCGGCCAGTGCGCCCGGATAACCAAGACGCTTCATCATTGGAATGGTAATTGAACCGGTGGTCACGACATCGGACGTCGGACTGCCGGAGACGGTTCCAAACAACGCGGACGAGAACACGGCAACCTTGGCCGGCCCGCCGGCGCTGCGACCTGATATGATGGCCGCTAGATCAAAGAAGAAGTCGCCGCCCCGGGCCTTCTCGAGGAACGTGCCAAACATAACGAAAACGAACGCATAGGTTGCGGCGACCCGGATTGGAATCCCAAACAGTCCATCGGTCGTGAAAACATTGATGTCGAGGAAATGTCCAATCGATATTTCCCCGTGCTGAAGCACACCCTCGAGCCGGTCGCCGAACAGATTGTAGATAATAAAGAGTACAACGATCAGCATGAGACCCGCGCCAACGGTGCGCCGGGTTGCTTCGAGCGTCAACAGAACCATCAATGCAGAAAAGAATTTTTGTTGCGCGCTCAGTTCGTCAAACAGACTAATACGTGTCGCAATCTCGGAAATCGTCGAGATGAAGAACAGCCCAGTGACCAGGCTGGTTACGACCAGTATCCAGTCGAACAAGCTTGGCTGTGTTTCATGTGCCCCCTCGCTCGCGCCAAACATGAGGAAGACGAGCACCAACATGACCGAAACGAAGATGATCGAGAGGGCAAGAACATCTATCGAGGAAAGGGTGGCCTGATAGACCACCCAAATCGCGACCAGAGCCGCGTAGATGCGGATTGCAATGGCAAGGACGCCTTCGGGCCTGCGTCGACCGCCTGTCGAGATTGCCAACCGTAACAGGCTGGGGACCATTCCAGGCAGTGACATCAGACCCTCGTGACGAGCAGGTTGCAATGCGCCGTATAGATTGAGTAACGCCCAGCCGCGCTACTTCATGACACCTGCTTCCTTATAGGCTTTGATGGCGCCTGCGTGGTAGGGAAGCTCGGTCAGACCGCCCATGAGTTTGGGCGTAAACCCTTTCATGGCCTTGTGAACACCCTGAACCTTTGCCGAGTTCTTGATCACCGCCTTGGTCAGCGCATAGGCTTTATCATCCGGCATGTCTTTCGCAACGATGAGGACGGCGCGCGCGGCATGCGTTTTGATGGGTTCCTTCTGCCAAGCATAGCCACCCGCCTTGATCGTCCAGGGCTGCGCACCGAATTCCTTCACGGCGGCATCAATCGAAACTTGCGGCACTTGCAGCAGTGTCAACGGTACCGATTTTGCGGCTTGGCGAATCTTACCACTGCCGACAAAGACGGCATTGGCCCATAAGTCAGCTCTACCGTTCTGCATGATTTCCGATGCATTCTTGGAGCCCTGGAATTCAATCTTGCCGCCCCACTTCTTGATGTCATCAAGCGTGACGCCGGCCGCCTTCAGATTGAGCTCGCCGAGCTGCGATGGCAGAATGCCACGCCGGTTCAGGATCAACCTGATGGCTGGCTTCTTGGCCTTAATGTCAGCCAGTGACTTAATGCCGTGCTTGTCAGCAAACGCCTTGGTCGCGATCCATTGCATCGGCGCCCAATCGTACATGATCATCAAGACCCGGAAATCCGATACCGGCGACTTGAACGGTGTGCGGCCTTTGTTGGCCTGGACACCTTCACCAACGTGGATGATCCCAAGGTCACACTTATTCTTTGTAACCTGGACAACGTTTGCGTAGCCACCGCTTGAAGTCTGATATGTGATCGTTGTGTTTGGATCGGACGCCTTCGCAGCCGCGTCCAGACCCGCGCCTAACAATGACCAAAGTCCGCCAGGGCTCCCGCCGCAAAGATTAAGGTTGGCTGCCTGACTGTTTGCTGACCACATGCAAAGCCCAACAGCCATCGACGTAGCCAACAGCCGCGCGGAAAATTTCGACATCGTTTCACTCCACTTCTAGGGAATAACGTTTCATCGTTCTTCATTTTTTCGTTAGCACGCTAACGACTATAAATGAGACTGACAGCGGGTCAACTGAACCGCAAGCCGGCACAAGACCGGCCAAGCCCTTTCGGCCCACCAGAAAACCCGATTCGCGTGTCAAAAAAATGTATCGAAATGCAATGGTGACCAGCCCCCGTGCGCGGTCTCCTGACGAGGGTCCATCGCGCCCTGTGACGGCAACCATCGAACGCAGGACCGCAAGGCCCGGTTCGTTTCCTTGGTCTTGACCATCGCCCCGTCACATCAGCAACCAAGCTTGTCGGCGCCAGTATGAACGCAGGGAACTTCGCGCCTCGTTCGGCGCGGCCGCGCCCCCTGGTCAGTCTTCGCTCTCTACTTTCTTGATCCAGTCCAGCGCCGCGACACCGCGTGACCATCCAACGGTCGTGATCGCCAAAAGCGCCGCATGACGGAGTTCCTCTGCGCTCACACCGTCTTCACGCAACCCGCGCCGGATGTGGGAACGAGCGGCGCTGTCAAACGACGCGCCGATGGCAATGCCGAGCTTCACCAGCCGTATGGTTTTGGCATCCAGTGGGCCGGACGCTTCCGTTGCCTGGCCGAGCGCCTGATAGGCCTGCCACACGTCGGGAAATTGATCAGCGGTGCGTTGCGCGGCTTCCGGCATCTTGGCGGTCATGTGTCACTCTCCGTTGGGTCGGTGTTGTTTTGGGGCGGGCCCGATCGACCGCCGCTTGACAATAGGCGAACCGCTTTGCTCCGGCTCAGGTTGGTCGGCCCCTCCCGGCTGATTGCCGGCGTTGGATGTGGGCCATCCGTGCCGTGGCGCGCCCGGTCGAATTCTTCAAGGCTGCTCAGCGACACTTCGAGGTCGCGTAACAATCCGTCCCTCAGCCCATAAATCCAGCCGTGAATGCCAAGCGTCCCGCCGTTGCGCCAGGCCGTGTTGACAATCGGGGTCGCCGCGATCCGGCGCACTTGCAATTCAACGTTCAGCTCGCAAAGCCGGTTGACGCGGGCAGCCTCATGGTCGATTGGCTGCAGCACATCCTGGCGGCGGTCATGCAGGTCGACAATCGGCGCCAGCCAGTTGTCGACTATGCCGTCGTGGCCGCCTTGCAGCGCGCGATGGACGCCGCCGCAGCCGTAGTGACCGCAAATGATGATGTGCTCGATCGCAAGCGATCGCACCGCGTATTCGAGCACCGCCAGCAGGTTCATGTCGCTCGAATGCACGACATTTGCGATGTTGCGGTGCACGAACATCTCGCCCGGATCGAGGCCAACGATCTCGTTGGCTGGCACGCGACTGTCGGAACATCCAATCCACAGGTAGCGCGGGCTCTGCTGGTTCGCGAGACGCCGAAAGAAATCCGGATCGTTGCGTGTCTTGGACAGCGACCAGGCACTATTCTGGGCAAACAGGTCTTCGATCATCTTCAATCCTGCGACTGGCTGATACCGCGGCGAACGGCCATGCGGCGACCGAGATCGGCGATGTCGCGTTGCGACAGGCGACTGGCGGCAAGCGGCAGGACGATGGCGTTCTCAACCGCCAGATGCCGCCGCTGCCGATCGGCGAAGGTCAGCAACGCATTGCGCAGCTCAAGCGCAATCGTCGCGCAGTTCGCGGTGATCCCTTCGCGCAGCCCTCGGCCAATCTCGCCGGCCAAGGCTTCATCCGCGGCATGCTCTCCCGACAGCAGCCCCATCAAGCGTTCGGCATCGTCGTCCGGCAACAGGCGACGGCGCAACATCGGAAAGAGATCCTCCTCCTCGTCGATGACATGCAATTCCATTTCGGTTTCAAGGAACGTCGCAATGGTATCAGCCAGGTCCGCGTCGAAGGCTTCAGCCTCCGCCATCGCGTCGCAGAGACTGAACAACTCGCGCTGGCGATGATGATCGGCGAGGATATACTCAAGCGGCGTTTTGATGAGTTGCGGCGCAAGCCTGCCGAGGGCTGCGGTGGCACGGGTTCTCTTTTGGACAGGTTTTGCCATGGTGTCTCTCAGGCGGCCGTGCGATCTCCGCGAGGCAGAGCGACGTTCAGCATCTGCTTAAGCGCGGCGGAACCAGGATCCTCAGCCTTGTTGATGAGGCTCATCAACTGTACCCATTGGTCAGCGTCGGCATGGGCGGCGAATTGGCGAACGGCTTGCGTGATGACTTCGCCGACGCTCAGCTCGTTGTTCGCCGCGATCTGCTCGACATGCGACAACAACCCAAGATCTCCGAGATTGATGATGGTTTCAACGGCGAAGGTCTCGTCTCCGAGGCTGTCCAGTAGTTTCCCAAGTAGCATGGCGTATTCCTCAAAAAACCCGCAGGTCCTGTACGTCGGGCAGATTGACACCGCTGATTTCGGCGCCAGCCGCGAGCCGGGCGAGATACTGCGCCGTCGCCGTTCGGCTGACCTTGTCCGACAGGTAGGTCGCGATCCGCGCCTTGACCGCCTCGAACGGCAGTTCGCGGCCCTCGATCCGGCGCTTCAGGTGGATAACGTGAGACCCATAGGGGCTCTCGACCGGTTGGCCGCTAATCTCGCCTGGCGCCATTGCCGCCATCGCGGCCTCGAACGCGGGCGTCGTCTGGCCGGGCGACAACTGCCCAAGGTTGCCACCCTGTGCCGCGGATGGGCAATCCGACACATCCTTGGCAAGGTTGGCGAAACCGGCAGGATTGCCCGCGAGGCTCTCGATGCAGTTCACCGCCTCTGCGCGTCGGGCCGCATAAGCTTTGGCATCCGACGGTGATGCGGCAAGCAAGATATGCGACGCTTCCGCAATCACCGGTGTGCGAAACCGTTTGCGGTTTTGTTCGTAGTAACGTTTGCAGGCTTCTGATGTCGGATCCGGCACCGTAACTTGCTGTTCGATAACTTGACGGACGAGCGCCTCTTCATCGGTTTCGCGCGCGCCGTCCTGGTCGACAACCGGTTGCGGCGTGAGCCCGAGCCGTGCCGCCTCCTGCAACAACATCGAGCGCACGGCCAAGGCGTGTGCCGCGGCCTGCCACGCCTCGATCGGCGTTGGGGCTGGATGAAACTGCACCTCGCGGGCAATCTCATCGTAAGGCACCTCAACGCCATTGATCATAACCGGCACACGCGGTGCTTGCTGAGCGACTTGATGTGTCAAACAGGTCATCGGCCCAATCCTCTCGTCGTCGCATTCCGCGAACGCACGACCTGATAGCCGCGTCGTCCGAGATACCAGATCGGCGCGCTCCAGACGTGTACGAGCCGGGTGAACGGGAAGACCAGAAAGATCGTTATGCCGAGGAACAGATGCGCCTTGAAGATCGGATGAACGTCGGCAACCAGCCGCCAGGCGTCCGACTGCAGCGTCAAAATACCTTGCGCCCAGTTCATGAACTTCACCATCTCATGGCCGTCGAGATGACCCATCGAGATCGGGATCGTCGCAAGGCCGAGCAGGAGCTGGGCGAACAACAACAGCAAGATGAAAATGTCACCGGTAGTAGAAGTCGCCCGGATGCGTTGATCATAGAGCCTGCGATGGGTCAGCATCACAATGCCGATCAGGCAGGCAATTCCGGCGATCCCGCCGATCACGATAGCCAATACCTGTTTGAAGCCGTGACTGATGCCAAGCGCATCGAACAACGCGATGGGGGTGAGCAATCCGACAAGGTGACCGAAGAAGATGATCAATATGCCGACGTGAAACAGATTCGATCCAATCATCAACTGGCGCCGGCGCAAGAGCTGACTGGAGCCGGTCTTCCACGTGTACTGCTCGCGATCGAACCGAATGAGACTGCCGAGCAGAAAGACGGTAAGCGCCAGGTAAGGGTACCAACCAAAGACGATGTGATTGATGACATCGCGCATATCAGGGCCCTCCTCAGGCGCGGTTTGACGGTGAATGGGTGAAGACGGTGTGCTGACGCTCAGGCGTCGCAACGCCCGGCGCCGGCCGCATGCCGGCACGCAATTTTGCCGCCAGACCCTCATGCCCGCAGTCAGCTGTGGCCGGGCCGAAGCGCACCTCCTCCTCCCAGGCGGCGTCTAGAGCTTCGAGATCATTGGCATCCGGGTCAGGCGTCGCGAGCATCGCTTTGACGGCCGCCGGATCCGGCTTTCCCTTGGCAATGCTCTGCAGACACCAGAAGACAACTTCGTAACGTGATCGGCGCTTCTTCAAGCGTTGTCGGATCGCTTCGAAAATGTGTGCCGTTTCGGCAAGCAGCGCGCGCGCTTCACCATCAGCGATCGTCGAGGCGAATTCCAGGAACAACGGCAGGAAATCCGGCAGTTCGGTGCTCGTGAACGAAAGCCCGTGCGACTCGTAAAGCTGCTGCAGATCGACCATCGCCTGGCCGCGATCGCGACTTTCGCCGTGGACATGTTCGAACAAATGCAGTGACAGCGAACGCGTGCGATCAAACAGCAGGATATAGCGCTCCTGCAGATCGAGCAGGTCCTTGGTCTCGAAGTCGCCGAGCAGGCGGTCAATTCCGACGCGTTGTTGTTTCGACAGCGCACTTTCGCCAGCGATCGCCACGCGCAGATCGGGCGCTGCCTGCTTGAGCTCGGCGCTCGGATAGGTGAGCAGGGCCGAAAGTATTTTCAGGGTCGTCTGCATTACTCGACCTCCATCGGATTCTTGATCTTGCTGGGCGCGCCAAACAGCCCCGTTCCTGTCTCCCCATCCGAGCAACCATTGCCAAACGAGAACCCGCACGACCCTCTCAGGTCGAAAGCGTCTTCGCCTAGTTCGCGGTGCGCGGTCGGGATCACGAAGCGGTCTTCGAAGTTTGCGATCGCCATGATGTGATACATCTCGTCGATCTGTTCCGGGCGCAGGCCAACCCGTTTCGGCGTCACTTCATCGTGCACGCCATCCACGGTCTTGGCGCGCATGTAGGTGCGCATCGCCAGCATCCGTTCAAGGCCGAGCGCAACCGGCTCCTCGTCACCGGCGGTCAAGAGGTTGGCGAGGTACTTGAGCGGAATGCGCAACGAGCGCACGTCTGGCATGGCACCATCGCTGCCCATCTTGCCGGCCTCGGCCGCGGACTGAATTGGTGACAATGGCGGCACATACCAGACCATCGGGAGCGTCCGGTATTCGGGATGCAGCGGAAAAGCGACTTTCCATTCCATCGCCATTTTCCACACCGGCGATTTTTTCGCAGCGTCCAGCCAGGCGTCCGGCACACCGTCGGCACGTGCCTGGGCAATCACCGCCGGATCATTGGGGTCGAGGAACAGTTTGAGCTGCGCCTCATAAAGGTCGGCATCCTCCTTGACGCTTGCCGCCGCTTCGATCTGGTCCGCATCGTAGAGCATCACACCGAGATAACGGATCCGCCCGACACAGGTCTCCGAGCACACCGTCGGCTGACCCGCCTCGATGCGCGGATAGCAGAAAATGCACTTTTCGGATTTGCCGCTCGACCAGTTGTAGTAGATCTTCTTGTACGGGCAGCCGCTGACGCACATCCGCCAGCCCCGGCACTTGTCCTGGTCGATGAGCACAATGCCATCTTCCTCACGCTTGTAGATCGCGCCCGACGGACAAGCGGCAACGCACGCCGGGTTGAGGCAGTGCTCACACAGCCGCGGCAAGTACATCATGAAGGTGTTTTCGAACTGGCCGTAGATCTCCTTCTGGACGCCTTCGAAGTTGTAGTCCTGCGAGCGCTTGGCAAACTCGCCACCGAGAATCTCTTCCCAGTTCGGTCCCCATTCGATCTTCTCCATGCGTTCGCCCGTTATCAGCGAACGCGGCCGCGCGGTCGGCATCGCCTCAAGTTCCGGTGCCTTTTGCAGGTGGTCATAGTCGAACGTGAACGGCTCGTAATAGTCATCGATCTCCGGCAGGTCCGGGTTGGCGAAGATCTTGGCGAGCACGCGCCATTTGCCGCCGATCTTCGGCTCGATCTTGCCGTTCGCCTTGCGCGTCCAGCCGCCGTTCCAGCGCTTCTGGTTTTCCCAGTCTTTCGGGTAACCAATGCCGGGTTTGGTTTCGACGTTGTTGAACCAGGCGTATTCCATGCCTTCGCGGTTGGTCCAAACGTTCTTGCACGTCACCGAGCAGGTGTGACAGCCGATGCATTTGTCGAGGTTCAACACCATCGCAATTTGAGCGCGGATTTTCATTCTGCGGCCTCCCTCTGGATTTTATTGGGCGTCGGCGTCGAGTTGTCCGGCCGCTCCAGCCAATCGACCTCCGACATCTTGCGCACGATGACGAACTCGTCGCGATTGGTGCCGATCGTGCCGTAGTAGTTGAAGCCGTAGGATTGTTGCGCGTAGCCGCCGATCATATGGGTCGGCTTGACCACTGTGCGCGTGACGGAATTGTGAATGCCGCCGCGCTGACCGGTCATCTCGGAACCGGGCACGTTCACTATCTTCTCCTGCGCGTGATACATGTAGAGCGTCCCCTCCTTGATGCGTTGGGAGACGACCGCGCGGGCCACCAGGGCGCCGTTCGTGTTGTAGGCTTCGACCCAGTCGTTATCGACAATGCCGACCTTCGCCGCATCGGTTTCGCTCAACCAGACGATCGGCCCACCACGCGACAGCGTCAGCATCAACAGGTTGTCGGTGTAGGTGGAGTGGATGCCCCACTTCTGGTGCGGCGTGATGAAGTTCAGGACGATCTGGTCTTCACCATTGGGCTTGGAATCAATGACCGGCTTGACCGTTTGTGTATCGATCGGCGGCCGGTAGACGCACAGCGCCTCACCGAACGCGCGCATCCACAAATGATCCTGATAAAGCTGCTGGCGCCCGGACAGCGTGCGCCATGGGATCAACTCATGCACGTTGGTGTAGCCGGCGTTGTAGCAGACCTTCTCGGATTCAAGACCCGACCAGATCGGCGACGAGATGATCTTGCGCGGTTGCGATGCGACATCGCGGAAGCGGATCTTCTCGTCTTCTTTGGGGAGCGCCAGATGACCATGGTCCCGTCCGGTCGTCTTGGAAAGCGATTCCCAGGCCTTGACGGCAACCTCGCCATTGGTTTCAGGCGCCAAGGACAGGATGACCTCGCAGGCATCGATCGCTGTCTCGATCTTCGCAAAGCCCTTGGTCGGCCCCTCCTCCAACACCTCGCCGTTGAGCTTCTTGAGGAAGTGGATTTCATGATCAGTGTTCCAACTGATCCCTTTCGTGCCGTTACCGAGCTTCTCCATCAAGGGACCAACCGATGTGAACCGTTTGTAGAGGTTCGGATAGTCACGTTCGACCACCGCCACCGCCGGCATCGTCTTGCCGGGCACCGGCTCGCACTCGCCTCGTTTCCAGTCCTTGACATCAAGCGCCTGCGCGATCTCCGCCGGCGTGTCGTGCATGATCGGCGTCAGCACGACGTCCTGCTCGACGCCGAGCACTTCCGGTGCAACCTCGGAAAACTTTTTCGCGATCGATTTGTAGATCTCCCAATCGGACTTGGCCTCCCACAGCGGGTCGACCGCTCCCGTCAACGGGTGAATGAAGGGGTGCATGTCGGACGTATTGAGGTCGTCCTTCTCGTACCAGGTCGCCGTCGGCAGCACGATGTCGGAGAGCACACAGGTCGTCGACATACGGAAATCGAGCGTCACGAGAAGATCGAGTTTTCCCTCCGGTGCCTCATCGTTCCAGACCACGTCCTGCGGTTTGCTGAATCCGATTTCTCCGAGGTCCTTGCCCATCACGCCATGGCTGGTGCCGAGCAGGTGTTTCAGGAAATACTCATGGCCTTTGCCGGAAGAACCCAACAGGTTGGAGCGCCACACGAACATGTTGCGCGGCCAGTTCTTCGGATTGTCAGGGTCATGGCACGACATGTTAAGCGTGCCAGACTTCAAGGCGTCGGCAACGAAGTCCTTGGGATCCTTACCCGATGCTGCAGCCTGCTTGGCAACCTCCAACGGATTGGTTTCGAGTTGCGGTGCCGATGGCAGCCAACCCATCCGTTCGGCGCGTGCGTTATAATCGATCAGCGCGCCATCCCAAGGCCCGGCCGGAGCGGTGGGCGACAGGATCTCCTTCACATCCAGCGTCTCGTAACGCCACTGATCGGAGTGCGCGTAAAAGCTCGACGTCGAATTCTGCTGTCGCGGCGGGCGGGACCAATCCAGCCCAAATGCCAGCGGCAACCACCCCGACTGCGGGCGCAGCTTTTCTTGCCCGACATAGTGCGACCAGCCCCCGCCGGATTGGCCGACACACCCGCACATGACGAGCATGTTGATCACCCCGCGATAGTTCATGTCGCAATGATACCAGTGGTTCATCGCAGCCCCGATGATAACCATCGATCGGCCGTTGGTTTTCTCCGCATTGGACGCGAATTCATGCGCCACCTGCACGATCTGGTCGCGCGGTACACCGGTGATTTTTTCAGCCCAAGCTGGTGTGTATGGGTCTTCGGCGTTGTAGCTCTTGGCAACGTGCGCGCCACCGAAACCGCGATCAATGCCGTAGTTGGCAAGGAACAGGTCATAGACGGAGGCGACCAGTGCTTCTCCGTCGGCCAGCTTCAGCGTCTTGGTCGGGACGTTACGCACGAGCACGCTTGGATGATCGGTGCCGGTAAAATGATCATGCTCCCGGTTGCCGAAGTAAGGAAAGGCGACACCGCTCACGTCATCCTTGATGTCAGCCAGTGACAGCCTGAGCTTGGTTTCACCGCCGCCGGCCTCCTTTTCCTCGAGGTTCCACTTGCCTTGCTCGCCCCACCGGAAACCGACCGATCCATTCGGCACCACGATTTTGTCACCGCCCGCTTCATCGTAGGCGACGGTCTTCCATTCGGGGTTGTTCGCCTCATCGAGCGCGCCATCGAAATCCGACGCCCGCAGCTGGCGCTCGGGCACATAGTGATCGCCTTGCTTGACGAGGCGAACCAGCATCGGCATGTCGGTATATTTTCGCGCATAATCTTCAAAGTAGGGGACCTGGCGGTCGACGTGATACTCGCGCAGGATGACGTGCCCCATCGCCATCGCAAGCGCCGAGTCCGTGCCCTGCTTCACAGCGAGCCACATATCGGCAAACTTCGACGCTTCCGAATAGTCCGGACAGATCACCGCGCTTTTGGCACCACGATAGCGTGCCTCGGTATAAAAGTGCGCATCCGGCGTGCGCGTCTGGGGAACGTTCGAGCCCCACAAGATGATGAAGCCTGAGTTGTACCAATCGGCCGACTCCGGCACGTCGGTCTGTTCGCCCCAGGTCTGCGGTGAAGCCGGCGGCAGGTCGCAGTACCAGTCGTAGAACGACATGCACACACCGCCCAGCAAGGAGAGATAGCGCGAGCCCGCCGCATAAGACACCATCGACATCGCCGGGATCGGCGAGAAGCCAAACACCCGATCAGGACCGTAGGTCTTGGCCGTATAGGCATTGGCGGCCGCGATCAGTTCCGTCACTTCATCCCAGCTGCCCCGCACGAAGCCGCCGTGTCCGCGCTTTTTGGTATAGGTCACGCGCTTCGCCGGGTCCTCGACGATCGATGCCCACGCGGCAACCGGCGTCAGCGTCTTGCGCGCCTCCTGCCACAACTTCATCAAGCGCTTGCGCACCAGGGGATATTTCACGCGATTGTTGGAATAGAGGTACCAGCTGAAACTGGCACCGCGCGAACAACCGCGCGGCTCGTGGTTGGGTAGATCGGGACGAGTCCGTGGATAGTCGGTCTGCTGCGTCTCCCAGGTGACGATGCCACCCTTGACGTAGATCTTCCAGGAACATGAACCCGTGCAGTTTACGCCATGCGTCGAGCGCACGATCTTGTCGTGTTGCCAGCGCTTGCGATAGCCGTCTTCCCAACGGCGGTCTTCCTGGGTGGTGACGCCATGCCCGTCGGAAAACGGCTCAGGCGTGCGCTTGAAGAACGTCAGGCGCTCGAGAAAATGGCTCATGTTTTCGTCCCCTTATTCTGCCGCTTGCGGGCTTGTCGGATTGCGGTCTATGCCGCGTTCGATGTCGTGCAGCAGACCGCCGGGCCGCGTGTAGTACCACCAGGTCACGGCGGCACAGGTGGCGTAGAAGATCAGGAAAGCCCACAAGGCAGCTGACGGTCCGCCGGTCATCGCGATCGACGTGCCGTAGCTCTTCGGGATGAAGAAGGCGCCGTAAGCGGCAACTGCCGACGTGAAGCCGATAATCGCAGCGGATTCCTTTTCCGCCTGACGGACCCGCTCGGCCGGCTGCAACTGCGGCATCAGGCGGTCGACCTCGGAACGCATCATCACCGGGATCATCTGGAACGTGGATGCATTGCCGATGCCGGTTGCAAAGAACAGCACCATGAACATTGCAAAGAAGCCCCAGAACGCGCCCGGCTGATCCTTGATGCCGAGGAAGTAGAGCACACCGGCGACGGCTGCGATCATCAGCACGAACGTCCAGAACGTCACGCGACCACCACCATACTTGTCCGAGACCCAACCGGTTGCTGCCCGTGACAGCGCGCCAACCAACGGCCCAAGGAACACGAACTGCAACGAGTCGACTTCAGGGAATTGCGTCTTGGCGAGCAGCGGGAAGCCCGCCGAGTAGCCGATGAACGACCCGAACGTGCCCGTGTAGAGCCAGCACATGATCCAGTTGTGCTTGCGCTGGAAGATGATCGCCTGCTCCTTGAAGGAGGCACGTGCCGAGGCAATATCGTTCATCCCGAACCACGCCGCGAACGTCGCAACGATCAGGAACGGTATCCACACAAAGCCGGCGTTTTGAATCCACAGTTTGGTGTTTTCGTCGACGGCCTGTGGTTCGCCACCGAGCGCGCCAAAGACGCTGGTCGTGATGACGATCGGCACCAGGAACTGCATGACGCTGACACCGGCGTTGCCAAGCCCCGCGTTGAGTGCAAGCGCATTGCCTTTTTCGGCCTTCGGGAAGAAGAAGCTGATATTGGCCATCGACGAGGCGAAGTTGCCGCCGCCCAGACCGCACAGCAACGCGAGCACCAGGAAGATGAGATAGGGCGTGTCGGGGTTTTGCACGGCATAGCCGATTCCGAACGCGGGGATCATCAGCGACGCGGTCGTCAGTGTCGTCCACAGGCGCCCGCCGAAGATCGGCACCATGAAGGAATAGAAGATCCGCAACGTGGCGCCGGAGAGCCCGGGCAGGGCGGCCAGCCAGAACAACTGGTCGGTTGAATACTTGAAGCCGATCGCCGGCAGCTTGGCGACAACAACGCTCCACACCAGCCAGACGGAGAACGCGAGCAGCAGCGCGGGGATCGAGATCCACAGATTGCGACGCGCGATCGCCCGTCCCTTGGTTTGCCAGAACTCTTCATCGTCCGGGCGCCAATCCTCAATCACGCTCGGGGGCGGTGTGTGCACAGCGGCCTGGTGGATTGGTTGCATCTCTGGCAGCTCAGGCAGCGGTTCGCCACCTTCCCTGAGCCGGGCTTCGCGTTCCATGGCGAGGATCGAGAAGTGCATCCAAAGACCGGACACGACCGTGATCGCGAACAGCAGCATGAAACAGCTCGTCCAGATCCCGGTCAGGTCATTCATGACGCCAAACGCAATCGGCAGAATGAAACCACCAAGCCCGCCGATCATGCCGACCAGACCACCAACCGAGCCAACATGGTCGGGGTAGTAAACGGGAATGTGTTTATAGACGGCCGCCTTGCCAAGGCTCATGAAGAAACCAAGCACAAAGATCGCAACGACGAACGGCACGAGCCCCATCTGGGTCGAGAACGCGATCGGGCCTTCAATGCCGTGAATGATGTAGTCGGTCTGCGGGTAGGACAGCAGGAAGCAGCATACCGCCGAGACACCGAATGTCGCGTACATGACCGCCCGCGCACCATACTTGTCGGACAAATGGCCACCGTAGGCGCGAAACAAACTGGCCGGCACGGCATAGAACGCGGCCAGCATCCCGGCTGTCTTGATGTCGAGCCCATAGACGCCGATCAGATAGCGCGGCAACCACAGCGCCAACGCGACGAAGGCGCCAAACACAAAGAAATAGTAGAGTGCGAAGCGCCAGACCTGCAGGTTACGCAGTGGCTCAAGTTCAAGCAGAGTGCTACGTGGCTTTTCACCGCGCGCGCGCCGCGCCAACAAGGCTGGATCTTCCCGCGTCGTGACGTAGAAAATCGCTGCCGTCAGCAACATCACGACCGCGTAAATCTGCGCGGTCTGGACCCAGCCAAACGCGACCAGCAGAAACGGCGCACCGAAGTTGGTCACGGCGGCACCAACGTTACCGACACCGAAGATACCCAGCGCCGTGCCCTGGCGTTGCTGTGGATACCACTTCGAGATGTAGGCGATGCCGACGGCAAAAGAGCCCCCCGCCAATCCGACGCCGAGCGCTGCAAGCAGGAACATCGGATAGGTCGTCACAGTCGACAACAGGAACGTCGCGATCGCCGCGGCGACCATAACCAACGTAAACACCAATCGGCCGCCGTATTGATCCGTCCAGATACCGAGAAAGATCCGGCTCAGCGACCCGGTCAATATCGGCGTCGCAACCAGCAGACCGAACTGCGTATCGGTCAGACCGAGGTCCTGCTTGATGCGCACCCCAATGATCGAGAAAATCGTCCATGTCGCAAAGCACACACTGAACGCGAAAGTGCTCATGCCAAGCGCGCGATGTTGATCGGGTGCCGTGACTCCATCGAGATTGTTCATCTCAGTTCCCCTGTTGCCACCGTTCGAACGGCGGTCGGCCAATAGCTCAATGAGAAAGATGTCGGTCTCATCAGGGAAATACTTGATCTAAATCAAACAATACAAGTATTTCTGCGAATTCTATAAGTATTGATATTTATTTAGACTTCAATTGATCGATGAAATACTGCGCACTGTCGAACTGCCTGCACACAATTGACATTTATCAATTCCTGGATCGTAATGAGGGCCAATTCGCCAGATTCAGGTTCGGTTGAAATGCGCAGCGATGAACTCGACTTGATCCGCGACCTGGCATTGTTCGCGGACATGGATTCCGACAATTTTGCCGAGTTGATGCAGCTGGCCTACTTTCAGCGATTTCCGCCACAGGTTCAGCTGATCACGGAAGGCGACCCAGCGGATTTTCTGTACGTCGTCACCGAAGGTTGCGTTGAACTGTATGCCGGCGCCAACGACCGTGAGACCGCGATGGGTTTGGTCCACCCGGTATCGACGTTCATTCTGGCCGCTGTTCTCAAAGATGCGCAGTATCTGATGTCGGCACGCACAACACACAAATCCCGCGTGCTGATGATTCCAGCAGAAAACATCCGCTTGATGTTCGCAACCGATCCGGCGTTTGCGCGGTCAATGGTCATCGAGCTGGCAACCTGCTACCGCAGCGTCGTAAAAGCTCTCAAAAATCACAAACTTCGCACTGGCGCCGAGCGCTTGGCCAATTACGTCATCCGGCGCCATGAAGAAACGTCCAAAAACGGTGCTTTCCAGCTCGATATCAACAAACGTACGCTGGCCAGCCTCCTCGGCATGACCCCGGAGAACCTCTCACGCGCGTTCGCAACACTGAAAACCTACGGTGTGCATGTCGAAGGCCGCAGAATTGCGATCGATGACGTCGAACCCTTGCGTGAGCTGGCCCAGCCATCGCCTTTGATCGACGACCGGCACAGCTAAGACGCCGGACCTCAATTTGCAGCCTGAAAGCCTCGGCTTGCGCGGAACCGGTCGCGCGCCGCAGACCGGAATCGGCGTCGGTCATCCCCGTTCCATGAAGATGCCCAACGTTGCAATGTTGGATTGACCGAGTTCGCCACTGATTGTTTCGAGGCGACCTGGAAGAGCATCGGTGCCCTCAAACACGGCGCAGATCTCCATGAGAGCAGACGGTCCCATCTGCCGCACCGCCGATGCGAACATCCAATCCTGCGCCTCGTCCACCGGCAATTGCGGCTCACTGCGCGCGATCCTGTGGCAATCCCTTGCGCAGGCGACCCGCGAAGTAGGGCTGCATGACTTTTGCGGAAAAGTCACGCGCTGCCTCGGCATGCGGATATCCGGAAAAACAGAACGACGTGCAGCCAGCCTCAATGTATTCGTCAATCGTCTGCGCCACCTCTTTCGGCCCGCCGACAATCGCGATGCCGGCGCCAACCCGTACGGTCGCTATACCCGTCCAGATATGCGGGTGGATCTTCATGTCGTTGCCGGATTCCTCAAGCAGCTTCCAGACCTGCCGGTTCGCCTCCGACGTCTTTGCAACGTCGGCGATCGCATCTCGGCCCGTGCCGAACGCTTCGACCTGCTCGAGACGCGGGGCGTTGCGAATAAGATCGTGCGCCGCTTCCCAGGCCTCATCGTTGCTGTCGCGACAAATCACGTGCATGCGCATGCCAAACTGAATGACATCCTCGCGGTTATGAGCGGCTGCCCGTTCGCGCAGCTCGGTAATCTTTTGCACAATCGTCGTCGGGCGCTCCCCCCAGAACAGATGCACGGTACTGTGTGCCGCCGAAACGGCCGCCGCCTCCGGCGAACCACCGCCGAGAAAAAACGGCGGGTGCGGTTGCTGCAACGGTTTCGTGTCGATGATCTGGTTGACGGCGTAGTGCTTGCCTTGATAGTCGATCGGTGCGTCGCTCGCCCAAAGCCGCTTCATGATCGCCGCTTCTTCCGCCATCTTTTCGTAACGTACCGTCTTGTCGTCCGGGATCCCATCGGCGAGCGTGTCGGCATCGCTGATCCCTGCGATCAAATTGATCGCAGCACGCCCGCCCGAGATCTGATCAAGCGTCGCGAACATCTTGGCAGACTGGGTGGGGTTGACGTATCCCGAACGGATGGCAATCAGCGGCGCTATGTTCTTCGTGCGCGCCGCATAATAGGCACCGAGGATCGTTGCTTCCCAGCAGTTCGGTGCCACCGGCATCAGCAAATATTGGAAACCACCTTCATCGGCAGCGGCCGCCACATCATCAAACAGCGCATTGCTCGGCGGGATTCGGGCACTGTCCACACCGAACGCAGTGGTATCTCCGAAGGTCGGCAGGAACCAGCCAAACGTAATCTTGCCCATCCGCCATTCTCCCGGCTCAACTGCCCAGTCACCCCATCCACCAAACATCCGAGCCTTCTGAAAATGGCTACGCTCGCGAATCGATACGGTTTCGAGCGCGAAGCAGATTGGCTATTGTGATCTTCCGGCACTGCTGAATCCTAGACCGGGAACCGAATGCTCGGCAAGCTTGGGCAAGGCCCGCGCGGCCATCCAACAGACGAAAGAGGCGAAGATGGCAAAGATGATTCACTCAATGATCCGCGTGTTAGACGACACCCGGTCAATCGAGTTCTACAACAAAGCGTTCGGATTGGACGTCGCGGACACACTCGACTTTGAAGGGTTTCGACTGGTCTACATGAGCAACCCGGAAACGGGTTTCGAACTGGAATTGACACTCAACAAAGGTCGGACCGAACCTTATCAAGCCGGTGATGGCTATGGCCATCTCGCAGTCTCCGTTGACAATCTTGATGCAGAGCACGCCCGTTTCATGGAACTTGGCTTGTCTCCGAGAAAAATCGTCGACTTTGCACCAGATGGCAAACGTATCGCCCGTTTCTTCTTCATTGCCGACCCGGACGGTTACGAAATCGAAGTGCTCGAACGGGGCGGACGTTTTCTTTAGGACACCAGCCGATTGACAAATCCAATTAGGATGCGACGCGCGAACTCAACTAATCCTGTCTCAAAGGCGCGGTCGCCGATGGCTCAGATGATCCGCATGCAATTCATGGACGAGGTAAAGCAATGATCGAAAGCGAAGTTCTTAAAAACGAATGGCATGTCGTCTACCGCTCCAATGACTTGAATGACGGCGATGTCCGTATGGTCCGCCTGCTCGGACAGGATCTGGTCTTGTGGCGCAGCGCCGGCAAGGCAATGGCATGGCTGGACCTGTGTATTCATCGCGGCGCCCGGCTGTCGCTTGGCCATATCCAGGAAAACGAGCTGGTCTGCCCCTACCATGGCTGGCGGTACAACAACGAAGGCCGTTGCACGCTGATGCCCGCCCAACCAAACGATCCAATCCCAAGCCGTGCCCGCGCGCAGGCTTACCATTGCCGGGAGCAAAGCGGCTTCATCTGGGTCTGCCTTGGCGAACCGGCAAACGACGTCCCAACGCATCCCGAATGGGAAAACGATGACTTCATCAAGGTCTTCACCGGTCCCTATACATTCGAGGCAAGCGCACCACGGGCCGTTGAAAACGTCATCGACGTGTCGCATTTTCCGTTCGTCCACGATGCCATGCTGGGCCAGGCCGGCGCGCCGGATCCGATCGAGGTCTATGACGTCGAACAAACCAACGATGGTCTTCGAGCCGGCCCGATAAAGGTCTCGCAACCAGCCGGCGACCACCGCCGCCAACCCGTCGAAAGCACTTATCGCTTTTGGGTTCCACGCCCCTTCATGCCCTACCTCATGAAGTCGTTCGACGCGCAACGCTGCTTCTCGCACTTCATGCCGGTCACACCGGTCGAGGATGACGTAACGCTGATGTGGGTTCTGACCAGTGCCAACTTCGACAAAGACGACGGCGAAGCGCGCATCGCGGCGCGCAATGATGATGTGTTTGGAGAAGACGTACCGATCGTCAACAGCCAGCGACCGGCGATGATCCCCGAGGCACTTCGACAAGAGTTGCATGTGCGCGCGGATAAACTGTCGGTGGTGTATCGCAGATGGCTCAACGATCTCGGCATCAGCGGCGCGCAGTAACTGGCTGCGACGAGACATGCGCGGCGGCGCCGGACAGCCGCACCAGCCTCGGCGCCCTAACGATCTTCCGGTTTGGCAAGGTCGATTTGCTTGATCCAGTAGTAGCGCGACAATTCCCGGACGCCGGATGGCCGGACGCGATAGAGCGTCGCGCTGTTGCCGGAACTCCCACGCATACTACCCAACTCCTGGTAGATGCCCATGTGGAATGCCTCTGGAGGAAATTTCGATGTCACGACAATGTTGAAGCGTTTCGCGCCGGCATCAAGTTGTGCAGCCAGTTCATCCGTGAGGCGCGTTGGTCCCGTCACGTAGCCCCACAATTGGTATCCCCCGACAATCAACGCGACAAACAAAACGAACCGGATGTCACGACGCTTGGCCCAATGCCGCCGGGCCATCGCCTGGCTGACGGCGCTCGACGATGACGTGTCGGAACCGGACATCTTATGCAGGCCTCCAGATCATTCCCCAGCGCTGCACGGTCCATCTCTCCAGCGGCATCAAGAGATAGCGGTCCGTGGCAAGATAAATGAGGGAGATGACAATAACGCCGAGGAACACCTGCTCGATCTTGAATTCCTCCGCAGCCGTAAAAATCATGTAACCAAGGCCGCTATCCCCCCCAATCATTTCGGCCGCGATCAAGGCACGCCACCCAAACCCGAGGCTCATGCGCATGCCGGTGATAATGCTTGGCAGGGCACCGGGAAGATAAACCTGAGTAATGACCGTCCACCGGTTACCCCCCATTGTCAGGACGCCCTGCTCGTAGACACGGGCAATCGATCGCACACCCAGCATCGTATTAAAGAAGATCAACCAGAAAATCGTGTTCAGCAGGATGAACAACGTCGTCATCCAGCCGACACCAAACCAGACAATCGCAAGCGGAATCCAGGCGATACCGGAAATCGAATTGGCGAAGATGCCGACCGGCTCCAGAAATGCGGAAACCGTTCGGTTCATGCCGGCCAGAATACCAAGCGCGATACCAAGCGGCAGACCGATGACGGCTGCCATTAGAACACGGCCAACGCTTGACAATATGTGGTTCGTCATCTGGCAACTCGGCGCCATCGTGATCGCGCTGATGAACCCGGGGCATTCCTCCTGCAGTGTGAACACACTTTCGACCACCGACGAGATCGACGGAATAAACACTTCAGGCAGCCAGCCGAACACATCATTGGCAATCCACAGCCCAATCAACACGACGAACGGGATCGCGCCGAGCACGAAAGCATGAACGTTCTGTCGGCCGAAACGCCGCTGTAGTCGAATGGCGAGCGTATTGGCATGTCTCATCGCTGGACCAATCCCCAACGCTCGATCGTGTCGGCCTCAAAGGGACGTAACAAAAAATGGTCCAGGATGATCCATGAGAGCCCGATCAGCAGCATGCCCAAGATAACCTGCGAGGTCTTGTCAGCGTCCTGCGCCGTGAAGATCATCCAGCCCAACCCTTGTCGGCCGGCAAGCATTTCACCGGCGATCACGGCCCGCCAGGCAAAACCGATGCTGAGGCGAGAACCGGTCGCGATATGCGGCATTGCACCAGGCAGCAGGACGTCCTTGATGATCTGGAAGCGCGATGCGCCCAAGGTCCGCGCCGCATGAATGTAGCGCAGCGGAATCTCTCGGACACCGGACAGCACGGTGAAGGCAATCGGAAAGAAGGCCGTATAGAGGATAATCGCGAAAACCGTTGCATCGCTGTTGCCCCACCAGATCACGACAATCGGAAAAATCGCAATGCCGGAAACCGATTGGAAGAAATTCATGATCGGATAGAACATCGCCGCCACAGTCCGGTTGATACCGAGCAGCAGCCCGAACGGAATGCCAAGCGCGAGGCCGATCAGGCTGCCAACAAAAAGACGACTGAGGGTGTCTGCGAAGTAACTCGGCAACAGGCCTTTGTAGAGCATGTCGGCCGACGACATCAGAACCGCCCAAGGCGACGGCAGATAGCGGTCCGGGTTCGTGATTGACAGCGACACGATCGTCCAGATGGCCAGGATGCCGCCAACGACGATGAGTAGATTGACCCAGCGGGCCAGGCTTGAATGGCGCAAAAACGCACGCCAGCGATGAAACCTATTCCTCCACGGCAACGGACACTTCCTCCCGCACCAGTCGCAGTATCTCGTCGCGCGCTTCAACATAGGTCGCACTGGCGTTCATGGCGTTCCAGGTGCGCTCATTGCGCGGCACACCAATTTCCACGATCCGCTTCAAGCGGCCGGGACGTGCGGAAAAAACAAAACAGCGGTCGGCAAGAAACGCAGCCTCGTCGACCGAGTGCGTGATGAACAGAATCGTCTTCTTGGTCGCCAGCGAAATACGGATCAGTTCTTCCTGCAACGTGATGCGCGTCTGCGCATCGACCGCGGCGAACGGCTCATCCATCAGCATAATCACGGGATCGGCACACAGCGTGCGCGCGACGGCACAGCGCTGTTTCATGCCGCCTGATAGCTCGTGCGGATATTTGTCCTCGAAACCTTTCAAGCCCACGAGTTCAACGAATTCGGCAACACGTTGCGTCCGTGCTGACTTGGACATGCCACGGATTTCGAGACCATGGCCAATATTGCGGGCTACCGTGCGCCAGGGAAGTATGGCGTGCTCTTGAAAGACGACACCACGATCCGGCCCAGGCCCGACAATCGCTTTACCGTCAACCATCGCACTGCCGTCCCGGTAAGGCAGCAAACCTGCCAGGATGTTAAGCAACGTTGACTTGCCGCACCCGCTCGGCCCGACGATGGCGACGAACTCCCCCTCTCGCACATCGAAACTGACATGATCAAGGGCATGCACCGTCTCACCGGTGTATTCGTCTGGATAGTGATGCGAGAGATCCGAGACGACCAGCTTTTGCGTCATCGCTGCAGGCTCATTTGGTTGTGAGACGCGTGAACGTTTCAGTTCTCGTGGCAGACAAACGTGACGCGCTGCCATGAGATACAATGTCAAAGGTCGAAGTCGATGCGATACCAGACGTGCCGCGCGGCTACTTGAGATCGGCAAACCACTCAGGATGACGCTTCATCGTGCTATCGACAAAACTTGTGTCGAGATAGTTTGCCGGATCGTAAGGCGCCTTCATCTTCTTTTGCGCGATCAACTGCTTCACCGACAGCTTGAAGGCCTCGGCGGTGCCGCCACCAATGCGCGCATCATAGATCACATGCTGAATCGTACGTTTCACCAAATCGGCTGTCATACCGCGAACGAAGCGCGAGCCGATCTTTGATACCTCATCGAGGTTTTTCGGGTTGCGTAAATAGTGCGCAGCTTCGCTCATCGCATCGACAAACGCCTGCGTCCGCTTCTTGTCCTTGTAGACAGTATCGGGTTTGCCATGCATCACGGCGCAGAAACAGACGTTATCTCCACCTCGCGCAACCAGTTTCGCCCCCTTCACCTTGTCCAAGGCGCGCGTCAAGTTGGGCTCCCAGGCAACAATCGCATCAACCCCGCCGGAATCAAGAATGGAGACCAGGCTTGGCGGCCGTACATTCACCCGGTTGACGTCGCTCAGCGCAAGACCGTTCTTCTTCAGGTAGGCGCGCATATAAACGTCAACCGTTGACCCGAACGTCACGCCAAGTTTCTTGCCCTTGAGATCGGCCCCTTTTGTAACCCCCGAGTCACCACGTGCAATGATGCCGACATTGCCATCGTGATACGGTTTTGAAAAAGAAGCACCAAGATAACCAACGACACCGCGCAGCTTGATACCCTTTTCAAGCGCGACCGGCAGATTGGTGAATGCTGCCGGCGCAAAGTCGATCTCGCCGGCGCGAAGCGATTTCGTCAGCGCCGAGCCGGTATTGCGAACCACTACCTTGGCATCGAGACCATGTTTGGCGAAAAAGCCTTTGTCCTGCGCGATGAAAACAATCATGCCGCCAATGTTGCTCGCCGCGCCCACTTTTATTTCGGCGGCATTCACGAGTGACGCCGCACCGGTCATCGCAAACGCCAGCGTCGTCAGTGCTATCGAGGTTCTTAATCGCTGCATCGGTTACTCCCTAATCGTCAAACTCGTTGCCGCCTCGAAAAGCCAAATACGGAAAAAGCCGAGGCTAGGTTCGACTGATAAAGTCAGCCTAACCAGAAGTCCCTACCCCATCAACAGTTACGCAAGCGGCGATCCGAGCACCATGGGGGTACGATGCGGCCACTCCACGGCCTGTTGCCTGATCATTCGGCAACAAAACCCTGCGCAATCGATGCGCATCCCTCAGGCAACCGGGTTTGCCAATTCGCCCAGCCCCGTGATCGCAACCGCCACATGATCGCCGCTTTGCAGAAACTTGGGAGGCGAAAAACCAATGCCGACACCTGCCGGTGTTCCCGTCGCGATTATGTCACCCGGCTCCAGGGTTAAAACCGCTGACAATGTCTCGATCAGCGTCGGGATATCAAAGATGAGATCAGCCACGCGCGCGTCCTGGCGCAGTTCCCCGTTGACGTGTGTCGTCACATTGAGTTGCCCGACATCGCCAACGTCGTCTGCGGTGACCAACCAAGGACCCATCGGGCAGAACCCATCAAAGTTCTTACCGAGGAACCATTGCTTGTGCTGATGCTGCAGCGTGCGGGACGTCACATCATTGATGATCATGTATCCAAAAACGTGGTCATAGGCATCAGCGCTCTTAATTGAGCGCCCTCCTTTGCCGATCACAACGGCCAGTTCAACTTCGTAGTCGACCGAATTGGTCCAGTCCGCACTGGCCGGAATGGCCTCACCGGGGCCAATGACCGACGTATAAGACTTGGAAAAGAATATCGGACATTCCGGAATGGCATCCTTGCCAGCCGACGCGTCGAAGCCACTGCCATGAAACTCCTTGGCGTGCTCATGATAATTCTTGCCAACGCAAAAAATGTTGCGTTTGGGTCGTGGCAGTGGCGCCAGCAGTGAAGCTTCCGAGAGTGGCCTTACAGCCGATGCCGGCGGCGAGGCGGAGAACCGCTGCACCGCGTCCCGCCCCTCATCTCCCTGTTCAATCAGTTCGTTCAATGATGTGCCAGGCCCGATCCCCTCCGATAGATCAATCACCGTTTGATCGCTCTCTCTGAGGACCCCAGGGCGAGAAAGTCCGTCGCCCCCGTCAAAAGTGACAAGTTTCATGCCTGCTCCGTTAAAGTTCGCTCAAGTTTCCTTGACTCTAGAAGAAGCCATCCGCCCCGTTTGCGCAAGCGTGCTTCCCTGAAAAGATCGCCCGCCAGCAGACAAAACGACCGCCGCTTCCATGGTTTGAATGTCGGCAACGATTGGCCTCAGCGGCTACGCCATTTGGGATCGCAACGCAATTCGTACACCCATCAACAAGCGCACCCGCAATAACGGCGCTCAATATTGCTCCGCACAAGGTCGTCCCCACGCCACCATCCGCCTCTGCCCCGCATCGTTAACGGTCGATCTATTCGACAAAGAGCAAGGAGCATGCGGGTTCATGCATGCCATCGAAACCATGAAATGCGTGAAGATGACAAACAATCATTGAGTTGCTAGCGTGTGACACGTGCGATGCGCGAGACTGTACTGATTTGGGAGAATGACCGTTGCAAGCAACCGCCAGAAGCTCTCGGCCGCACAAAATTCTTGATCGCTTCTCGCAAGGCTTGAACATCCTTTCCGGCATCTGGCTTGGTTCCATTGCCCTCCTAATTCTCGCGGACGTAATTGGTCGGGAGGTGTTTCAGTCGCCGATCTATGGCACCAACGAGATTGTGGCCAATTCGGTCTTATCCATTCTTTTCCTGCAACTTCCCCTGGCCATCCTCAATCGGGATTCGCTGCGCACGACGATTGTTTACGGCATGCTCGGCGCACGCGGTAAGTCAATCACGAACGCACTGTCGTACCTCATTGCCATGCTCCTGTTCGCCGCCATCGGCATTGGGAGTTGGCCAAACATGGTAGAGGCCTGGTCGATCCTTGAACAAGAAGGATCAGGTGTCGTTACAATTCCGGTTTATCCGATCCGAACTTTGGTTGTCGTTGTCAGCGCCATCTGTGTGTGCGTATGCGCGTTGCTGATTTATCAATCGTTGTTTCACAACGAAGAATTCGACGACGACTAGCTGATCTGAAACGGCTTGGAAAACCTCAACGATTAATCGGCAACACCGTTAGTCCTGAATTGTAGGCGAGACGCAAACATGGACGAAATTACTATTCTACTGACAATGTTCGGGCTGATGTTCGCCGCGATTTTGAGTGGCATTCACATTGGCTTTGCTTTCGGCATCACGGCGTTCCTTGGCAACGTCCTCCTGTTTGGTGGCTCCGACGGCGAATGGGACATCGGCTTCAATATCGCGCTGCGTGGTGTCGGCAGCGTTGCCTATGAATACCTGCGAAGCGAGGTCTTCGCCGCAATTCCGCTCTTTATGTTGCTAGGAGATTTCGTCAATAAATCAGGCTCTGCGCGAGATTTATATAATCTGATCAACCGCGGTTTTCGCATGGTTCCCGGTCGTCTGGCCGTGGCCACAGTGGGTGGCAATGCCGTGTTTGCCGCCGTCACGGGCGTCAGCATTGCAGCCGCTGCAGCCTTCAGCCGGATCGCATATCCGCAAATGCGCTTGCACGGCTATGATCGAAAATTCGCCCTGGGTTCGGTAGCGGGCAGCGCCTGCCTTGGAATGATTATCCCACCGAGCGTCCTTCTGATTGTCTGGGGCATCATTTCAGAAAAGTCTATCGCCGCCCTGTTCATAGCAGGCGCCATTCCTGGCTTGATCCTGGCGGCCTTCTTTATGATTTACATCGCGACCGCAGCCACTCTGAAACCGGAACTCGCTCCCAAATATCATGACGCCGCCGACAAGGAAGCCATGACCTGGGCCGAGGTCGCGAGCGGCTTTGGCATCGGTTGCCTCATACTACTCGTCCTTGGCGGCATCTGGGGGGGCTTGTTCACGCCAACCGAAGCCGGCGGCGTCGGATCAGCGGCGGCCGTCATCCTCGGCCTGCTCAAGGGCATGACCCTGCGGGATCTTGGCCGCGCCGTCGTCGATTCCGGCAAAGCCGCAGCACCCATCATGTTCCTGCTGCTCACCGCCAACATGTACGCCAAATTCATGGAAGCCGCCGGCATGTCAGAGCTGATCCGGCATACCTTTGAGGCCTACAGCCTGGGCAACTTCGAGATCGTTTTCGTTATGGTTGTCATCTGGCTATTACTCGGCATGATCCTCGACTCAATCTCGATCATTCTGATCACTGTCCCGATCTTCGCCCCGCTGACAGCGCCGTTCTTTGATCCCATCGCTTTTGCCATCTTCGGTATTCTGGCCATCGAGGCCGGCCTGCTGACGCCACCTTTCGGGTTGCTCGTCTTTACGGTCAAGGGAACCGTTGAAGACAAGTCCGTCCAGCTATCCGAGATCTTTCTTGGGTCCGTTCCCTATTGGATATTGATGCTCATTGTCATGGTCATGATTTGGATCTGGCCCAGTATAGCGACATGGCTACCATCGCAAATGATATAGAAAGGCAACTACCGGACGCGGATCAACGCTCCCAATAATAAAAACATCCGAACAACAATAATCGAAGCTCAGGAGGAAACCGACATGAACAAACCGTTAAAATACATCGGAATCGCTGGTGCGACGCTGGCCAGCGCCCTTATGTTCAGCGCGTCCGCCAACGCGCTTTCAAAAAGAGGCAACGAATTTACACTGCGGATGGGATCAGGTCATCCACCCTTCATTACGTACGTCAAGTACATGTCAAAATTCTTCGCGCCCAAAGTCATGGAGCGCGTGGCCAAGGAAACCAAATACAAGATCAAGTTCAAAGAGCACTATGCCGGCACCGTCGTCAACGTCTTCGATACGCTCGAAGGTGTCCAGGATGGCCGTCTTGACATCGGCGGATGGTGCGTCTGCTTCGACGATGACAAAGCCATGGCGATGAACATCACCTACTATGTACCGTTCGCTGAGCCGGACGGCGTCAAGCAGGTGAAAACCATGGCCCGGCTGCTCAAGGAGTTCCCCGAGCTCTACCAGGATTACGAAAAACGCTACAATCAAAAGCTGCTCGGCCAGGGTGGCTTTGGCAATTACGGCCTGTTGACGGCATTCAAATGGGATACCTTTGCCGACCTCAAAGGTCGCAAGATACTCGCAGCCGGCCCAAATCTGCCCTGGGTAAAAGGTGGCATTCCGGTGCGCACGACCATTCCTAAATCCGCACAACAACTCCAGACCGGTGTCGGCGAAGGCATCGTCCTGTTCCCCGACACCGATTACAAACTCAAACTGCACGAAGCGACCAAAGGCGGTTACTACACGGTTACAAACTTCGGCAACGTCATCCAGAACTCTCTCACCATGAATCTCAGGACGCGCAAGAAGCTTCCCCCCGAGGTGGTCAAGATCATCGACGAGGTTGGCGCCGCATGGGCGGTTGAATCCACACGACAGGCCGTCAAAGACCATCAATGGGGCCTGGACAAATTGAAGGAAGCCGGCGTTGTCATCAAAACGATTGATCCGGCCGCAAAGAAAGCCTGGGCCGAACAACTCCGTGATTGGCCAAATGAGCGTGCACAAGCGGTCAAGAAGAAAAAAGGCATCGACATGCCGAAGATCATGAAGGCCTACATCCGCTACATGAAAGAGGCCGGGCATACGTTGCCGATCGAATATCCGATCCAGTAGGCAATCGACATCGCCTTAGTGGGGGAGCTGGACCGTCGGTTCCCTCACGTCTTTGATTAGCGGTTTGCAACACCAGCGCAGATCCAATGGCACAAACCGCTGCAGCGCACCTCATCGCCAGACACAGCAACTTGGAACAGTTCAATGTCCGAACCGCAAATCACCAAGCATGATATTCTGAAAGCCTCGGAAGGGATGCTGCAAAAGCAGCTCTACGTTGTCTTCACCACACCAACGAACGGCCTCGGCCCCGTCATGGAAAACATCGAGGAACATCTCAAGTTCCAAGTCGACCTTGAACGCAAGGGCATAATGTTCGGCGCCGGCCCGTTCTGGGCCGACAACGAAATCGACTGGAAGGGCGAAGGCATGGTCGTCATTCGCGCCAACTCGCTGGCGCACGCCCGTGAAATTGCAGCCGCGGATCCCATGCATTCCTCCGGTGCCCGCTCGTTTGAAGTCAGACCGTGGCTGCTTAACGAAGGCACCTTGACGGTCAAGATCGACTACTCGACCGGCCAGCGCGAAGTGATCTAATCCATCAAGGCGCATTTCCAGCAACGAACGGTCGCCACGCTATTCGGGGCGATGTAAAGTTGGCATTGTCCGCGTGCAGGTACACCGGCCATTCTTGTAGCTGCGCAGCGGCGTTGCAATACGTGCAACCGCGTCACTTGGATCCTCGGCGTCCCACATCACAAAATCCGCCGCGTTGCCAACAGCAATGCCATAGGCATCATCCCCGATCAACCTGGCCGGCCCGGTCGTCATCATCTCGAAGCACTCAGCGAGTTCCTCGCGTGCGCCGCGCTGAACAATGTTGGCATAGAGATTTGCGATCCGGACAAACGAGCTATCCCCGAACGGTGTAAACGGGTTGAGAACGTTATTCGTCGAGAGGCAGCAATTGACGCCACAATGCATCAGCGCGTTGGCATCCGCCACACCCCGGATGACGTTGTGGTCCTGGTGCCGGCCCATGACAAACAGGTCCGTCGCAGGAAGAACCGTAACTGTGACACCCGTATCCGCGAGAAGCTTGCCAAGATCACGCAGCTTGTCGGGCGGCAGGCATGAATAGCGGCTACCATGACCAACCGCCACGCGGTTCCCGAAACCATATTTCTCGGTCAGTTCGCAAACCAGATAGATGTCCATATTTTCCGGATCAGGGCCGACGTCAAGATGGAGGTCGACATCGCGATCGTATTCGCGCGCAAGTTCGAAAACGCGGGTAATCTGCGCGGCCCGATCGGGATCATAGCCTGGTGCCCCACCAACCACACGGGCGCCCCGCTTCAAGCATTCCTCGACGTTGGCATCCGCTTCCGGCACGTTACTCATGCCTTCCTGCGCAAACGCGCACAGCTCCAGGTCGATGGCCCAGGCATAGTCCTTGCTCAGCTGCTGCAGCGCCTCAAAACTATTGAGGCCGACATTCGGGTCAACTTCCACGTGGGTGCGCATCTGCGTCACGCCATTCGAAATAGCGCCTTCGAGCGTCTCTGCAGCGCGCGCATAGACATCCTCAACGGTGAAGCTTTTCTTCACCTCGGCAACCCGTTTCATATGATCCATGCCCCGGTTCGGGGCCGGTGAACAGCGATCCAGAATGCGTGACTTATCGAGATGAATATGCGTTTCAATCAGTCCCGGTGACACGAACCGGCCTTCGGCATCGAGCGTTTCGGCCTCCCCGGTCAACACCGGCTCAATGGCTGCGAAAACGCCATTCTCGATACCGATATCGACCGTCTCACGGCCGCTATCCAATGTCGCATTCCTAATGATCAGATCAAGTGACATTGGATGATGATCCTTACGTGACAAAAACTGGACATGAACGTCACAAGGCTACACGCTCCATATGCCGAAGACCACTGCACTCCGGGCGTGCAACCTTTGAACAGGTCCGGTGGCAAGCTTCTCGGGAACCTCGATGATCAGCTTATCATCAAACAAGACGTCCGCTGCACCGTGTATTTGAGTGCGCAACGATCACCTGCGCATCATCAGCGCGGCCGCAAATCTACAGCACCATGAACGCGCCACTGGCTACGTGGATGGCCATCAACTCAGTCGTAGGCATTGACCGCATTTCAAGTGGCCCGACTAGTGTGCCGGGGCAGCGCGGCTGTGCGGCACATCCAGCCAGCTCATATCCGGTCCGGCCGGCACGACCCCTGTTGGATTGACCCCGGGCATCGTCACATAATATCCGGCCTTTGTCGCCGGCAAGTCGCACACATCCGAAATGCCCGGCCATTGGTAGAGTTCCCGCGTCAGCTCGACAAGGCGTGGGTAGTCTTGCAGTCGCCGCACATTGCATTTGAAATGACTGTAGTAGACCAGATCGAAACGCAACAACGTGGGGAACGCGCGCCAATCCGCTTCGGTGACACGATCCCCTGCCAGGTACTGTTGTCGTGAGAGAATGTCTTCAAGATGATCGAGACCCGCAAAGACCTTGGTCACGGCGGCGTCATACGCCTCTTGCGTCTTCGCGAACCCGGCGCGATAGACACCGTTGTTTATATGCTCGTAGACAAATGCATTGATGTCATCGATCTGCCCCAGCAGATCATCCGGACAATAGTCGATGCCTCGCGCCCCAATCCCATCAAATGAGCTATTCAGCATCCGAATGATTTCGGCAGACTCATTATTGACGATCGTCTTGCGCTTTCGATCCCAAAGCAAAGGCACTGTGACGTTGCCCGTATAGTCCGGCGCAACAGTTGTATAAACCTGATGAAGACGCAGCACCCCATCATCATTGGGCTGCATCTCGTCAAGCCCTTGCGTAAAGGACCAGCCCGCCGATTTCGGTGCATCGGCTTGAGACATCGAAACGATATCCTCAAGTCCCTTGAGCTGCCGAAACAGCACTGCGCGGTGTGCCCAAGGACAACTCGGCGCAACGAACAAATGATACCGACCGACCTCTGCCTGAAAGCCGTCGTCACCCGATGGCCCGGCAGAACCGTCCGCTGTGATCCAATGGCGAAACGCAGATGACGCGCGCACAAAGGCACCACTCTTGTCGGTCGGGCGATCGACATTCTCGACCCATTGGCCGTCGACAAGTTGGCCCATATCAAATCACTTTCGTCATCTACCGGTAAGGGGTGCCATTGTTGCGCCTCCGCAAACCATTATCAAGCCCGCGCCGTTCGCCGGGCATGAGAGCCACGACGTCCCCGGCGAAAAAAAAGCGCAACTCGAAAGCGCGTCGCATAAAATGCGCCCCGCTTCAGCTCCCTTGGGCTCGCAGCTACTCCTTCGTCGCCCTCAGCGTGCGAAGCAAGCGATCGCGTGCGTTGAAAGCGATTTCGATTGGATGCGACATGCATTGGGCAACCATCACGGTCCTAAAACCCGCACCGCTTCCCGCCGGAAAGCACATGCACCCAAAATCAAACGTCTTCCAGCACCATCGCCGCGGCCTTCTCGCCAATCATGATCGACGGCGCGTTGGTATTGCCACCGACGATCTGGGGCATGATCGACGCGTCGGCGACGCGCAGCCCGCTGATGCCTCGAACACGCAACCGCGGATCGACAACCGCATCGTCCCCGGTCCCCATTCGGCAGGTACCGACCGGATGCAGGTTCGAAACGCCTCGATTGCGCAAATCGTCGATCATCGCGTCTTCACTGGTCACATTCGGCCCTGGCGTCACCTCTTCGGCGATGATCGACGTCAGCGCCGGCTGTGCCGCAATTTTCCGGGCCAACCGCATGCCGTATAGCATCGCGTCAACATCATACGGTGTATCGAGAAACTTGAACTCTATTTTCGGCTGCACAAAGGGATCCCGGCTGTTCAAGCTGACGCGGCCGCGGCCCTCGGGCCTGAGATGCACCGGTGAAATCGCGAAGCCCGGGAACTTATGGGCATAGATGCCATTCCGGTCACGGCTTTCGATCGACCAAAGAAAGACATTCATCTGCAAATCGGGCCGGTCAAACCGTTCATCCGTGCGGGTCAGAATTCCGGCCAACCCTGCCATCCCCGAAAGCGGCCCCGTTCGGTTCAACGCATAACGGGCACCGGCTGCAATCTGGCGCAATGGCGAGCGTGCCAGGTCATTAAGCGTGCCGCCTTTGTTGGATCGCCACGCGATGTAGGAGTTGAAGTGATCATGCAGATTGGCGCCAACCGATGGTAGGTCGTGCACAACGTCGATATCCATCTCGCGCAGATGTTGGCCTGGCCCGATCCCGGAGAGCAGCAGCAATTGTGGTGAGCCATAGACACCACCAGAAACAATCACCTCACGCCTGGCCATCGCCGTCCGTTTGCCATCAGGCGTCGCGTACTCGACACCAACGGCACGGCCCTCCTTGATCACGACACGCGTCGCATGGGCATCGGTCGTGACAACCAGGTTTTTCCGTTTCCGAGCAGGCTTCAAATACGCTGTTGCCGCACTCCAACGCTTACCGCCTCCCTGTGTCGCCTGATAGTATCCGACGCCTTCTTGCGTCGCCCCGTTGAAATCATCATTACGCGGCACACCTGCCTGCACCGCCGCCTCAACAATCGCTTCGACAATATCACTGCGATAACGGTTGTTCATAACCTTCAATGGGCCACCCACGCCGTGAAACTCACTCTCGCCGCGTTCCTGATCCTCGGCGTTACGGAAATACGGCAGCACACTTTCATAGT
This sequence comes from Hyphomicrobiaceae bacterium, assembly GCA_049116495.1. Lineage (GTDB taxonomy): Bacteria > Pseudomonadota > Alphaproteobacteria > Rhizobiales > Hyphomicrobiaceae > CAJQQK01. The sequence continues at coordinate 41,928 of JAGDYV010000140.1, read as the reverse complement.
CCCAGCCGGCACACCCGCGCTGCCGCCAGCCATCATAGTCGGCGGCCGTTCCGCGCATATAGATCATGCCGTTCAATGAACTCGTCCCACCGAGCATCTTGCCACGCGGTTGGTACGAGGTGCGCCCGTTCAGACCCGGCACCGGCTCGCTCTCAAACTTCCAGTTCAATTCGTCGTGGGTATAGAGTTTGTGATAACCGATCGGGATGTGGATCCACGGATTACTGTCACGCTGTCCCGCCTCAAGCAGCAGCACGCGAAAGCGTCCGCACTCTGTCAACCGTGCAGCAACCGCACACCCCGCCGAGCCCGCACCTGTCACAATGAAATCAAACGTCTCACCGTCCGGATTGTGTTCCACCGCCGCGCACCACTTCGTTAAAACATGAAGCACGAGGATGCACGCCACACGCCTGCAACTCAAACACAACCAGGATTTGCGCAAAGAGAGGACTTGCGACGACCGTCATCAATACGCGCCCTCCGCGCCATTCATCCATACCGCATCGGTGAATTGGTTTTCGATTCCATGTCGTAAATGCAGCAAGCCAATGGCGTCCGGCCGCCACGGCCAGGACGTCAAACCGGCAACAAACAAGCACCGCTCCGCGCTGCCAAACACACATCAGGCGCTATGTTCCAATTGCGCGACTGTAGCCGTCGTAAGCGCGACCTGACCGCACGTGTCTGCGACCCAGCGCAACGCCATCTCGTGTCCTTCTGCGCTGGTCGCGCCAAGCGCATCGGCCATAAAGAACACTTGGAAGTTACGCATGTAGGCGTCGACGGTCGTGACCATGCAGCCGTGGTTGGCGTAGTTGCCGCTCATGATCACCTGCGAACGGTTCATACGGCGCAGCGTCGCCTCGAGATCTGTCTCAAAGAATGCACTGTACTTGCGCTTGAGAATAACGAAATCCTTTGCGCCAGGCGTCAGCTCAGGGTGCATCTCATCGTCGGCAGCACCCGCCTCCTTGACAGCACCAATGCCGTCGCCCCAAAGATCGCGGGCGATCCCCCGTTCCGCCACATGATGAACCGGATCAGCAACAACAAATATGACCGGCACCTGCGCCCGTTCAGCTGCCGTACGCAGACGCCGTATGTTCGCCACCAGCCGCCGGGGGTCCGCATAGCGGTTCACGTACCACGTCTGCAAATCGTAAATCAGGAGTGCCGCGGTTGCCCGGTCAACCCGCCAATCGCATCGGTTGAAGGCGAGAAACGATGCAAAATCGATGTAATATGCAGGAATGGGCGGAAACAATTCGGCGGTCGTTGGCATCACGCTTCCTTACCTAGCACGCTCTAAATGCGCCATTTCAGAAGTCGGTGCTCGATCGCTGCGATCACGGTGCTGACCAAGACACCCAGGATTGAAAGAATAACCACACCGACAAACAGTCTCTCAAGGTCGTAGACGGAACCAGCCTGCAGGATATAGGCACCAACACCGTATTCAGCACCGAGCATCTCGGCGGCAACCAGCAGAATGATGGCAATCGAGAGCGAGATGCGCAGGCCCGAAAGTATCCCCGGCATCGCCCCTGGCAGCACGATCTTGCGCACGATCGACAGCCATGACAGACCAAAACTCTGGCCCATGCGGATCAATGACCGGTCGACGTTATCGACTGCGCCATAGGTTGCAACGACCGTCGGCGTAAACGTTCCAAACGCAATCAGCGCGTACTTGGAGCCCTCGTCAATGCCAAACCATATGACAAACAGTGGCAACAGCGCGATCTTGGGGATCGGGAAAATCGCCGCCACCAGCGGAACCAGCCCCGATCGCACATAACTGAAAAGCCCGATCATGACGCCAACGGCAATCCCGGCCACCGCACCGAGCGAAGCACCTACCATGAGGCGCGATAGCGACGGCAGCAGGTGTTGCCACAACAAACCGGATTGATAGAGCTCAACGAAGGTTGCAAAAACATGCGAAGGCCGCGGCAGCGTCAGCGCGGAGATGAATCCCGTTCTCGTGCCGATTTCGGCAAGACCGATCAGCACAACGAAAACGATCAAACCGATCCATCGAATGGGGCGCGGCACGAAGCCACCGCCACGAAAGTCGACGGTCTCAAACTTGTCCGGCCGCTCTGCGTTATCAACCATCCAACAACTCCGCATCAGCGGCACGCGCTTCTTCGCGCATCATCAGCCAGAGTTTGCGTTGGATCGTTTCAAGTTCGGTGTCACCAAAGCCACGGTCCGAAAGCGGCCGATCAATTTCGACGATATCCTTGATCTTGCCCGGCCGTCGCGACATCACGACAATCGCGTGGCCCAAACGAACCGCCTCGGCCAGATTGTGCGTGACGTAAACAGCCGTAAATGGTGCCCGCTCCCAAAGCGCAATCAGGTCATCCATCAGGAGTTCGCGCGTCTGGCTGTCGAGTGCGGAGAGCGGCTCATCCATCAGCATCACGGCAGGGTTGACGGCCAGCGCCCGCGCAATCGCAACGCGTTGCTTCATGCCACCGGAAAGTTGCTTGGGCAGGGCCCGCGCGAAATCCGTGAGGCCGGTTCGCCCCAGAACATCGCCGACGATTGCACGTTGCCGCGCCCCGCGGATTCCGTGATCTTCCAGGACAAGACTGACATTGCGTTCAACTGAGCGCCAGGGAAGGAGCGCAAAATCCTGAAACACGAACGTTAGCGGATTGAGGCAATCTGCCGGCGGTTGTCCGACCTGGAGTACTTTGCCAGCCGTCGGGCGCTCCAACCCACCGATCAGCCGTAGCAATGTCGATTTCCCGCAGCCCGACGGCCCCACGATGCAGACGATATGACCTTCCGGAATGTCGAGCACAATGTCCTGCAGGACGTCGACATGACCATAGGAGTGCGAGATGGCGTCCAAGCGCAGGTGCATCGGCCGGCCTACCGTAACGATCCGTGAGAAAATGGCGTATCGCGAACGGCGTAGCGGAAAGCTCCGCTACGCCATCCACCCGGCCTAGTACGTTTTGACGTATGAGCGATCGACGAGCGTATCCATCGTGATGGAGTTCTTGACGAGCTTTTCCGCTTTGAACCAGTCCAGCTGGTCCTGTAGGGAGCCAACGTTGAGCGCCGCCCCCGCATTGATCCGCATCGCCCCGTTCATGATGCTGCCGCGGGCCTTCTCATATGGTCGACTTGCATAGACGTATTTGTGAATGAGTTTGACCATCTCCTCAGCCGCATCGGCACCTGCGGTTTTGTCGACAAGCGCCGCGTTGAAATCCGCAGCTCCTTTGGAAAAGGCAGCGAGAAACGCTTTCGTTTTATCACGTTCCGATGCAGCGTTCTTGGCTGACGTAAACACCGTCGTGACCTGATAGTCAGGGATATAGTCGGCAACGTCACCGATGATCTTGACGGCGCCGCCTTTGGCGAGAGCCTTCGCAAGATGCGGTACGATCGACCACGCGTCGACCTGCCCCGACTTCATAGCACCGATAATCGCACCGACTTTCTGGAGTGGCTTGTAAGAGAGTTTGGCGTTTTCCTTGGCCGAGATTTTCGAGCCCATGTAGTGGAAGGATGAACCGGTCTGCGTCACCGCAAACGTTCGCCCGTCAAGCTTGGCCGGTGACGTGAGGCCAGCATCATAGGCCTTGTTCGACGCCAGGATCTTTTGTCCGTCAATCCCCTTCTCTTCCGACAAGGCAGCGCCGATCACTTTGGTGGCACCTTTTTCGGCAAGCGAAATCAACCCACCACTGACAGCCGTTACCGCATAGTCGGCATCGCGCGACGCTATCGCGACGGCCATCGGCTGCGCCGCCTGAAAGAACTTGAACTCAACATCAAGCCCGGCATCGGCGAAATAACCACGCTCGAAGGCAACAAAACTGGCGGCATGACTGGTGAAGCGCAAGGCACCGACCTTGATTTTCGTCTTCGCAAGTGCCGGCGTGCCAAACAACGGCAGCGCCGCAGCCCCGCCAATCAGGCCGAGCGTCTGGCGGCGATCAAAATTTGTCATGGGTTTCCTCCGGGGTTGCTTTGGTTTCGTCTTGTTGAACAGTGTGTTCGCCATTGAGTTCGGCTTCAATGTCCGCGGACAAAAGCGCGCGAATGCCATCGGTTTCACGTCTTAAAACGGCATCGACGAGTATCTGTCGCCGGGCCGGCCGTCTTGCAAAGTCAAGGCGCCCTTCGCGCAGGGCCGCGAGACGAATGCGTCGCGACTGATCAAAGTACTTCTGCTGCGCCTCAATCAGACGCGGCGACTCGCAGGCCGCAACCAACGTCGCATAGAACGAGCGAACCGCCTCATCCCATTCCAGCGCATTAAGATCGGACGGGTTTTCCGCAACAACCGCTTCCAGCCGGTTGAGCCGATGGTGCGCGGCCACCACGGTGCTTTCCCAGGCGACGTCACCCTTCTCGATCGACCAGTTTAGACCGATCACTTCGATTTCAAGTCGCATGCGCGCAATGTCTTGCAAATCATATTCCGTCGCCGAGGCGACACGGAATCCGCGCTGTGCCTCAGCTTCGACCAGACCTTCGGCAGCAAGAACACGCAGCGCTTCGCGAATGGAATGATTGGAACCACCATAAGAAGTGCGCAGCCCGTCAATCTTCAGCTTCGCGTCCGGGACGAGAACGCCAAACGATATATCCCGTCGAATGGCCGAGACAATCAACCCGACGACCGTCGTATCCTCGCTTCTGTGACCACGCAAAATCATGTGTCGACTTTTTTAAAAATATCCAACTTTTTACAGATAGATCAATAAACGTGCCGTTGTCCAGCATATACCCTGCTCAAACATGAGCCGGCTGAATTGACAAACATCGCAGCCATAGCGCTTGCCAAATGCAATTTCCTGACGGACTTTGGGCACCCTTGGCTCTCCCATTACACAACCCCAGGCCCGATGACCGATGACGCCGTCTATAAGCTGAGCCTTTTCCAGCGCGCGTTGATCCTGATCTTTGTCATCATGGGAACGGCTGTCTACTCGTCGTCGATCCTGGTTGCCTCCGCGATCCTGCCCAAAATGCAGGGTGCGCTCGGCGCCACACAAGATGAAGTGTCCTGGACGATGACCTTCAACATCGTCGCAACCGCGGTCGTCACGCCAATGACCGGGTGGCTTGCCGACGGTATCGGGCGGCGCAACACGATGGTCTGGTGCTCGGTTGCATTCGGCTTTGCCACCTTCATGTGCGGTACGGCAACGACGCTCGAAGAGATGGTCTTCTGGCGCATCATGCAGGGTGCTGCCGGCGCACCATTGGTCCCGCTTGGCCAAACGTTGTTGCTCGATTCAAACGCGACGCGGCATCACGGGACGATCACGGCGCTGTTCGGCATGGGCAACATGATCGGCCCGGTCATCGCCCCGACGGTTGGCGGCGAGGTCTCGGATCTCTACGGCTGGCAATGGGCCTACTGGATGATCGTGCCGTTCGCGTTCATCACGGCAGTGGGATTCCAGTTCATTTTGCCAACGCGCTCCAAACGTGAACGCACAAGCCTCGACTGGAGCGGGTTTCTGACCCTGTCGATCGCGATTGCCGGCGCGCAGATCGTGTTTTCGCGCGGCCAGCGGCTGGATTGGTTCCAATCGACCGAAATCGTCGTGATGACATTTCTGGCAATGGTCGCGCTTTACATGTTCGTCGCGCACAGCCTGACCACGAAACGGCCGTTCATCCGCCTCTTCCTGTTCACGGACCGCAATTACGCGATCGGTATGCTGCTTGTCTTCTTCTACGGCATGCTCAACTTCGCACCGGTGGTGTTGCTGCCGCCGCTGCTGCAAAACCATGCAAGCTATACGGACTCCGCGATCGGCGCCTTCATCGGCTGGCGCGGCCTTGGTACGGCGATCGGATTCATCTTTGTGATGCTCGTTCCGCGGCTGGATGCCCGCTTGATGATGATGTTCGGTTTCGCCATCCAGGCCTACGGCGGCTACAACATGATGCAGTTCGACCTCAATGTCAGTCCGTTCCTGCTGTCATTGAACACTGTTGTTCAAGGGATCGGCGTTGGGATCGCCTGGGTCCCGATCACAGTCGTCACCTTCGCAACGCTCAAGCCTGAATATCGGGCCGAGGCCATGGGAATGTTCCATCTGCTGCGCAATTTCGGATCGAGCTTGTTCATCTCGGTCGCAGTCGCCGAAATCGTGCGCGCGTCAACCGCCAACTACGCTCGGCTGACCGAGACGGTTTCTCCGTTCAACAACGTGTGGGGCATGCCGTGGGCGACCGGTGCCTGGTCGATTGATACACTTCAGGGGGCTGCCAAGATTTCGGGGGAGATTGCCAGGCAGGCGGCAATGCTTGGCTACCTGAACGCATTTGCCATGTACACCTTGGTCGCCGTCATTGGCGTGCCGATCTGCCTGTTGGCGCGACTGCCGAAGCGGGCCGAATGAAAGTATGATGCGCTTGGAGAGCGGATATGCAGCAGCCAGATCAGACGGACGTGCATCAAGGGGGCTGCCTGTGCAACGCCGTGCGCTATGCGTTTGCCGGGCCGTTGTCCAAAGTTGTCGTGTGCCATTGCCGGGATTGCCAACGGGCATCCGGTTCGGCGGCCGCCTACAACATCCGTGTCCCGGCCCATACCCTGACGATCACCAAGGGCAGCTGTCAATGCTATACTGTGCGGGCTGCCAGTGATGAAAACTTGACCCGCATGTTCTGTGCGCAATGCGGCTCGCAACTGTTCAGTCAGCGCGAAAAACTCCCCGAAATGATGACGGTCAAAGCCGGCACGTTGGACGCGATCGGCGGACTAGTGCTGGCCCGTCACATCTGGACCGACAGCGCCATGCCGTGGACGACATTCGACGACACACTACCGTGCCACGCGCGCGAATATGACGGTCTGCGCCAAGCCAAACGCGAGCCGTGAGCGGCACCACCTGTCAGCAGGGTGATGAAACGCCAGATCTGTTCGCACTCCGCACGACGCTGTGCTTCAGTCGCGTTCAGTTTGTTGGACGTGACTGAAGCATGCCAGAACAGCATCGGAGTTGAGTATGACGTCGGCCGAACTAAACCATCAGACCGCGACGGTAAACGGCCTCAAGTGGCACTGGGTCGAGGCGGGCCAGGGGCCGGCGGTCGTTCTCTTGCACGGCATCCCGGAAAGTTGGCGATGCTGGGAGCATCAGATGCCGACGCTGGCACAGCAATTCCGCGTCATCGCGCTCGATCTCAAGGGCTACGGGCAATCCGACAAGTCGGAAGGCGACTACTCCGGCAGCAACGTCGGCCGCGAGGTCGTCGATCTGCTTGATCACATCGGCGTCGGCAATTTCCATCTAGCCGGCCATGACTGGGGCGTGATGGTCGGCGACAACATCTGCAACCTCGTCCCCGACCGCGTCGAGCGCTATGTCAGGTGCTGCCTGTCCCTGCACTCGTACGATGCCCGCAACTCGCTGCATCATCAATGGAACGGCAATAACCCGGAGAAAGCGACCGGACTGATGCGCAATGCGGATGCTTTTGTCCGCGTCTGGTTTGATACGTCCTGCAAACCGGAGACTCGGCCTGACGGCGCTGAGATCAAGGAAATCGTCGATGAGTTCGCCTATCCCGGCGTGGCCGAGGCCGTACCGCGCTATTTCCGCGACATCCGCAAGAGCGAACCGGTCGACTACGCCAAGTTCACGATGCCGGTGCTCTACATTCACGGCGAGCACGACCCGCGCCAGCCGATCGAATATGCGCGCGGCATGGAAGAGCACGTACCCGGCCTCGAAGCGATCCTCGTGCTCGATTGCGGCCACTTCGTCACCCGCGAGCGCCCGTCCGACGTGACCAACGCCATGATGTGGTTTTTCCACTCGATGCTGGCATCGGGCCTGCCGATCTTCGAGCGCAGCCGGCATTATGGTCTGCCGACCCGGCCGGCCAAGCCGCTCGAAGGATGGGGTGTCAATCCCGGCAAGAAATAGGGCAGCACCCGGCGGACGTGGCAGCCAAGGGCCGCCACGCCAAACCTACTTCGCCACCCCGTAGAACGCATTCGGCAACGTCATCACAATCTCCGGGAACAGCGAGATGATGACGATCACGATCATGTAGGTAAACAGGAACGGGATCACCGCGTACGAAATCTTGTCAATACCGAGGTTCGTGAGCCGGGCCGCGACAAACAGGTTGGCGCCAACCGGCGGCGTCAGGAAGCCGATCTCGCACGCGATCACCATCAAAATACCGAAGACGATCGGATCGACACCGACGGAGACAACGATCGGCAGCATCAATGGCGTCAGGAGAATGATCTGCGCGATCGATTCCAGGAACATACCGGTGAAGACCAGGATGATCGCGATGATCATCAAGAGCACGAACTGACTTGACGTGAAGCCTGTCAGGAAACCGCCGATCATTTCCGGCACATCCATCAGGCTCATCAGTTCGCCGAACGCTTTCGCTGGCCCAAGAATGATCACGACCGTGCCTGAGATCATCGCCGTGACCTTCATGCAGTAAACCAGCTTTTCCCAGTTCAGCTCGCGATGAATGAAAGCGCCGACAATTCCGGCATAAAAGACCGCCACCGATGCCGCTTCGGTTGGCGTGAAGATCCCCGAATAGATACCACCCAGGATGACCAGTGGCGCCCCGATCGCCCACTTGCCGTGCCACAGCGCACTCCATACACGCGACCAAAGAAATGGCGTAGTCTCTGCGCCATAGCCTTTGTGCTTGGCAACCAGCCACGTACAGATCATCAACAGAATACTGGCCAGGATGCCAGGCAGAATGCCTGCCAAAAACAGACGCGGGATCGAGTTGTCCGAAACGATGCCGTAGATGATCATCAGATTGCTCGGCGGGATAAGACTGCCAAGCGCACCACCTGAGGCAACGATCGCACCGCCAAAAGCACCATCATATTTTTGCCGGATCATCGCCGGCACCATGACGGCGCCGATCGCGGCCGTTGTTGCCGGCCCCGAACCCGAAAGGGCTGCAAAAAACGTGCAGCCAAGAACAGCGACAATACCCAGGCTGCCAGAGTAGCTGCCGACAAGGGACTGCGCGATCGCAACGATCCGGTCGGCCAGCCCGCCACGCTCCATAAGCGCCCCGGCAAACACGAACAGCGGCACCGTCATCAGCGGGATCGGTTCGATGCCCGTATACAGCGCCTGCGCCAGCGCCACGAACGGCGTATCGATCAACCAGTAACCAAACAGTGTACCGATGCAAACCGCGATCGGAATGGGCACACCAATAGCGAGGGCCCCGATAAGGACCAGAAACATCATCAGGACTTCGTTCATGGGTGGAACTCCGCTGATGCTTCAGCATCCGGAACCAACGGGTCTCCGTACTTGAAGTGGCGGTAGTAGACCTGGATCAGCCTGAACGTCATTAATCCAAAGCCAACGGCGACGACGAGATACGGCCACTTTTGGTCAATGGCGAGCACCGGCGAATGATACGGGCGCTCCCAAAGCGATAAATGGAGCAGCACGCCTTGCCAGCAAATAAACACTGTAAAAATGAACCAGATGAAATCACTCACGTACATCAACCAGGTCGACAATGGCTTGGGGAAAATCTGGATCAGGTTGAGAACGCGAATATGCGCGCGTTCCCGAACAGCCCACGATGCCGACAGGTACACGGACCAAAGCATGCAATAGACGGCGATCTCGTCCGACCACGACATGGGCGTCTTGAACGCATAACGCATCACGACCTGGGCGAACACCATGCTGGACATGACGAGCAGTCCAAACCCGGCAACAACCTCTTCGAAATGCTTATCGAGAAATTTCAGCATTTTTCCCCCAACACCAACCGTCAATGGTTCGTGTCACCACATGGTTCATCGATCTGGAAAACCAAAAAGGCGGTAGCAAGTGTGCTACCGCCTTTGTGAGGATGCGAATTACTTCGCCGCACCGTTGATCGCTTCGATCAGCTTGGTGTAGTCACCACCCCGCTTCTTTGCGAAGGCGGCATGCACCTTGGCGGCAGCAGCGATAAACGGCTTCGTGTCCGGAGATGTGAACTTGACGCCGTGGTCCTTCTTGAGCTTCGCAATGATGCTGGCTTCCTTTTCGGCGACCTGCTTGCGTGCGGCGACTGCGGCAACCTTTGCCGACGCATAGACCGCGGCCTTCTCGTCAGCCGACAGCTTCGACATGAACTTGTCGCTCACGAAGAACGGCGGCGTCAGCGCGAAGTGGCCCGTCATCGCGATATGCTTGGCAACTTCATGGAACTTCTGGCTGTAGATCACGTCGATCGGCAGGTCGCCACCGTCCACGGTGCCGGTTTGCACGGCGGTCAACGTTTCGGACCAGGCCAGCGGCACGGGATCAGAGCCGAACGCTTTGTAGGTGTCGACCATCACCACGTTCTTTGGCACGCGATATTTCAGCGGACCGAAATCGGCGATGTTGTTGATCGCTTTCTTGGAATTGTAGATATGCCGGAAGGACACGAAGGTGATCTGGACCATGTGCACACCGGTCTCTTTCGCCATGTCCTTCCAGATCATCTGACCAACCGGGCCATCGACGACCTTCAGACCATGCTCAAGGTTTTGCAGCATGTACGGCAGCACGAGCAGGTCGATCTTTGGATAGAACGGACCGGCATTGTTCTGCGCGATGATGGTCGCATCAAGCGTACCAAGCTGGAGCTTCTTGAACATCTCCTGCTCGCCGCCCATTTTGAAGCAGCAGAAATTCTTGACCTTGACGGCACCTTTGGTGCGCGCTTCCAGGTCCTTTTTGAACACTTCGGCATATGTGTCGTATGGCGTTTTCTTGGCCAAGGCAAAGCCAAGCTTCATAATTTTAGCAGCATTCGCACTCCCCGCCGCCGCGACGGACAACGATGCGACCGCCGCAAGGGCGATAGCGCTGCTCAATAGTTTCTTTGACATGCTTCCTCCAACAGTTGTTTCTGCCCTCATCTGCGCGAGAGCACCGGGAAAAAAAGGGAATAACTTTCTGACTTTCGGCTTCCGATTGGAGAACCGCGCCATACCCTCTCGTGACGAGCTTGAATATCAGCCGTTTTTGCGCCGACGGATTGAAGACCAGAAGCGACCAATACTTTCCGGATGAACAGCTTTGCAGAGCTTATGCGCTAATGCAAGATCATTATGTAAGCGCTTACACAATCATCAGGTGGCCGGGCGCCAGTGTTCTGGATCGAACACTTGATTTCAGGTGAACGTCGGATCTTGTTCGTGCATCCAGAACACAATCGGAAAGTTGGCTCGTGTTCCTGCGCAGACGCTTGGGCACCGAGCGTCGGAGTCGGAACACTAGCCGGTCATTCGGCGGCGACGCTCCGTGAACCGCTCGTGCGATTGTTCCGTGCCATCATGAAATGACCCGAACCAGGCATCCCAGGGCATCTCGCCATTTCCGTAATTGCACTCGAAGTAGCGATGGTGCAATTGGTGATGGAAGCGTCCGACATGGACGACGTCCTTATCCTTCACGAGCAGGCTTTCGAAACCTGAGTGCGCAATCACGGCATTAAAGATCAGATATTGCAGGTGATAAATGACGTGAAACGGGCTCGACAGAACGACAAGATGGATCAACACCGACGTCATGTAGATGAACGACTCGACCGGGTGCATCGACATCCCCGACCACGGCCCGATATTGATGTTGCGGTGGTGCACGGCGTGCACCGAGTTGTAGATCGGCTTCCAATGCAGAAAGCGGTGAATCCAATAGAAATGGAATGAGTGCCAGATCGGGATCAGCAAAACCAGAGCAATGAACCACATCGGGTTCTCACTCCAGGACAGTGACGCGACATAACCGTTGGCATAGCCCCAAAGCAGGCCAACTTCCAAAAGCGTCCAGAACGTCACGCCGTAGACCAGGCTGTAATAGACATTGTCGCGCACCTGATCGTTGAAGTTGAACGTTGGTGCGTTCGTCGCCATCTCGCGCTTATCGAACTTGCGTTCGTCGCCCTGCTTTTTCCAAGTGTAGAAATAGAGATGCAAGCCGCCGGCAACGATCACCATCATGGCCATGTTGCGGGCATAGAGCGCCACAATCCAACCAGCCGACAACTCCTTGGCAACCTCCGCACCCGGTGTCAGAAACAGCCAGCTGACCAGCGCAAGCGCGAGAATAAATGTCCGCAGCGAAAACGTCAGATACGTCGCTCTGAACCAGGCCGCAATTTTGGCCGGTTGCAGCGGCCAGGCAAACAGCGGTGAATTCTCAGCCGGCTTGTCCGGCAGCCAGTTCCATCCGCGAAGATTGGGCTTGTTGGAAGGTGTATTGAGCATCCCTTTTCCTCACATCCGCTTTGACGATCACGTATCCGCAGAGTTGTCGTCGGCCAAGCGAACGAGCCAGTCAGCTCTGGTAGTCCTCCAACAATATAATACAAGACGCCCGGCCTGCCACCAACCGTTGATCAACAGATCAGGTTACTCGCTTCCGCTCAGGTCGAACGTCTCGTCAGGGAAATACTTCTCAAGCCGGATATCGGCCGTCCGCGCGTGACCCTCCATCCCCTCAAGCCGCGAGATCCGCGCTGTCGCCTCGGCAATCGGTTTGGCGCCCTCGCGGGTCGCACGTTGCCAGGTCACAAGTTTCATATACTTGTGGACCGACAAACCACCGGTGTAACGCGCCGCCCCCGACGTCGGCAACACATGGTTGGTCCCTGACGCTTTGTCACCGAACGCAACCGTGGTCTCCTCGCCAAGAAACAAGGAGCCGTAGCACTGCAGCCGGCCCAGCCACCAATCCAGGTCTTGGGCCTGTACCGTCAGATGCTCAGGCGCGATCTTGTCCGAGACGTCGGCCACCTCTTCGCGCGTACTGCACACGATCACCTCCGCGTAGTCCCGCCAGGCAGCCGCCGCGTTTTCCGCGTTCGTTGCCGGCAAGTCCTCAATCAGTCCGGGGACCAGTTCAAGCACCTTCTCCGCCAGCGGCCGGCTCGTGGTCGCCAGCCAGACCGGAGAATTGTAGCCATGCTCAGCCTGCCCGACGAGGTCGGCGGCGACAATGAGCGGATCAGCCGTTTCGTCCGCCAGGATCAAACTGTCGGTCGGGCCGGCGAACATATCGATACCAACCCGGCCGAAGAGAATTCGTTTGGCTTCCGCCACGAACTGATTGCCCGGGCCAACCAGGATGTCCGACCGCGGCAGACCAAACAAGCCAAACGCCATTGCGGCGACGCCCTGCACACCGCCGAGCGCCAAAATCGTATCGGCACCACACAGGTCGGCCGTATAGATGATCGCGGGATTAACACCGATTCCCGGCCGTGGCGGCGAGCAGGCTGCGATATGGCCGCAACCGGCCACCTTGGCCGTCGTCACCGTCATCATCGCGGATGCGACGTGGCTATAGCGCCCGCCCGGCGCATAGCAACCGGCAGCCTGGCAGGGGATACTTTTCTGGCCGGCAATAAGCCCCGGCACAACCTCAAGTTCCGTATCAATGATGGTCGCTTTCTGCGCCTCTGCAAACCGGCGTACGTTATCATGCGCAAAGCGAATATCGTCTTTTAGCTTTTGCGAAACCGATGCTGCCGCCGCGTCAATCTCATCGCGCGTTAGAACGATATTGCCATCATATTTGTCGAATTTGGCAGCATATTCCTTGGCGACGGCTTCGCCGCCGTTTTCGATATCATTAAGGATACTCTGGACGGTTTCGCGTACATCGCCGGCATCGCTTTGCGATGTTTTCGGTGCACTCTTGAGATATTCGATAGCCATTCTTTCTACCCATCCGCGGTGCCACAGTGACGCGCCATGGCAATTACATTAAAGCCTGCATGTAAACGCTTACATTGGCAAACGCAAGCGCTGGTGTTTTGTGATATGCTGCCCGCCCGTTGGAGTTTCAGAACCCGTGCCGACAAAGCCTAAACCATCGATCAATGATGTCGCAAACCGCGCCGGCGTTTCGACCGCGACGGTATCGCGTGCGCTCAACGAACCGCACAAGGTAAAGCCGGCGACATTGGAAAGCGTCCGCAACGCTGTCGATCTGCTGGGGTATACGCCGCATTTCGGCGGGCGCGCCCTCGCCTCCAACAAATCAAACACCATTGGCGCCTTGATCCCAACAATGGAAAACGCCATTTTCGCGCGCGGCCTGCAAGCCCTGCAGGAAACGCTGGCCGCCGCCGGCGTGACGTTGTTGATTGCGACCTCCGGCTACGACCCCGAACGTGAAATGCAGCAGATCCAGGCACTGCTCGGCCGTGGCGTCGATGGCCTGATGCTGATCGGGTTGAGCCGTCCCGAAAGCACCTATGCCCTGATTGAACGTTACGACGTACCCGTCGTCATTGCCTGGAGCTACAAAGCCGATAGCGACCACCTCTGCGTCGGCTTCGACAACCGCGCCGCCGCCGCCGAGTTGGCCAACCTTGTCCTTGACTACGGCCACAAACAGGTCGCGATGATCGCCGGTCTGTCACGCGGCAACGACCGGGCAACGGATCGCGTCAAAGGCGTGCGCCAGGCGCTGCGCCGACATGATCTCAAGCTGGCACCGGATTATCTCGTCGAAGCCGCCTACACACTCGATGATGCGGCACAGGCCATGGCAACCCTGATGGCGCTGAAGGATCGGCCAACCGCGATCATCTGCGGCAACGATGTTCTCGCCGCCGGCGCCATCATGTACGCCAAGCGCGCTGGCATTGCGATCCCGATGGACGTTTCAATCGTCGGTTTCGACGATATCGATCTGGCATCAGTCACCGCCCCGCCGCTGACCACCGTCCATGTCCCGCATCGGCGCATGGGCCAAACCGCCGCCGAATTGCTCCTCGCCATCGGCGCCGGCGCGCAGGATGTTGCAAGCGTCAAGTTCGAACCGGAACTCATCAAACGGGCGTCGCTTGCCAGGCCGCGGCCATCTTGATGCCAGCTCAACGCACACCACGCGACCGCAATAACCCGCCGCACCGGCTGAATTATACCGCCAGCCGGTAGCCACCCGAAACGGTCTGCAGAAAGGCCGCCTTGGCCGGGTCGGGTTCAATCTTCTGGCGCAGGCGATAGATATGCGTCTCCACCGTGTGCGTCGACGCCTCCGGGCTATATCCCCAAACTTCCCGCAGCAGCATATCGCGTGACGCCAAGTTTGATGCCGAACGATGCAGGAATTTCAAGATCAATGTTTCTTTGGTCGTCAGCTTGATCCGCGTCCCATTGCGCTGCACCAACAATTTTTCCGCTGGTTTGAACCGATACGGTCCAAGCGAAATCACCGCCTCCGCACTATGTGCGCTCTGTCGCAACTGCGATCGGACTCGGGCCAGCAACACCGGAAACCGAAACGGCTTGGTAACGTAGTCATTGGCTCCAGCATCAAGCCCGAGTATTTCATCGGCATGCGAAGTTTCTGCCGTCAGCAGAATAACCGGTGCCTGAAAACCGTTCCGGCGGATAATCTTGCAGGCTTCACGCCCATCCATGTCGGGCAGTCCGACATCGAGAATGACGAGATCATAGGTGCTGCCTTCCACGCACGTGGCAATACACGCCCGTCCCGTGCCCACGACATGACACTCAAAATCCTGATACGCATCCAGGTCCTCTTGCAGCAGAGTGCAGAAATCCGCATCATCATCCACGATCAATAGTTTTTGGCGCGCGGTCGTGGCGCGCGCGTCGGTCGAATGCTCTGTCCGCTCCAGCTGCATGGCCTGCCCCTTTATCTGAAATCCTGAGTTCGTTATCAGACGGATGATGACCGCTGATTTATCGTCAGGGTACGGCAAATCCAGCAAACTACGGAAATAGCGACCGGCTCGCATATTCATAGATCAAAGCTATAGCGACGATTGATCAGCACGCTGCAAAGCCCGCTCGAGAGGCGGCAACATACTGTAAACACGTCAGAAATACGACCTTCCGATCCCGTAGCCCCAATCACAACGGCCGATCCACCGACACATCCTCACGACCGATACAAGAAAACTTGATAAGATTCGACAACAGTGAGTTGCACGGCACGACCTTGACGGAAATGCTGAGACCGATCAATTTGGAAGCGCTTACATTAACAGTCGATCCGCAGCCGAACCGCCACAGACCGTCAGGGCGCAGAGGATGCAATTTTCCAACGAGTCAACATTCATCAACCTGCGGCCACTTTGCCGTCCGCCAACCGTCGTGAGCTTAGCGTCGCCAGAATGGCGGCCTGATCAAAAAACGACGAAAGCGCCGAGGCCCATCGACGGGACAAGCCTTTTGCTGCCGGCCATTCGTCAAGATCAGCGCGCGATGAACCGTAACGAGCCGCCAACAAACGGGAGGGCGCGATGATGCAACTGTACGTCCCAAGTTCAGCGCCACAGCGCGAAATTGCCGAGCGCGAACTTGAAGTTTTATGGGTGCGTTTCACCAAGCTGCAGCGGATGCGCCGTGAGATCCTGGCTGACTTCGGTTGCGATGATGCGCCGGATCAGAACGCGCTATCGATTCCCGAACTTGATGAAACGGTCATAGCACCGATTGCTGGCGAACTGCGCCAACTCGCTTGCTGCGCGGCCAAGATCACCGCGACCTGCCGAGAGGACCTTGAGTACAAGGCCATAATGCTCTCCGAATTCCTTGGCCCGGACGATGACAGCATCCAGACTATTCTTGCGACCTCGCTGGTCATGGACATTCGACGCGGGCATCATGACCACCAACCCGATCACGCCAGTGCCATCTTCGGCGGCCACGCCCACGCACATTGGCGGTAGTCCACACCACCTCTGCAACCCAGCGCGACGTTACCGTTCATTAAACGACACGTGCGCATGCGGCTCATTGCAATTCCGCAACGTTTTTGCACGTCACCACCTGCCCGAAAGCGGCACCCCCGGTTTTCATACACGTTGCGCTGCCATCGCTGCGCACTCACGCGTGCATCAATCGCCGTCGGGCACGCGTTGCGTGGCGAACGCGCAGCAGCATAAATTCTTCATCTCCCGTTCAAGCGTTTGTTTTCATTTGTGAGGCATGAGCGCCGGTCACTCGCATCGAAGGACCAGCCACACGGTTGTGCGCGGTTGATGCTCGGAACGGTGGCCAAACCGTTCCGCTGCCGTTTCCAACAACCGGAGAAACACATGATCCACAAGACCGCTCTGGTTGCCCTGTGCACCACCATTCTCGTTGGCGGCTGTGCCACCGTCGAAGATCGCATCGCAGATTACCGGCATCTCAATTGCGCCGAACTCAATCAAAAGATCGGCAAGTTCAGATATATCCGTGAAGAAGCGCAGCGCGACGGGCTGATCTCGGACGTCGTCGGCATTGTCGGCAACAAGAAGCAGCGCAAGGAGGCCGACGTCGATAGCCTGGTTGCGAGCATCGAAGAAGATGGTGCCGACACCGATCTTGAGGCGCTGCGCACACTTAAACGCCATAAGCAGTGCGAGTGACGCCCGCTCAGGCGTCCAGCCGCGGACCATCACACGTTCGAAGCGCGGACATTTGGCGATCATGGTCGTCATGCGGCGCGCTCGCACGGACCTGAACCGCTCACACCCCAAATGGCTCGCCGGCAACACGCCGACAGACTACACGGATCACTGAAATGTACGCTCTCAAAATGCGTTCACACGTCCTGACTTTTTGGCCCTGACAGAAAAAATTCATCTCTCTTTCATGCCTAAGTTCGTCTTTCCAAGCATGATCCGACGACGAAATGTTTGGGGGACGTTAGCGTATGTGCAATCTGTTTCGCGTTTGCATCTTGGACTTCGCGCGCGTGGCACCGTGCGCACGATGGCTCGTCGCGAGCATCCTGGTGGTGCTGCATCTGGCCGCCGCCACGCCCGACGCCCACGCGCAACTCGCGGTTGTCGCGCTGGCTGAAACCAACATCACGGCGGCTCACGATGCGACGACCGTTACGCTCACGCTGACCACCACCAAGGCATTCACCCAAGCCAAGTCCTTCGAGATCAGCCTTGCCGCAGGGTCTGTCTCCGCGGCACAGACAGTCACGCTCTCACCTGGCGAATTCGAGGAGAGTTTTACGGTCAGGCTAGCCGAATTCGAGGCAGCACGAAGACCGGATCGCAGCATGACAATCCGTGCCGTTGTAGAGGAGCCAACCGAAGTTGACGGATCTACCGAGGTCTCCGAGGCGGAAACAACAATCACCGTCGATGCGCGTCCCGCCGCCCCGGCGCCACAGTTCGGTCAATTGACCTTGACGAAAACAATCGAAGTCGGCCTTGATGCAGTTCGAGGCGAATTCAGTTTCTCGTTGTCCGGCGCCTTAAACGCAGGGATAGAGTTCTCACCCGCCCGCACGAGCACGAATTCTCGCCGGCCTGTCACAGAAGGGCCGTTTAGCATACCCGCCAATGGCACGGTCACGATCACAGACGAGGCGCCAACTGGATACAAATTCACATCGGCAACCTGCACCATCGGCGGCGCGCCGCACCCGATCAGCAGCGTCATAGGAAGTAGCTTCGACGTCACCGTGCCGGCCGGTGAATTGGTCGAATGCACCGTCAGCAACGTTGTTCCAACTGTCACGCCGGCGCCGTCCGTCAGGCCCCGGGTCGACCTGCAGGAAACCAAAGTCGATGTCGCGCATGATACCGAGTCCGTGACGCTCAAGCTGACAACCACCAAGGCGTTCAACGCCGCGACAACGATCCCTCTCGCGATCACGGCCGGCGGCCAGGCAAATTTTCAAACTGCTGCGGCCGTGTTACCGAAGGACGCAACCGACGTTGAGTTTGCGATCAAAAAATCCGAGTTCGTGAGCGCCCTCGAGCCGGATGGCAGCCTCCAGCTCATCGTCAAGATCGACGATGCGGAACTGGATGGCTCATTCGACATTGGCAATTCCGAAACGGTCATCGATTTCGCCGCGCCATCGGCAACTCCGGCGCCTGTCCCCCCTGCCGCCCCGACCGCACCCCCGCCAGTCGTCATCGCCCCGACGCTCACCTTGCAGACGCTCTCGACAGACAGCACCGGCACCTTTCAGTTTACCGTACAGTCCGGCGGATCATCTCGCCAGGCGTCTATCGCCACAACACGTGCGAACGAGGTCAAAGGATTGGCCGCCTTCACGGTGACGAGTGGCCGGTTGGTGATCACCCAATCGGAGACACCGGGCTTCACGTTCTTTGATGCCAACTGCAGCCTCGGCGCCAATAGCCATGCCCGCGTTATCGACACTGACGCCCGCACCGTTTCCGTGCAGATGCCGGCGACCGGCAATGTCACCTGTACGATCGTCAATCGCGGCACCGCGGCGCACACCAAGACCGTCGAATCGCGCTTCGTCAAACGGCGCGCACAACAACTCGTGAGCCATATCGGACAAACCCGCCGCTCCGCTGGCCGCTTCTCCGGAGGACGCTCGCGAAGCAGTGGCTTCGGCGTGTCCGGTGCCGGCACAGACGGCCGCGGACAGATCAACGCGCACGGCAGCCTCAGCCGGCTCGGTGGCGCGCTTGACCCTGATTCAGCGACAGCCAAAGCTGCCAAACTTGGCGTCAACGCATCCGATTACGGTATCGATGACAACCCTGGGTTTCGCTCCGGCTGGGATATCTGGACGGAGGCCAGTTGGAGCTATCTCAAGGTCGACCGCAGCAAGTTCGGCGGCCTTTCAAGTTCAGGCCAGTTCGGCGTCATCCGCGCCGGTGTCGACTATCTCATCAGCCCCAAATTCCTGTTCGGCGTCGTTGCGCAGTACGACTATCTTTCCGATAGCGCAAAATCGACAAACCAGGACGGCTATCGCATTCACGGGCATGGCTGGCTTGCCGGGCCCTACGTCGAGTTCGCACTAACGGACAACCTGTTCTTCGACGCCAAAGCCTTGTGGGGCAGGTCGAAGAACGAAGTCTCGCCGGACCTCAGTTATACCGATCAATTCTCGACCAAACGTTGGCTCGCATCGGCGCGCCTGACCGGCTACTGGAGTTGGGCCCACACACCGCGTGGCACATTCAACTTCCTGCCCCGCGCCGAACTGATCTGGTTCAACGAAAACGTAGAGAGCTATGTTGATTCTCACGGTATCGCCGTTGACGGCCAGGACGTGCACCTCGGCCGCTTCAATATCGGGCCGGAGTTCTCTTACCGGTACACGACCGCTTCCGGGCTTATTATCGAACCGAGCATCGGCGCACAGGCCTTGTTGAACTTTGCCTATTCACGCTCAAGCGCAGGCGACGGACTTGAAAGCGCGGCGCGCTCCACCACCGACGACACGCCACTTGAGAGCTTTCAGATGCGCTTCACCAGTGGATTGAAGGTCGAATTGCCGACGGGCACGCGCATTGAGCTGGAGGGCAGTTACACTGGTCTTGGCAAACACGGCTACGAATCGGTCAGTGGGAAAATCGGCCTCACAGTGCCGCTGCAATGACGGCAATCGAATACGCAGGGCGTCACACCGGAACGATCTGGCATGAACACTTTAGCGCTTCGCCGCCGTCACCAGTCGTCTCGGCCGTCGAGATAGCGCTGCCACTGTTTTTCGCCGACCAGGCAATCGTATTTCTGGGCCACTGTCCGAAACCCGATCCGCCGCACCGGCGTTGGTGCTGCGGGGCTCAGTCCTGCGATTTCGAGCAGCAACTTTTGCCGAATGGCGGTGGCAAACTTGGTTTTCTTACGGATCGACAGAACGAATGATCCCGGCCCGCCGATGACGCAATCCTTGAAGTACACATCGAGATCCGGCAGATCGAACAGGCTGTACCCGCCGACACCACTCTTGATCCGGATCGCCAGGCCGTTGACAACGACGCCGGCGGCGACCAGACGGTCGCGTGCCGCATCAACTCTGCCGCCCGAGTTGTTGGGCCCATCGCCCGAAACATCAATGACCTGCCGGAGCCCCTGTACCGGCGATTGCGCAAACAGGTCCTTTGCCACCTGAATAACGCCAGAGATCGACGTCATGCGCGCGCGCCGGATCGGCTTTTCCGCAAGGGCATCGGCAAACGCCTGGGCATCGGCCGCCTTGCCGATGACGCGCCAGGGAATAACCACCGACTGAATACCGGCACCCGCCCATTCGACATAAGTCACGGCAATGCGCCCGTTTGGGCCGCTCTGAATGGCCTTGAGCAGCTTGTGATCGCGGAACGCGGCGACGTAGCCATCGCGCTGCAGCCGCTGTTCGTCAAAATCCATCGACAGCGACACATCCACCGCGAGCACCAGTTCGAGATCGACGTAGGGTTTGGCAAGCGCCGGGGCATGGCTGCGCAAGACCGCCACGAGACACATCACCAGCATTGCAGCCGTCCATGCCATCCGCATCATCACGCACCTCGCTCGAATGCCGCTCGTGACAGCGTAGCGCAATTCGCCACACCGATATAGATAAGCTGCGATCACAGATAGTTTTGCATCAGAATAGCGATGTCAGCCGCCCGGTCGAAAAACCAGCGCTATAGTGGCGTCGAAAACCAGCAGGCAAGCACCACAGCAAGGACCTCCCCCGCATGAGCAAGACCGTTGACTTCATCTTCGATTTCGCCAGCCCGAATGCCTACATGACCCATAAAGCCGTCGCCGGCATCAAGGAGCGCACCGGCGCGACGTTCAACTATATCCCCTGCCTTCTCGGCGGCATTTTCAAAAGCACCGGCAATCAGGCGCCGTTCGTGACGTTTGCCAACGTCAAGGGCAAGCAGGAGTATAACAAACTCGAGAACGAGCGCTTCATCGCAAGGCACAACCTCACGGACTATAAAATGAACCCGCATTTTCCGATGAGCACCGTCGCCCTGATGCGCGGCCTCATCGTCGCGGAAGAAGGTGGCTTCAAAGGCCCCTACACCGAGGCCGTGCTCAAGGCGATGTGGGAGGACGGCGAGAACATGGCCGACAATGATGTCGCAACACGAGTCCTCACGGCCGCCGGTTTGGATGGAGCAGCCATCATGGAGAAAACCCAGGATCCCGACATCAAGGCCAAGCTGATCGCCAACACCAATGCCGCCGTCGATCGCGGCGTCTTCGGCGTTCCAACCTTCTTCGTTGGTGACGAGATGTTCTTTGGCAAGGAACGTCTCGGTCAGGTCGAAGAAGAGATCATGAAGGAATAGCAACGCGCCACGAAACACAAAAGTTGCATGACCCACATCGACTAAAGGCGTCCAGCCATGCAACCTGTCATGCAGCCCGTCATGGAACCTGTCATGGAACCTGTCATGGAAAACGTCTATCGCACACCGGACAGCGCCTTTGCCGGCCTGCCCGATTTTCCCTACGAGCCGAACTATCTCGGATGGGACGGACTGCGCACGCACTACGTCGACGAAGGTCCGCGCGATGCACCGGTCATGCTGCTCCTGCACGGCGAGCCGACCTGGAGCTATCTCTACCGCAAGATGATCCCGCCATTGTTGGCCGCAGGCTATCGCTGCATTGCGCCCGACCACATCGGTTTCGGGCGCAGTGACAAAGTCACGGACGACAAGTGGTATGTCATCGACCGCCACATCGACCGCCTTGCCGGTTTCATCGACCGTCTCGATCTGCGTGAGATCACGGTCGTCGTGCAGGATTGGGGCGGGCCGATCGGGTTGATCAATGCCGTCGAGACACCGTCACGATTTGCCCGGCTCGCGATCCTCAATACTTGGCTACATCACGAGGGGTTCGAGTATTCGTCAGGCATCCGCGGCTGGCGCGACGCGGCAACCAACCGTTACTGGCTCGCCTGGACGGGTCGCGACCTGCCGTGCGGGCCGATCGTGCGGCGCTCACTGGTACGTCCCGTCGACGACCCGGCCGCGATTGAACGCGCCTACGAGGCACCGTTCGGTGGCCAAGCCGCAGCCAAGGCGGGGGCACGCCGTTTTCCCTGGTGCATTCCGTTTGCCAAACCGGAAGCCGGCAGCGCGGCGCGCCAGGCCGCCGCCTTTGAAGCTTTGAAACAATGGTCGAAGCCGGCTCACGTTATCTTCGGTGCGAACGATCCGATCTTCACCCCGGACTGGGGCCGGCAGTGGGCCGGCATGATCCCTGGTGCTACTTTTGATACGATCGATCGGGCCGGCCACTTCTGCCAGGACGACGCCGGAGATGAAATTGCCGACCGCCTGCTCGCGCGCATCGCCGCCACCGGCTGACAGTCCAACCACATCCACATCGGAGCCTCGCCCATGACGATCGCCCCACTGAATGGCATCAAGGTGCTCGACCTCAGCCAGGGCATTGCCGGGCCCTATTGCGGCGCACTGCTGGCTCGATACGGCGCCGATGTCATCAAGATCGAACCGCCGGCCGGCGACTGGTCGCGCGGGGTCGGCAACAATGCCGGCGGCCACTCCGCCCTGTCGGCCGTCTACAATGTCGGCAAGCGCGGCATGATCCTCGATCTCAAGCAGGCCGCAGCGGTCGACCTGCTCCTTGAGCTGAGCACGCAATGCGATGTCGTGCTCGAAAGCAGCCGGCCCGGCGTCGCCGACCGCCTCGGCATCGGTTACGACCAGATCAAGGCGTGCAATCCGCGCATCGTCTACCTCTCGATCAGCGGCTTTGGCGAATCCGGTCCCTACGCCGAACGCCCATTGACGGACACTGTCGGCCAGGCCTTCTCCGGCCTGATGTCGAACAACCACGGATTGGACGGCATCCCGCACAAGATCGACATCCCGATCGTCGATGTCTTTACCGGCCTATTCGCTTTCCAGTCCGTCTCGATGGCCCTGATGGCGCGCACGCAAACCGGTGAGGGCGCCTTCTGCCCGGTTTCCCTGATGGGCGCCATCGCCGAGGTCCAGGCCGCCAAGATGATCGACTACCACCTCGAAGGCGGCCCCCCGAAGACACTCAACGCCCCTGCCGGTGCGTTCATGACGGCCAACGGTTACATGGCGCTGACAACGATCAACGATGCGCACTTTGAAAATGTGTGCAAGGCGATCGGCGCCAACCACCTCCTGGAAAACCCGAACTACAAGAAAGCTCTTGATCGCGTCGATCACAGCGAAGCGCTCCGCGCCGACATGGAGGCGGTGCTGGCAACCGACACCCGCGAGGCCTGGGTCAAACGGTTGCAAACCGCCGGCGCGCTCGCCGATCAGGTCAATGACCTCGGCAATTGGATGGCGAACGCACACGTCAATGAGATTGGCGCCGTTGCATTCGCCGAGCAGCCCGGATTGGGCGCCATTCCGCGACCGGCGCCGGCCGCCGGCACCAGCGCCACAACCGCCCCCTCACCGACGCCTGGCCAGCACACCGATGAAATCATGTCCGGTTTCGGGCTCACGCAGGATCGGATCGCGGCGCTGCGCGAAACGGGCACCATTCAATAAGACCTCTTCAAACATTCGGACGGATACAATTTCATGACCCAACATCCACCCTTCGACTTCGACGTTGCCGACGGCATCGCGACCTTGACGATGGCGCGCCCGAAACAACGCAACCCGTTCACCCCGGACTTCACCGACGCAATTGCCCGTCTCCTGCGTGATATTCAAAGCCGCGATGACATCGATGCCCTGATCCTCACTGGCAACGACGGCGTCTTCAGCGCCGGGGGCGATGTCAAACGCATGGGCGCCCGCGCCAAAGGCGAGGCCCCGCCACCCGATCATGATCGCCGCCGCATCTACGCGCTGCACGAGTGGTTACAAACACTGCGCTCAATCGAAATCCCGACGATTGCCGCGGTTGATGGCCCCGCATACGGCGGCGGCTTCGGCTTGGCGCTATGCTGTGACTTCGTGCTCGCCACGCCGCGTGCCAGGTTCTGTTCGGTGTTCGGTCGGATCGGCCTTGTGCCCGATTGTAGCGTCCTCTTCACGCTGCCGCGCGCCGTCGGCAGTCAGCGCGCCAAGGAGATCATGTTCACCTCACGCGCCATCGATGCCGCCGAAGCGAAGGAGCTTGGCATCGTCCTTGCGCTGCACGAGCCCGACGCGCTGCTCCCCGCCGCCCGTGAGCTAGCGGTCCGCATGCAGGCTGCCAGTCGCGCCGCCCTCGGCGCGACCAAGCGCATCGTCAACCAGGCTTTCGATCTCGACGCGCAAGCCTTGATCGAAATGGAAGCATCCGCCCAGGCCCTGTGCCTCGCCAGCGACTACCACAAGGACGCCGCCGTTCGCTTCTCCGAAAAGCGCCCGCTGAAGTTCAACTGGGAACAGTTCGAGAAGGACGGCTCTTAGGCGGCATCAACGGAACAAATAAATCGGGCTCGACCAGGCCTGATAGCCATCCTCGGTCGTCACGCAAATCCAGATCGGATTGTCGCCACCATCCTTGATGTCAATCGTCCGCGTCAGCTTGATCTCGCGCTCGAGCCGTTCACCGGGCAGCCGCAGGCAGCGCAGTTGCCGCTCCAATCCACCGGCATCCATTGCCGTATCCGCGAGGCCGATATCGGCCAGGTCGAGGCTAAGATCACCCAGGTTCGTGGTGATCGCGAGACGGCCGTCGCGGCTGCCATCGAGCCAGACATCGAAGCCCATGAAATTGCCGGTCGTGACGGTATCCCAGATGACGCTGTTCGACCCGCGCTGCTCGAACAACCGTTCCGGGTTCCACTGATTGATCATCTCAAACCGGTTGATCTTCGCGGCATCGAACTGCGCTCGCCCGCGCCATGTCGTATTGCGCCCGCGGCCACGATATTCGGCACCGCTCCACAACACCCGGACACGATCGCCAAGGTCGCTTTCAGCATAGGGTCGCACCGTTTCGAGGACGGTCTTCCCATTGCGAATTTCGATGCGCTCAACCCCGGCATGCGCCGCGACATTGAGACTGAGTTCGGCCGTGTCCGAGCCAACCTTGACGATATCACCCATGATTGCCCGGTCGACCTGCTGCGTCGCCGCATCCGGCATCGCATCGGGGTTCCGCTCATAAAGTGTTCCGCCACCCGGCAAGCTGACGCCGACATCCATGTGCATCCGGCAACCGGTCGTGCCGTAGTGGTGCCGCCGCCGCATCGCCTCGAAGATCGCATCGCGATCGAGCGTGTCGGTCAGGAAGCAGGTCAACCCGCCATAGGCACCGAACGTCGATGAACCCGGGAAGCTGGCACCGGGCCGACCCTTGTGACCGTCGCTGTTGCACACGACACCAACGCGGCGACCAAGTTCGAAACCATCCGTCAAGATCCACTCGAACGAGCCCCACGCGGAATGCATCTCGACGGCCGTTTCGATGCGCGCGTTGTGATCATAGAAGATGTTCGCATAGCGCCCGCCAACGTGGGCGTACATCACCACGTCTTCATCCTTGAGACCTTCATAGAGTTCGGTCAGCGTGAAGCAGTCGGTATCCAAATCGCTGCGGTCTTCGAGCAAGGCGTGGCTGCAGCGCCGGATCGGACGGCCTTCGTGACGGAAGAAAACGTTGTGATCGCCGCCGACCGCCGTGTTGCCGGACCACTCATAGCCGGGAAACACGACGTGACGGCCCGGCTCATCCAGCTCCGCCGTCAACTCGTTGAGCCTGGCCCAAAACGCCTTGTTGATCTGGAAATCATTGCCCTGGTGACTGGTCACATCGAGGAAAGATTTGTTACGCGCAAAATCGAAATAACTTTCAATCTTGCCGATCCCGACGGTCTCGCCCGACTGGCCATGCAGGTCACCCCAGAAGCCGGCCTGAGCGCCGTCACGGATGATCAACGGCCCCGCCTCGGCGACCTTCATGTCATCGACAAAGACGTCAACGCGCAACGTGCCCTCCGCTGAGCACTTGAGGTTTTCGAGCGTCAACGCCCGGTCAGCAGGCGCATAGTCGAACTCGGTTTCCAGCCCCTCGACCGGCATCGACGGCACAAGCCGCACGCGGCCTTTCGCTTGCGCTGTCGGATTGCCCCAGAGGTCTTCCGCCTTGAGGCCAAGTTGAAAACGCTCCCCCGGCCGGCGCAAAGTCGGCAGCACCGCCTTCCAGATATGCGGCGGGCCGGCGATCACAGGCACCGAGAATTGCTGGTCGAGCGGCAGGAAATTGTTCGTCGCCTGCACGTCCGTGCCGATGCGGAACTCGAAACCCGTCTCGACGAACGTCTGCATCAGCATGCCCGGCGAACCCTGGCAGGCATCGCCGAAGATGATTTCGATCTGCTCGCCTTCCTTGAGGTAACCGCCGCGCTGCTCCGCGGTCAGCAGCAACTTCCAGGGCCGGAAGCCATCCAGGCGCACGTTGAGGTCGATACGCCCCTCACCATTGCTCTTGGCGGTGACATAGTTCGCAGCGCTTGGGTTGGTCGTCTGTGGCTTACCCATGTCGCCGATGAAGCGGAACGCCGCCTGAATGCCTCCGGTATCATCAATGCCGAGCTTGCCGACCGTGTAGGTCAGCTTGAACGTCTGGAAACTGCGCGCCTCGACCGGCGTCGTCGGCTCCAGTATCGCCGAGCCATAAAACGCAGGGTCGTTGCCGGAACGCACCGACGGTGCATTGTCACCAACGAGTTCACTCGGCACCGGGCCAAAGATGTCATGCTTCACGGGGGTCTTGCCTCTTGGGTTATAAATAATCTACGCCATGCCGACAGGTTCATGCAGCGGTCCGACATCGTTCGGGCGCCGCGCAATATAGCCGAGCAGTTCGTCCTTCAGTGCCTTGTACGCCGGATCATGGAACCGGTTACTCATTTCGTTCGGATCTTCGCTCAGCACGTATAGCTCACCCTCGCCGGACCGTTGATCGACGGTCAGCTTAGCGGTCTCAGTACGCACCGTGCGCAGGCTTAGTGCCACGCCGGCACGGTTCGGGTGGAGTTCCCATTCGCTGAGCGCGTACGCCCGCGTCGCCGTATCGGTCTCGAACAGCGGGCGCAACGACTGGCCATGCTGCGTCTGCAGCGGCGTGGCGCCGGCATAATCGAAGAACGTCGGCCCGACATCAATCGTGCTGGTTGGCGCACTGATCGTGCGGCCCGCCGGAATGCCGGGGCCACGCGCAATCATGCCGACGCGATGCAGCCCTTCATAATGCATCGGCCCTTTAAGGATCAGTCCGTGATCGCCGAGCCAGTCGCCATGATCCGCCGTATAAATGACGATCGTGTTGTCGCGCAGCCCAAGCTCATCCAGCGTCATCATGATCCGGCCGACCTGATGGTCGATCAGCGCGATCTGGCCGTAGGTGTTGGCAATGATCTCGCGCAACTGCTGGTCGGATTGCGGCTGGATACGGCTATAAGCTTTGCGGGTCTCGGCATTTTCCTTCGACCCCGTCGGCTCGTTCTCAAGCACGGCCCGATGCCACCACGGCCGGTCATTCAGGTCGCGCGCGCGATGCTCGGGCAAATCAACCTCCTCCGGCGGGTGCAAACGCGACCACGGTTCCGGACAGTCGAACGGGTGGTGCGGATCGGGAAAACTGATCCACGTCATGAACGGTTTTTCGTGATCGCGTTTCAACCAGTCGATCGCCCGGTCTGCCGTCCATGTCGAATTATGCCAGGCAACCGGCAGCATCGAATGCCAGGTCTGCGCCGCGCCGTGCGTATCGCCACCGTTCTGACGATAGAGCGCGTTCTTCTCATCACCGCGCCCATCAGCAAAAAACCAGCGCTCGTAGTGCTGCCCGCCAGGCGGTCGCTCCGGCAGGAACCAGTTGTGCCCGACAAGCATCATCTCGACATGCTCGAAACCCATGTAGGGGCCGTACCATTCCGGCCCGTAATTCACCGACGACTTGAGGCATTCAGGCGTACCGGTCGCCTCAAACGTATGATAGGTCGAAAAATGCGCCTTACCGAAGAACCCCGTGTCATAGCCTTCGGCCGCCAGCGCACCTGCCATCCCCTTGGCGCCAACTTCCGGATCAAGATCGATGCCATTATCGTGCACGCCGTGTGTCAGCGGCAGTTGCCCGGTCAGGATCGACGCCCGCGCCGGCTGACACACGACGCACGGCGTCACGTTGCTCTCGAGCCACGCGCCCTCGCGGCGCAATTGATCAAGATGCGGCGTCTTGATCTTGCGGCCCATAAATCCATAACAATCGCCGCGCTGCTGGTCGGCGGTAATGAAAACAAAATTCGGACGTGACATCGGGACGGTTCCAGCTCCGTGGTCAGATCTTATGCCGCGTTGCCTATCGGCCGGCGGCGCACACCCAAGTAATAGATGATCAATTCGATCATCGCAAAGAACACGAAGACGGTTGACCGGTTGGCCAAGAACCCGTTGCTGCCTCACCCGTCACGCGACCACTGGACGGACGCCGGAGTGCAGCTCTCGCCACGGACCATGGAACCAGGTCCCTGCCTGTAAAAGCCGACGCGCTATTGCGTTGCGGCCATAACCCTTTGGTTGTTTGCCAGCTCATCGGCGATTTGTTTGGTCAACACATCACCGGTCGCGAGCGGTGGCTGCCCGAATGCCAGTTCAACATAGGCACGAACCTTGGAGTTTTCGTCACCCAGAACGCCTTTGAACGCCGCGGCGATCGCGTCTCTTGCCTTCGGGTCAATGCCTTTCGGGGCAAAAGCGATAAACCGAACGCCAAACTGATACGGAATTCCCAATTCCTTGAGCGTTGGCACCTTCGGAGACATCCTCAATCGGGTTTCCTCGCCAGACGCAACATTGATCAGCTTGCCCGCCGCGACTGCCTTCACCTGAATACCGGAGATGAAGCCGATATCGACAGTCTTGCTCATCAAGCCGTTCAGTACGCCCCGCCCGCCCTTGGCCTTTATGTAGTTGAACGTCACGCCGTACTTCTTGGAAATCAGACGCGCCGCTTCGCCGAGCCGAGGGGTCGCGACACCGAATTTCATTTTCCTGTTTTGGGCAGCGGCCACCACGTCTTGCAAGGATGCCCATCCACTATCCTTGCGCACGACAAGGCCGGTCTGGGTCGGCGCGGTTGAAATTATGAAATCAAAATCGTCAGCGCGGTAGCCGATCGACTTGCCAAGCAATGGATTGAAGGTGAACGTTGTCGTCACCGCCATGCCGATCGTCAAGCCATCGGTCGGGCCGCCACGCAGGAGGCGCGCCATTTTCGACCCACCTTTACCGACAACATTCTTATAGATGAACTTCCAGCCGAGTTTCTTCGAAAGCGCTGCGCCGATCAGGCGGGCTTGCGTGTCCGTTCCACCACCTTCCTTGAAGCCGATGTTGAGCGTAATCGGCCCCGACGGTTGCCACGCCGCCAGCGCAGCAGTGCCGGGTGCGAAAGCCAGCGTTGCGATCAATCCAAGTGAAATTGCCCGCTTCATTCAAATCACCCCCGAAATGTGGTCGTCGAGCGCAACAGCTTTCAAGGTTGCGACGAACTCATTGACATGTCAATCTTCTCAGACAACGCCCCTACCATCAGCGAAACCATGGCAAAATTAGACCTCGTCGATCACCAGCCGGATACTGATCCCGGGCTTCTGTTCGAACAGTTCCCGACCTATCTCATCCTGTCGCTGACCAGCCGGCTCAATCGACAGGCCGTCCAAATCCTGGATGAAGCATGTGGCCTTCGTTTGCCCGAGTGGCGCTGCATGGCGATGATCGGCCGCCATGACAAACTGAACCTCTTCAACATATCGGAAATCGCCGGCATGGACCGCGCGCAGGTCACACGATCGATCCAGGGTCTTGTCGAGCGCGGTTTCGTGCTCACGCAACGAGACACCGCCGATCGGCGGATCGTTTCCGCCAAACTCACCAAGGCAGGGCAGCGCGTCTACGAAAAGACACTTCCCATCATGGAGCAGCGTCAGCTGCAACTGCTCGCATCACTCTCGCCCAGCGATCGCAAAGCGTTCTACCGCATCATGGACAACCTCAATAACGCGCTGGCAACCTGGGAACACGAACGGAGATCACATGAAACCGGCTAATCTCATCGTCATCATGTCCGACGAGCACGACCCCCGCTTCATGGGCGTCTCCGGTCACCCGCGCGTCAAGACACCGACCTTCGATCGCATGGCGGCAACCGGCGTCAATTTCACCAACGCCTATACCCCCTGCCCGATCTGCGTGCCGGCGCGCGCCGCGTTTGCCACCGGCCAATACGTTCATCGCATCCGCCATTGGGATAACGCGATGCCTTATGTCGGCGACATCCGCGGTTGGGGACACATCCTGCAAGACAACGGCACCCGCGTTGAGTCGATCGGCAAGCTGCACTACCGCCATGCCGAAGACCCGGCTGGCTTCGACGTCGAGCACATCCCGATGAACGTCCACAACGGCGTCGGCATGATCTGGGGTTCGATTCGTGATCCGCTACCAGAAGCGCCGCCCGGCCGCATGCTGGGCGATTACATCGGCCCTGGCGAGTCGACCTACACTGAATACGACCGCTCCGTCGCCAACCTCACGGTCGAGTGGCTTCGCGATACGGCAACCAAGACGTCGGACCAGCCCTGGGTCCTCTATGTCGGCCTCGTCGCGCCGCACTTCCCGCTCGTCGCACCGGAAGAATTTTTCGCGCTCTACGATATCAACGACATGCCACCCTCGAAGCTCCATCCCAAGGATGGCTATCAGCACCACCCATGGATCGCGGACTACGAAAACTTCTGGTCCAGCGAAAGCAAATTCAAAGACGAGACCGAACGCAAGACGGCGATCGCGGCCTATCATGCGCTGTGCACCTGGGTCGACCATAACGTCGGGCGCGTGCTCAGCGCCCTTGACGAAACCGGTCTGGCTGACACCACGCGCGTGATCTACACCAGTGATCACGGCGATAACGTTGGCGCCCGTGGGTTGTGGGGCAAATCGAACCTGTACCAGGAATCGACCGCCGTCCCGATGATCATGACCGGTCCCGGCATCAAGCCTGGCGTCTGCCACACGCCGGTCGATCTTCTCGACCTGTTCCCGACCATTCTCGACGGCGTCGGCATCGACCCGGCAGCACATGCCGAAGACCGCCCCGGCAAGTCGATCTTCACCGTCGCAGCGACGCCTGACGACATCGAACGGCCGGTGTTCAGTGAGTATCATGCCGTCGGCTCCAACTGCGGCGGCTATATGCTGCGCAAGGGCAAGTGGAAGTTTCACTATTACGTCGACTATCGCCCGGAGCTGTTCGACCTGGACGCCGACCCGGAAGAAACAACGGACCTTGCCGCCGATCCCGCCTACGCCGAGGTCGTCAAACAGATGGCAGCAGCGCTGCGCGACATTTGCGATCCTGAAGCCGTCGACGCGCTTGCCAAAGCTGACCAGCAAGCACTGATCGAAAAACACGGCGGGCGCGAGAAAGCCCGTCTGATCGGCGCCCCCGGCGCCACGCCACCGCCGAAGACGGCCGCCTGATCGGCCACCCAAGCGCGCCAAGGAAATACACTATGAAACTCAACGACGAAGAACAGGCCATGCTCGCTGGCGAACTGGGCGAACCGAAACGCTGGGCCGTCGACCACATGATGAAGGTCGGGCGGATGTTCGATGCAGCTGACTTCGTGGCCGTATCGCAGGCACACATGATGGCTGACACCGAGTCGCTCGGCCACGCCTGCGTCGAATTCCTCGAAGGCCTCGCAAGCCACCCACCAGAGCAGTGCCGCGTCGCGATCCCCATGATCACCGATCCGCGCGGCGTCGATCTCAGCTACTACCAACCGCTCGGTCAAACTGAAGAGATGGCCAATCTGGAACGGCGCACGATCGCAGCATGCAGCAAAATGGGCATCCTGATGACGGATACCTGCATCAATTATCAAACCATCATGCCGCCGCTGCTCGCCGACCACGTTGCCTACGGCGACACCGGAGTCGTGATCTATTCCAACAGCGTACTTGGCGCACGCTCCAATTTCGAAGGCGGTCCGTCCGCGCTCGCCGCCGGCCTCACCGGGCGCACCCCACGTTACGGACTGCATCTCGATGAGAACCGCAAGGCCACCAAACGCTTCATCGTGCGCGAACAGCCCAAGGGCCTGACCGACTGGGGCGTGCTCGGCGGTCTTGTCGGGCGCTTGAGCGGTTCCTACTGGGAAGTCCCCGTCATCGAAGGCATCGAGAGCGTCCCGACATCCGACGAGATGAAACACATGGGCGCTGCGATGGCGAGCTTCGGTTCAACGCCGCTGTTCCACATCGTCGGCATCACACCCGAGGCATCGACGCTGGCCGATGTCTGCAACGGCACGCCGCCGCCGGCACAGGAGATCACCAAGTCCGACCTCGACGCCCTGCGCAACGATTTTGGCGGCAAGGGTGACAAGGTCGATGTTGTCGTGTTCGCCGCACCGCAGTTATCCCACGTCGAGATGCAGCAGGTCGCCGACCTGCTCGACGGCAAACGCATCCACAAGGACACATCGCTCATTGTGTGCACCGCGCCAACCATCGCCGCCGACTGTGATCGGCTCGGCATCATCCCGCGCATTGAAGCATCCGGCGCCAAGGTGCTGCGCGGCACCTGCTTTTATAACCAATACGCCCGCGAGATCGGCGAAGCCAACAACTGGAAGCGCCTGCTCTCGAATTCGACCAAGATCGTCAACATCATTGCCGGCTATGGCTACGACCCGGCGCTTGCCAGCATGGAAGAGTGCGTCGCATCCGCCGTCGCGGGAGAAATCGTATGACCGAACTCAAATGTCATGTCGGGATCGGCCCGGTCGTTGAAGGCACCGCCCTCGTTGCCGACGACAATTTCTCCGCCCGTTACGATCTCGATCGCCTCAAGGGTGTCTTCTCGCGCCCCCAGCACAAGCTCGTCGGGCAGTCCTATGTCGACCAGATCCTGGTGCTCAACACATCGAAGGGCGGCGTCGCGTCGGCCTGGATGCTGCATGAGATGAAATCGCGCGGGATTGCACCCAAAGCGATCCTGTTCAACACCGCCAACACCATTCTGGCGCAGGGCGCAGCACTCGCCGATCTGACCATGTGCGACCGATTTGTGGATGGCGACATCACGAAGTTGATCAATACGGGTGACCAGTTGCGCGTCATCCCCGACCAAGGTCTGGTCACGATCCTATCGCGGGCCTGAGAAAGGAGACGTCCTATGAGCAGTAACGGTTCCATCAAGATCAAGCGCCTGGCCGGCAGCATGGGCGCCGAAATCAGTGGCGTCGATCTCTCAAAGCCTCTCGCCAACGAGCAGATCGTCGATATCCACCAGGCCTTCCTCGACCACCTGATGGTCTATTTCCGCGAGCAGGACATCTCCCCCAAGACACAGGTCGACCTCGCCCGGCATTTCGGCAAGCCGGCCGTCTATCCCTTCCTCAAGGGCCTTGATGGCCACCCGGAAGTCAACGCCCTGATCAAGACCGAAGATGACACCCACGCCTTCGGCAGCACTTGGCATTCCGACACCTCCTACAAGGAATGTCCTGACCTCGGCACGCTCCTGTATGCCGTCGAAGTTCCCGAATACGGCGGCGACACGATGTTCACCAATGCCTACCGGGCCTATGACGCACTATCTCCGGGCATGAAACAGATGCTCGACGGCCTGATCGGCATATTCGATTCCGACAAAGGGTATGCGGGCGGCCGCGCCGCCCAGGTCAGCAAGCTCGGCGAAATGGGCAAGGCGGTCATCCCGACCGAAACCTTCGTCGCCGAACACCCAATCGTGCGCACCCATCCCGAGACCGGCCGCAAGGCACTCTACGTCAGCCGCGCGCACACGCTGCACTTCAAGGACATGACGCGCGATGAAAGCAATCCGCTGATCAACTACCTGGCCGATCACATCGTGCGCCCCGAGTTCCAGTGCCGCCTGCGGTGGGAACCCGGCACCCTGGCAATCTGGGACAACCGCTGCACGCAGCATCATGCGCTCAACGACTATCAGGGCCAGCGCCGCCACATGCACCGCGTCACCATCGAAGGCGACCGGCCGGTGTGAGCAGCCCGTCCAGAAGTTCGGCTCGTTTCCTCATGCCGGTGTCGGTGTGGTGGATGGAACGGCAACGATGCGTTGGGTTACGCGTTCGACGTTTTGCCGTGCCGATGTCTCGCTGGGCAGCCAAGTCAACCTACGATTTCTCGATATTAATCAGTACTTTAAAACAATCAGATGAGCCGTAGGTTGGGTTAGCGGTCCCGGGACCTATCGTTATCGCACGGTGTGGCCCGCGTAACCCAACTGCGACAATCCCTGAGCCCAACCGTCAATGCTGCTCAAGCAGGCATCCGTATCCTGAGATCGCATCATCGACACCAGCCAAACGCAACGCATGCCACAGCGTCGCCTGTGTCGACGTGATGACGGGCTTTCCGAGCGCCTGCTCCAACGCCGCGATGACGGTATGCGACCGCGTATTGAGACACGACATGACCAACGCATCGGCGCGATCATCGCAGCCATTGAGACCGAGTTCGAACAACGTGCCCGGCTCCGGTTCGGCAAGCGCGAAGCCATCCGAGATCCCAAGAAAGGCACCGCCAACAACCTCGAAACCGGTTTGCGAGAAATAGCGGTGCTCCATCTCGTCGACCGCCGCCGGATAGGGCGACACGACCGAGACCGTTGCCGCGCCAAGCGTTTGCGCCGCCGTGACGATCGCATGCGCAGCGGTCGTCGCCGGGACCGCAAAGCCGTCCGCGATTTCACCGCGCAAATGGGCGTCGTAGTCAACACCTTGGACAATGCTCGAAGCCGTACAGCCGTATGCCATGACGTGCGGATGCAGGCTCGACAACTGCTTCAGCGCGGCCCGCCCTTCGCCACGATCCATCTCGCACAACGTCTCAGCCGTCGTCTCCGGCTCAATGAACATGCGCGAGAAATGCACGCTGACACCGTCCGGCACGACCCGCGCGGCCCACGGCTCCATGACCGTGTTCACGCTGGGCACGACAATGCCGATCCGCGCTCGCCAACCATCACCGTTCAGAAAGCGCTTCGACATGACGGCTCCAATCCTCGATGGGTATTACGTCCCGGATCAATCCGCCGGCATACGCACGCGAAAATCATTCTCGCCCGAGGCATCCTTGCCGCGCAGCAGAAAGATCGAATGATGTGACATGTCGTTGCCACCGCGCTCGGCAACACGCCGCCGCGCAAGATCCCGATCGTAGACCGACGTCGTCGGCATCAACCGCAGCGTCATGCCCCGGCGCGGTTCCGATGAGTGGTTCTCTTCCGAGCCATGCGCGATGTAGACATCATGAAACGCCATGCCGCCAGCCGGCAGGATCAGGTTTTCGGCGATGCTCTCATCGTATTCCGTCTTCGCCAGTTCGCGATTGAGCGTGTAGTCGGCATCCGGCTTGACCTCGTGCGCCATCAGCTTGTGATCCTTGTGCGATCCTGGAATGTATTTGAGGCAACCGTTTTCCTCCGTCGCCGCATCAATCGCGATCCACGCGGTGCACGTTGCGAGCGGCTGGATCGGCCAGTACTCACCGTCCTGGTGATACGGCGTCTTCTTGCCATTGAGCGCCGGCTTGGCAAAAAAGCTCATGTTCCAAAGGCAAATGTCTGGCCCGATCAACTGCTCGACCATATCCAGAATGTCCGGATTGCGCGCATAGTTGAGAAATCCGAGATCGTAGTGCAGCAGCGCCGAGCAGTTATCGCGAAACTCCGGGTGCTTCGCGAGCAGGACATCGTGGTCGGCCCGAATACGCTCGAGCGTCTCATCCGGCAGGCGATAATCCGGCACGACATAACCCTTGTCATGGTACGTGGCGATCTCGGCTTCGCTCAGCATCTCGCATCCTTCCCGGGTTGTTCACGACAGCGCGATCACAGCACTGAACGTTGCACAGGCGCTTGATCCACGGCTAAATGACTTGGCCAAACCCGTCAATCGCCCTGGCGATACCCAAAAACGAAGACCAGAAAGGTACGCCATGCTCACGCTTTACTTCGCGCCCGGCTCAAGTTCGTTCGCACCGCACATTGCGCTCCATGAAATCGGAGCGCCGTTCGAAGCCCGCCGGCTCTCGATACCCGACAAGGAGACGCGCACACCGGACTACCTTGCGCTTAACCCCGCCGGCAAGGTCCCAACCCTGTTGATCGACGGCCGCGTCCTGACCGAGGTCGCAGCCATCCTGTTCTACCTCGCCAGGCGCTTCCCCGACGCCAAGCTGTTGCCGCCAGACAACGATATTGAAGCCCAGGCGCAGGTCATCTCATGGATGTCCTATGTCGCGTCCGGCCTGCATCCGGTGTGGAGCAAAGGCCTCGACCTCGCGATGCCTGCCTTCGAGGTCGCCGACAACCGCCTCGGCGACAACGAATGGGCCATCGGCAACTACTCGATCGCCGATATTCATCTATTCCGCCTCTATTGGCGTCTCGCCGGCGCCAGCGACCTGCCGGCCGGCAGCCTGCAAAATCTCAAACGCCATCACGACCAGATGCTGCAGCGCCCTGCCATCATCCGCACCCTCGAAGCAGAAGCGCCATAGCACCCGCACACTGTTTTCATTCCCCCGGTTCCCGCAACACCTGCTGCTAAAGGAAACGCACCATGAAGATCAAGCGCATCGAACACATCGCCGTCGCCGTCAAGAACATGCAGGCGATGCGCGACGTTCTCGAAAACAAGCTCGGCATCGAGATGGAATACGAAGAACATCTGCCTGAGCACGCAACCAGCCTCGCAATGTTCCCGATCGGTGAAACCTACATCGAGCTGTTGCAATCGGACGAGCCCCACACCGGCACCAGCAAGTGGATCGCCGAGCATGGCGAGGGCTTGTTCCACATCTGCCTTGAAGTCGATGATATCGACGCGTCGATGACCGAACTACGAGACAAAGGCATGACCTTTCAAACGGACGAACCGATGATCGGTCACGGCAACTGCCGCATCGTCTTTCTCGATCCGGCCTGCACCGGCAACATGGTCATCGAACTCGCCGAAATGCCGCAAGAGCCGCACGCGCACGCGGCTGAGTAAGCAGCCACCTTTGCAGCTATTCCAGCACCGCACCATCGACCCGCCAATGCTCGATCTTGTCGAGATCAGGCGTCACGCCGATACCCGCCGCCATCGGCAGGTCGACATGGCCGTTGTCGATCGCCAAGGCACCGGCCAGAACACTGTCGCGCAACGGGTTCTCGTTGACATCCATCTCGAGCAACCCGTCACCTCCGGCGGCCGCGAGAATTTGTGCGGAATGCAACAGCCCGACCCCACCGCCGAGCCAGTGCGGACAATACGTCCTGCCCGCCGCGATCGCCTTGCCGGCAATATCGAAGCAGTCCGTCACACCGCCCCATTTGCCAACATCGGGCTGAATGAAATCGAGCCAGTCAAACGACCGTTCAACCGTCGTCAACCCGCGCAGGTTTTCAGCACCGGCAAGCGGCAAGTCAACGGCGGCCTTGAGCGCTTGCCATTGATCATCCGGCGTATCCGCGACCATCGGTTCCTCAAACCAGCCAACGCCGGCAGCAGCCAACCACTCCCCCGCCGCAATCGCCTCCGGCAGGGACCAGCGTTGATTGGCGTCGACGAAGAGCCGCTCCCCGGGCGACAGTCCCGCGATGATCCGATCGACATTGCGCTTGTCGATATCGTCGCCGAAGCCAATCTTGATCTTGAAGTTGCGATGTCCCTTGCCGCGTTGCGTGACAACCGTTTCCGGTCCATCGCCGGGGTTGAGCCCGCTCGCGTAGCCCGGCACGCGATCCGACGCATCCGCATTGAGGAGTTTTCGCAGGGGCACATCCGCTTTGCGCGCACGCAAGTCCCACAGTGCCTGATCGACCGCTGCCAGCACGGCCGCAATCGGCCCCGGCTCATCGGCCTGTACCGTCATGACATGCAGATCACGCATCAACCCATGATAGAATTGCGGGATGTCGTCAATCGTTTTGCCAAGCAACAAGTTGGGCAGGACAAATGCGGCCAGCTTGGCGCGATATTCCGTCGTCACCGTCGGAAAGTTGCCCCAGATATCACCCCATCCGATGGCGCCATCGGCATCTTCAAGCCGCAGCATGGCAACGCCCCGGCTGGGAATTGTTCCAAACGAAGCGACCACCGGATTGTCAACCGGCGCCCGAAACACATCAATATGGACCCGTTCAATCTTCACCAGAAACCAACTCCAAGATACGTCTGCCTCGCCAGGCTCAGCGCGCTTGATCATCGCAATCGCAAAGAACGCCAGCCGAAATCTACTTGAGCATCGCCTACTTGCCCTTGAACACCGGGTCACGTTTGGCTGCGAACGCTGCAACGCCTTCCTTGTAGTCCTCGCTCGCCATCGCCTCGTCGGCAACCGCCTTGATCGCATCGTGGCGTTTGTCGACTTCGCTGCGCGCAATCGCCTCGAGAACAATCTTGGTGCCTTTGATCGTCAGCGGTGCGGATGTCGCCATGCTGGCAGCCAGGTCACGCGCGCCATCAAGAGCGTTGCCTTTGGCTCGATGCGTCGCAAGTCCGATCCGGTGCGCCTCGTCAACGTCATAGCGCCGCCCAGTGAACAGCACTTCCTTGGCCGCCGCCAGACCGACCGCATCGAACACCGCCCGCGTTTCGACAACGCCGTAAACGTTTGAAAGGCGCGCCGCCGGGATCGCGAAGTACGCTGTCTCGTCCGCCACCCGGAAATCACACGACAATGCCAATCCAACGCCACCGCCGTAACACGGCCCCATGATCGCAGCGATCGTCGGTTTCACGCAGGCCGCCATCGCCGATTGGCTGACATCCGCTGCCGCTTCGTAGGCACGGCCGTCTTCAACCGTTTTGCGCACCGCTTCGAACTCCGAAATATCCGCGCCGGCGCAAAAACCATCGCCGGCGCCGGTCAGGATGATGGCCCGAACCTCCCGCTCGGCGCCAAGCCGGTCAAAAATGCGACCGATCTCCTGCCACATCGCCAGCGTCATCGCATTGCGCCGCTTCGGCCGGTTGATGGTCACGACCGCCACGGCCGGGTCACTGCGATCGACAACGAGATGTTCCGGCGACAGGGGGATAGCTTCAGCCACGCGGGCCTCCTTTGCAGCAATCAAACGTTCAGGTCTTGCGTATCAATCACATCGCCTTGCCGGCCGTCCAGCCGCCATCGACCATCAATGTCGTGCCGGTGATGAAGCTCGCATCGTCGGAGGCGAGGAACAGGATCGCACGGGCAATCTCACGCGCCTCACCCCAACGATGCATGGCATGGATTGATTTGATCGTCTCGGCCATCTCAGCATCTTGGAAATAGCGTTCCGTCAACGAAGTACGCGTCACGCCCGGGCCAACCGCGTTAACGCGAATGCCAGTCTCGCCGAACTCCAGCCCGAGTTCCTTGGTGAGCCCGACGACGGCATGCTTCGATGCCGTATAGGCCGCCCGGTTGGGTGCCGCGGTAACCCCGAGTGTCGAGGCCAGATTGACGATGGCACCTGGTTTGCCGGCCGCCATGAGGCGTCGGATGAACGCCTGTGCACAAAGGAAAACACCGGTGATGTTGACGTCGATCACCCGGCTCCACTCTTCATGCGAAAGCTCGGTCACGGGCGAAATCTCTCGAATGCCGGCGCTGTTGATCAGCACATCGAGCCGCCCATAGCGCTTTTCCGCCGTCTCGAAAAACGTCGTCACCGCCGCCGGGTCCGTCGTGTCGAGCGCGAACGCCGATGCCTCGCCGCCGCGCTTCTTGATCTCCTCGGCCGTACCTTCCGCCGTTGCCAGATCGATATCCGAAACGGCGACAACCGCCCCCTCGCCCGCGAACTCTAACGCACTCTCACGGCCGATACCGCTGCCGCCACCGGTGATGACGACCACTTGATCCTGGAAACGCATGGGTCTGTTCTCCTCTGCCTCAAACCGTCCGGTACTTGTCGATGATATCGCGCCAGCTCAGCGCATCCTCGGGCGACTTGACCTTCGCTGGCAGCCCCGCCATCGGCGTCACCGGCACCAGCACCCGGCCAACCCCCATCGCCGCCAGCGCCGGAATCTCATCCGGGTCATCCGGCATTGCCACCGTGAACTCGATGCTGTCGGGATCGCGGCCATGTTCGACGGCCGTTTTACGTACCAGGTCGAAGTACTCCTTGGGCGCACCACGAGCTGGGAAATAGCCATCACCCAGCCGACCGGCCCGGCGCGCCGCAAAGGTTGAGTCGCCGCCGATGACGATCGGCACGCCGCCGCGGACCGGCTGCGGCAGGCAATAGGCTTCCTTGAACGAGACAAACTCACCCTCGAACGTGGGCGCCTTGGCCGACCATAGCTCGCGCATCGCCGCAACATACTCGTCCGTCCGCCGTCCCCGCGCCGCAAACGGCACACCGAGCGCATCAAATTCTTCCTTAAGCCATCCAACACCGATCCCAAGGATGATGCGTCCGCCGCTCAGATGATCGAGGGTCCCGATCTGCTTGGCGAGCACCACCGGATTATGCTGCGGCAGAATAATAATGCCGCTGGCAAGATTGATCCTGGAGGTCGCGGCCGCCACGTAGGACATCCAAACGACCGGGTCTGGCAACGGAATTTCGTTATTGCCGCAGGCAATCTTGCCATCTTCGGAATAGGGATAGGCCGATTCATAACCGCCCGGCAGCACCGTGTGCTCCACAGTCCAGAGGGACTCAAAGCCGGCTTCCTCGCCGGCTTGGGCCAGTTCAACCGCCTTTGCCGGGTCAACATAGCGGCCGGTGTTGCAATACCGCAGTCCGAACTTCATAAACTTGCCTCCCAAACCGTGCCCGCGGCACTTTCCCCGCGACACTTTCCAAGTCGACGCGCAAAATACTTGCCCTGATCTCTCCGCGCGGACAGAATTCGCCAACCGTGCGCCAAACAACTTCACGAACGCCATTGGAACACGCGACTTCAGACCCGGGCGACAGGAAACCCAACCATGAAATACTCCGCCTTGGCGATCCTCAAGGAGGCGCTGACCGGCAATAAGGGCTGGAAACCAGTCTGGCGCGAACCGGAACCGAAAGCGAGCTACGATGTGATAATTATCGGCGGCGGCGGCCACGGCCTCGCAACCGCCTATTACCTCGCCAGCAAGCACAACATCACCAATGTCGCCGTTCTCGAAAAGGGCTGGCTCGGCTCCGGCAACGTCGGGCGCAACACCACGATCATC
>JAGDYV010000139.1:0-11288 GCA_049116495.1 Hyphomicrobiaceae bacterium | reverse complement strand
ACATGGGCGGCACCACGGCCAAATTGAGCGTCATCGACAACGGCCAACCGACCGTCGCCTACAGTTTCGAGGCCGCCCGCGCAAAACGTTTCGTCGAAGGCAGCGGCCTGCCAATTCGGATCTCGACCCTCGAACTGATCGAGATCGGCGCCGGCGGCGGGTCGATCGCGCACACTGACACAATTGGCCTGCTGAAAGTCGGCCCTCTCAGTGCAGGCTCCGAACCGGGTCCTGCAGCCTATGCCCTCGGCGGCGATCAACCGACCGTAACCGACGCGGATTTTGTCCTTGGATTTCTCGATCCGGGCTTCTTTGCCGGCGGCTCGATGGCGATCGACATGAAGGCTGTCGAGCGTGCCTTTGCACCGCTTTGCGAGACGACCGGTCTCGACCAAACGGCGCTGGCCTGGGGAATTCATGATGTCGTCAATGAAAACATGACGAACGCCGCCCGCGTCCACATTGCCGAGCACGGCAAGGATCCGCGCACCTACACCCTGCTCGCAACCGGCGGTGCCGGGCCGGTACACGCCTATTACGTCGCGAAAAAGCTCGGTCTGAAGTCGCTGATCGTGCCGCGCGCTGCCGGCGTCGCATCCGCCCTCGGCCTTTTGATCGCTCCAGCCCGCGTCGACCGGGTCGCGACCGTTGCGCAAGACATGGCGACAATGGATTGGGCACACCTCGAGAAAACTTTCGCCAGCATTGAGAGTGATGCCCGCCAAGTCCTCGACGATACACGCCTGCCAGGCGACGCAGCCAAGATCGAACGCCTCGCCGACATCCGTTATGTCGGACAGGCGTCAGAGCTCGTGGTGACACTGCCCGCCGGCCCCTACACGGCTTCCTCTGAAAGCGACCTCAGGGACGCCTTTGAGGCGAGCTACATTGCAGCCTTCACGCGCACTCCTCCTGCCAGCGCCGTTGAAATTATAAATGTGCGCATCACTGCAACCATCGACGTACCCGGCAGCGCTGGAGCCATGCAGCTTACCGCCGCCAGCCAGGGCGATGCCATCAAAGGTGAACGCGCCGCCTACTTCCCGGAACGTGGTGCACACATCGCGACCACCGTCTACGACCGCTACGCTCTGCGACCCGGCCAGGGCTTTGACGGCCCGGCCATTATTGAGGAACGCGAATCGACGCTCATCGTCGGCCCCGGCGGCCGCTTCGATGTCGCCGCCAGCGGCAGCATCATCATTACAATCGGTTGAGGTCAATCCCGATGAACACACCCGCAAGCAACGCCCCGCGTTTCGACCCGGTCACGCTCGAAATTCTCTGGACACGTATGATCTCAGCCGTCGACGAAGCCGCCAAAGCGCTGCGCCGCACGTCCTTTTCAACACTGGTCAACGAGTCGAATGACTTCGCCTGCGTCCTGACCGATGCAACGGGCCAATCGCTGGCCCAGAACACCGAGAGCATCCCATCCTTCATCGGCACACTGCCTGTCACGGTGAAACACTTCATCAAGGAGATCGGACTCGATAACATGGCGCCGGGCGATGTCCTCGTCACCAACACACCGTGGATCGCAACCGGGCATCTCAACGACATTACGGTCGCGCGGCCAATCTTCAACAATGGCAAGGTCGTCGCGTTCGCAGCATCGACGGCGCATGCACCCGACATCGGCGGCAAGGTGCGCTCGGTCGAATCCCGCGAAGTCTTCGAGGAAGGCTTTCACATCCCGATCATGAAACTGCTGCACGCCGGCGAACCCGATACAACGCTGTTCAAGCTGCTGCGCGCCGCGGTGCGCACACCGGATCAAACAGAAGGCGATCTCTGGGCCCAACTGACCGGTCTCGAACTGATGGAGCGCCGCCTCGTCGAATTGCTTGAAGAATACCACCTCGACGATCTAGACGGTTTTGGCGGCGAAGTACTGGGGCGTTGCGAAAAGGCCATGCGTGCTGCGATCAGCGCTCTTCCGGACGGCACCTATCCTTATGAGTTCCAGACCGATGGCATGGATGCGCACTTCGACTTCAAAGTCGCCGTCACGGTCTCCGGTGATACCATCAATGTCGACTTCGATGGCACCTCGGCGCAGGTCGACCGCGCCATCAATTGCACACTGACATACACCTTCGCGATGGCCTCTTATGCGCTCAAGTGCGCCCTGCTGCCGGAACTGCCCAACAACGAGGGCATCTTCCGGTGCATCGATGTCACCGCGCCGGAAGGCACTATCGTCAATCCAAAATTCCCCGTCGCAGTTGGCGGCCGCATGGCGACCGGTCACTACGTCCCGGTCGCGATCTTCGGTGCGCTCGCGCCGGTTCTCGGAGAGCGGATTATCGCTGCTTCCGGCTCACCATTGTGGAGCATCATCCAGACCGGCGTGCGCCCGAGCGGTAAGACCTACGCCAACGTATTGTTCTTCAATGGCGGCATGGGCGCAACCAACGGCGGCGATGGCCAGAGCACCTACTCGTGGCCAAGCAACATCTCGAACGTGCCGATCGAATTGATCGAGCGCAACAGCGCACTGTTCGTGCATCACAAAAAGCTGCGCGAGAACAGCGGCGGCGGCGGTCGTTATCGCGGCGGCCTCGGCCAGGAGGTCCATTTCGAGGTCCGCACCGAAACGCCGATCGGCATGAT
The DNA here is from genome assembly GCA_049116495.1 of Hyphomicrobiaceae bacterium. Lineage (GTDB taxonomy): Bacteria > Pseudomonadota > Alphaproteobacteria > Rhizobiales > Hyphomicrobiaceae > CAJQQK01. The sequence goes on along the minus strand of JAGDYV010000139.1, from coordinate 8,672 downwards.
CTTCATGGCCGAACGCTGCAAGATCCCGGCACCCGGATTCGCTGGCGGCACCGCTGGTGGTAACGGTGAGGTTCGGATCGACGGCGAAATCGTTGACCACCGCCGCAACGTCGTCCTGAAGGATGGCCAGACCGTCACCTTGCGCACACCCGGCGGCGGCGGATTTGGCGACGCGGCAGAACGCGACGCAGCCGAGCAGGCGCACGATCGACTCGCCGGCTACTGCACGGATTAGCGTCTGTTGTGTTTCAGCGTGATACTCTCGCGATGAAACACAACAGACGCTAGAACTTACTACTCTCGATATTGGTCACGGGCGTATAAGCGGCGTCTATCCGCTGTCGCGCCTCATCTTCCGTTAGGATGATCCACTCCTGCAGTTCTGCTGACATCAGGCCATGCACGGCGCGGACAAATCCGAGCACCTCATCCGTCCGGCCGTTTGCCGCCGCCGCCCGCGCCCGCGTCAACCCGGCCTTCTCCAATTCTTGCAGGTTGCGCAGCGTATTCTCATACCGCCGCGCGTTGCGCGCATTGCTATTGATCATCGCCTGTGCCTGCCATCCGCCGGTCAGCGCCGATCCGGCAATCACGACCAGCAGCGCCAACTTGGCCAACACAGTTTCCGGCCACGCCTGCGCCATCGCGCTGATCTTCTGCCAGATCCACATGCTTGGTTCTTGATCGGTCACAGGCGCATAAGCGCGGCTCATGAGAAAGAGGAACAACACCACAGAGACGATGATCAAAAAGCGGCCAAAACCATTGCCCCAGGCGGCTTCGTTGCGCAACTCCGCGCTGCGCTGCTCAAAATAATCTCGCTGTACATCGAGCTGGTAGCGCCGAAAATACTCGAGCTTCAATGGCAAGACGGCAAGCTCTTCGGGCCGCTGCTCGGCGGCGCTCGCGAACACCCGCTCGAAGAGTTGCTTGCGCGCCAGCTCCGCCCGCCCGCGATGCCGCATCCAGTGGTCACGCCACTTTTCGAGCCCCAGAAATCGCGACGCGCAGTACCCGGCAAACAACAGGCCAAAGACCAGCCCGTATAACGCAAACTCAGCGCGGCCGGCCTGCCATTGCCCGTTCGGCATCCACACATGAGGCGGAAACAGCAGCAACACCAATCCGATCCCCCCCAGCAGCACAACCAGTTGCAAGAGAAACCCTGGTGCACCTTTGCTCAACCAGGCAAACTTCTTGCGAAAGCCTTTGAGCGGTCGCCTGAGCACCGGTCCCTTATGCAGCAACAACGCCAGCACACCCGAGACACCTGCAAGAAAGAGCGCTGCCTGACCAACCCCCATGGCAGCTCCCGGCATAAGCCAACTTTCGGGGTTGCCCCATCGGCTAGGTGGGAAAACCGCCAAGGCTGCGCCTGCGATAATCACATAAACCAGCCACCAGACCGCGACCTGGCTGCGGAAGATAAATTTCTTCTGCGCCCTCAGGGCGAGCGCATCATTGAGCTTGTAAATCTCGATTGTGTCATGCAGCTCCGGTTGCTCAAGGATGCGCACCAGCGGCGCCACTTTTTTACCCGAGCGATCATGCAATTGACGGGCATGATCTTCCGGCTTCAATACATAGTCAGGTTCCCCGCCAACGTTTACGCCTACAGCGTCGATCGACGTTCCGGTCATAGCCGTTCGCCCTCTATAAAAACACAATGCCCGCTCAAAATGCCGCCGGCACATTTTCGACACGACCGCCCACCGATCCTGCCAGGAGTTGATTTGTCAAGCCGGTCTACCCGCAATACGTTCCGCGTGGTTGAGGGCGCTGCCCCGTTCAGCAAGGGTAATGCACAATGATACGTGCACGTCTTCACAACGCTTCGGCGGTCGTCCTGGTGCTCACAATTTCGCTGATGTTGTGCACGCATCAAGCCCAAGCCAAAAAGCTCGTGGCACTGACCATTGGCAACAACACCTATGACAGCCCACAAGTGACCAATCTCAACCGTGCCATCAATGACGCGCGTTCGATCGCCAACCTGTTGTCGACAGAGTTGGCGTTCAAGGATGGCATCGATGTGGCCGCACCCGTCAAGGCCCGCACGGATCAAACCCGCAGCGACATTTTGAGATTGTGGTCAAAGGCGCTCGATCAATTAGAGCCGAACGATGTCATCGTGTTCTTCTATGCCGGTCACGGCACGGCCCATCTCGGCGAGAATTATCTGCTGCCATCCGACGTCCGCCAATTCCCTTCCGGCACCGACCCCGACCTGATCAGCGATACACTGTCTGCACAGGCCGTTCCGTTGAACCTGCTGCTCGCACGCTTTAATCGTCGGCGCGCACTCTTAAAGCGTGGTAAGGGCAACACCCAAAAGCGCGGCGGCATCTATGGCATCTTCATCATCGACGCGTGTCGCAATCCGATCGCTGAAGATCATCGTCGTTTCCTGCGCCTGCCGACGGGGCTGTCGCCTGTACCCGCCCAGGGCGGGTCTTTCATCCTCTATTCAGCCGCAGCCGGTCAAACCGCCCTTGATCATCTCGGGCCGGGCGATCCGCAAACCACCAATTCAGTGTTCACGCGTGAGTTCATCCGCCACCTGAGAAAGAACCAAGGCAGCAGCCTCTCAGAGCTCGCAAAGGACCTTAAGACGCGCGTCTATAAAAAGGCGTTGGCCAATAAAGGCAAGAACGGCCAGGATGCACCGCACGATCAAACACCGGCATATTTCGACGGTTTCCTGCGGCGCACGACAATCACGGGAATCGAGTTGCAAGGCCCTCGGTTAACGGCACAACAACAACGGCTGGCCCGCATCGTTGTAACGCGTTCGCAAGAACGCACGCTTGTCCGCACAACCCGCGGGCTGCAAGACCTGCGGGCAACCGCTGGCGATCGCAAAGCCCATGGTTTCATTGCACCCAACAAGCAATTGCGTGATTGCGACAAATGTCCTGAGCTTGTCATCGTAACCGGCCGCCCCTTCACGATTGGCTCGCCACAGAGCGAACCAGGCCGGTTGCGCTATGAGGCCCAGGCGAAAATTCCAGGCACACACGACTTTGCGATTGGCAAGTTCGAAGTCACCGTTGGCCAGTGGCAGGTCTGCTCAAAGCAAGGCGCCTGCCCAAGCATAAAGACACCTTACATGCGCCCGGGCAGCCAGGCGCGTCTCGTCCACAAGCCGGACCAAATGCCGATCAGCAACGTCACGTGGCCGCAAGCGCAGGCCTACGTCCGCTGGTTAAGCAATGTCACGCAAAAGGCTTATCGTCTGCCATCAGAAGCGGAGTGGGAATTTGCCGCCCGGTCGGCCGCGCGCGCCGCCGACTACATCAGTCCCTACAGCTTCGGTTCCAAGGCCAAAGACGTCTGCACATATGCCAACGGAGCAGACCGGTCGTTGAAAAGCTGGCTCCTCGACGTCAACCAAACGTGCTCGGACAACTACGCCCACCAGGCACCGGTCGGCACATTCCTGGCCAATGCATTCGGCATCCACGACATGCACGGCAACGTCAAGGAGTGGCTGGCGGATTGCTGGCGTGACAGCCATCAGGGGATCAGCGGTTGGCGGGCTCGCGGCGGACCTGCCAACTGTCAAAGGGTCGTACGAGGTGGTTCTTGGCAATCAACGCTCGCAGCGTTGCGTACAGCCTGGCGCAGTCGTTACGCGCCCTCTATTGCAAAACGTTCACTCGGCTTTCGCGTGGCTCGCGATGTCGTCTCCGAGGCAACAACCGCAAAGCCATAGAAGCAATCAATAGTGCACGTTGATATCGATCGCCGCGAACGCGACCTCCTCGCGACGCAACTGTCCCGCAGCGAGCGCCTGTTCCAGACCATTTGCCATGCGTTTCAGCGCTTCACCAAGTCGTTGATCAGATCGGCCCGGCACGGGACTGAAAAAAAGATCGCGATCCGCCAATTCCGTCAACGGCGGAGTGGCAGGCGGAACGACGAGAACAACCAACTTGCCAAGATGAAACGCCGCGAACTCACTTTTTTGCCCAGCGCCGTGCGTGCTGATGCCCGCGCGATTGGCACCCGCCACGCGATGTAACCGGCCCGCCGGAACGCGTTCAGGCGCTCCGTCCCCATAGGGCGTCAAACGCAGTCCGACGCCAAACCGCGTAACCAGAAAGATGTACGCGTCCCCCGCAACCTCACTTGTCAGCTCGACGAAGATGTTCGAGCGGTGATCGATATCGGCCTTACCGGTGGTCGGACATCGATCCTTGCCTCTCGCCTGTGTCAGTGCACAGACCGCCACGCCTACGCGCCCGACAGCGCCCCCCGCCACGGCCCGAAGCCGCCGCAAGTCAGAATCCATCAATCGCTCGCCGGCACGAATTTGCGCCCGTGTCATCACCACGGCGCTGCGTTTGACCGGTTGCACATCCTCGACGATCGACCTGATCCAATGAGCGTAGTGCGAAACGCGCGTGTAGACGGCGTGCTTGTTCGGCGCCGCACAGGTTTTCCGATTTCCTTTGCTGTCGAGCCCGTCCGTTCCCCAACTGGTCAATCCAATCTGATAGGGGCAATTGCGCTTGTCGAAGACGATCAGTGGGCCACCGCTGTCACCGATACAGCTATCGCTTTCTGCGCGTGGGTCGGACGCACAAATCTGTCCGCGGCCAATCGCAAGACCGGCGTAGGCCCGTTTGCATGCCGCGTGCGGCACGGTTGGCACATCGGTTTCCTGCAGGATGCGGGTCGCGGCAACCGCACGGGGCGCAGATCGCGGAAACGCCAGCAAGTCACTCGTGAGTTTACGCGGCCCGATCGGCGCGTTGTTGCGCGCTGTCAGCTTGTCCGTGCGCCCCAAGCCCGCGACCATCGCCGGCACCAGCATGTCGAGCGGTGGATCTGTCTCGGCATCAAGAGACAGCGGCATCCGTCCTCCGGGTAGCGGCCGTTTCAAACGTAACAGCGCGATATCATGCCCCGTAAGATCCGGGCGTTGCGCAAACTCGCTAAACTGATTCGTGTGCAAATCGGTTCGCTTGTAGCCATTGTGGATGACGATGCGGTCAACCGCCGCGCCCCTCATATCCTGCTCGCGCCCAAGGTCGAGGATCGCGCTCGGCGTCGGCGTTTCCGGCCCGGCGATGACTTGCAACCGTCCATCACCCTTGAACCCCAGCGCACGAAATCCGCCTTTGCCCGGAAACGCAGATCCGAAATCTTGAGTAAAATTTTGGTAGTAACCGTAGGCATCTTTCGAAAACTGCTGATAGACGCAATGCGCCGCCGTAAGCACCCAGCGATCGGAGATCAGCGTCCCACCGCAAAAATAGAAGGCCTTGCCTTCACGGTTAGCTATGCGCAAACCGACAAAGCCTGGCCACGTGCCGATTTTTGCATTTCTGCCATTATAAATTCTGTCTGACGGCGCAATATACCGCGGCCCCACACAGGCCGGACTTAAGGGTTCTGCCGCATTTGTCGGCAGCGCCATCAGACCGACAATGACCCCGGCACACAAAAACCACCGGCTCACAATCCGCTGCCATACACGGATCATCTTCATCTCGATGTACCCCTCCGTGTTCCGGGTCATCTCTAATCCCCAGTTTGTCGAAGGAAACAATCGCCACTCGCCTCACATACCGCAACGTCGATGCTAAGCTCGCCCGCCAACCAGCGAACCACACTTGGCGTCAGCAGACTATAGATCCCACCAGCCCCACAATGCCCCTCAGCATCGACCGGGCGTGACGTGACGGCCGCAAGATAATAGCGATCATTGTAGAAGATGAATGCCGGGCCACCGCGATCGCCGCGGCACCGGTCGCCCAACCCGGCCTGATCCGCGAGCACCATTTCCCGCCCCGGCTTACAGGTTGCAGCGTTGCGCACTTGCGACACGCAGATCAGGTTTTGTACGGCCATCTCTGTATGCATCTTCGGGCCCGTTTCCCCCTTCTCGGTCAGGCCAAACCCGATGAGCTGCATATCCGTAACCGTCGGCGCAAACAGCAACGATGGTCCCGCCAATGGCGCTGCCACGATGCCGGTGAAAGGGCGCGTCGCGCGATCGTGCACCACAGCTTCGAGCGGAGCCAGGATCAGCAGCCGTGCGTCGCCTTTGGAATTGTCCTTGAAATGCACGATCGCAAGATCCTTCCCCGCGATCGGCGCCGCACGCGCACGACAGAGATCCGGCGCAAAGGAACTGTAGCCGATGATCGAAAATCGAACGGCTGCAGCAGCCGGCACCTTTGTGCCAAACACGATCTCATCGGGCGCATGCGGCGCCTCAAGTGTCGTGCGCAAGCTGCAGACACAACGCCCAGCCGTCAGCACCGCACGTTTGCCAATCAGGGTTCCCACGCAAAGAGCTGTCTCGCCGCGCACAAGAGCGACAACATTGCGAAATTCGTTCGCCTTTACCGGGCGCCCACCCATAATGCGTACACTATTGCGTGCCTCGGACAGGATCCGCCTCACGATCCGCTCAGTCGTACCATTTCGATCCTGCGCTGCGGCTTGCACGGTCTCGCTAAAGAAACGCGGCGTGGTCTCCGTATCCGGTTTGACGCGCGCCAGATTGAAACGCAGGATCGCCCAATAGCGCGCGCTTCCCGCCGCCGCATGCCGCGCCGCATAGCCTTCAAGCGCCGAGACAAAGCGCTGCTGCGCCGCCAGTGCTGCCTTGGACTGCGGTTGCGTCAAACGTGCATGCGTTCGGTTCTTCTGTGCACTCGCACCGCCAGCCGGCAATGCAACGGACATCAGCACAGCCAGGACAGCAAAGGCGCCAAGCCACGAATTCGCGAATAGAAACCTTATGTCTGGCACGACCGTCAGTTGACAGCCCTCCGTATCAAGCTACCTCGTTGCACAGTAGCTCTGGCAGGCGTCCAGGGCAGCGGGAGTTCCCCCTTCGCGCCTAACGCACAATTCCGCACAAGCGGTGCAGCGATGACAGGCTGGTGACGTTAATCTGCCTGCCGAACAATCTGATGCGCAGAGTTTCGCGGCAGATCTGAGCGTATTCGAGGCGTTCTGCTTCTTATTTGGCGCTAGCGTTGGAACCTGCCCGCCTTGGCTTCCACGTTGACCGGCCGTCAATTGCTGCTGCAAAGCGCTCACTTTCTGGTCCGCCTCAGCAACGCGGCCGGCAAGCGCTTTCAACTCGGCATTGTTGCGATCAAGTGCGTCCGTCAGTCGTGCAACCTCGGCCAGAACCTGCCCTTGTAACTGTCGTTGCCGCTCGGCATCATTCTTGGATATCTCTGCAGCATGACCGGCTTGTGCCGCCCGCCAAGCCCCCAACTCCTCTCGCAGCCGACGAACATCGCCCCGCAATTGCGCAAGCTCACGATCGAGCCGGACCCGGAAATTAGCCGTATCCGTCGCCCCCTTCTGTTCAACGATCTGCTTTGACAGCTGGTCCGCTTGTCGATTGAGCCGGGCAACTGCCTCGCGGAGGTTAGGCTGTTGCGAACGCCGGAAAGCTACAGCGTGTCGCGCCTGTGCACGCCTCAACGTACCAAGGTCACGCCGGACGGCGCGCAGTTCCTGAACGATGTCGGCGGTGCCTGGCGATGCAATTGTTCCCGCAGGCGCAACCGCGCATCCGGTGCACAACATGCCAACCGCCGCGACTGCGGCGCCTATACGCAACCAACGCACCATACCCGCTCACCAAATCGCCGGATGCCAACACCGCGGTACGTGTGTTGCCATCTGAAGTTCTGATCAGGGGTTGTTGCGCGCCGGAACCGGGCTGTCCATCACGACGAAGTGCCGTCGCCGCCGCAACTCATTCTTGTTGCACATGCGCAACGTCCGGCTGCGCGGCGATCAATGTCATGCTGGGGCGGGTCAGGCTCGCAGAATTATCTTCGCCGTTGCCACCTTGCCGTGCTGCAATTCCTGGAAGGCATTTGCACCCTCACTCAATGGCCGTTGTTCGGTCCAATCGATTTCCCCAAATGTGCCGGTGGCCAGCCCGGCCAACGTCTCGCGAAACTCAACCATGGTATATGTATAGGTCCCGATAAACGCGATTTCCTGCAGCGTCAGCTTGCGGATATCGAGGCCGCCGGTGCCCGATGCAAGTCCGATATGCAGGATCGCGCCACCGGGTCGCGCCAGATGACAAGCAGCCTGCCGCGAGCGTTCACCGCCGAAGGCATCAATCACGAGATCAACACTCGACTCTAACGGCTCATCCCGGCTTCCCGGGGCATAGGACGTGAACGTACCGGCCGCATTGATGATGTTGCGGCGCAGTTCGCTGGTCTCGGCAATTGCAATATCAAGACCGCCACGTGATCGCACGATATGCGCTGCCCCCATGCCGATGGCGCCACCACCAAGGATCACTGTCCGTGCCGCCGAAAGCGGCTTGACCAGCGCCTTCTCGGCCAGGTTGACGGCATGATAGGAAACAGCCATCGGCTCACTCAGCGCAGCCACCTCATAAGCCATTCCTTCAGGCAGCTCGATGATGTTGGATTGCGGTATCGTCACCAGTTCAGCGAAAGCGCCCGGCCTCGGCATCATCGAAATGATCTGGCGGCTGTTGCAAAGGTTCTGGCGGCCACCGAGGCAGGCATCACATTGGCCGCATGTCACCAGCGGATTGATCGCAACACGCTTACCCGCCATCGGCCCGTCGAGTACTTTGCCGGCAGCTTCATGCCCCAGGATCAGCGGCGCATTGCGGCGTTCATCATGGCCGAGATAGGCATGCA
>JAGDYV010000138.1:0-55069 GCA_049116495.1 Hyphomicrobiaceae bacterium | reverse complement strand
GCCAATGGCGATGCGGCGCGGTTCAGTGCGTTCGGGCTGCCGGTTGTCGCCGATACGGTCGATGGCAATGTCGGGCCATTGGCAGGGGTGCTCGCAGGCATGCGCTGGGCTCGGGAAGATACGAATGCGCGCTTCATTGCAACGGCATCGACGGATGCACCGTTCCTGCCGCTCGATCTGGTGGCACGTCTGCGCGAGGTTGCCGAAGCCAATCCGGGCGGCATCGCGATCGCGCGTTCGGGCGGTCATCTGCACCCCGTGATCGGGCTCTGGCCGGTCGCGCACCATGATGATCTCGAGGCAGCGCTCAGGGATGACGGAATTCGCAAAGTCCTGCGCTGGACCGACTGGCATGGTACGCTGCCGGTTGATTTCGTTGATATGGAGATCGGTGGTCAATCCGTTGACCCGTTTTTCAACGCCAACACGCCGGAGGAACTCGATGAAGCGCGCCGGCTGATCGAAAGTTAGATGAACTTGGAACAGGTATCAAACATCGCGGCGCGCCAGCCAATCATCGGCATTGTCGGTTGGAAGAACTCCGGCAAGACGACGCTGGCGGTGCGCCTTGTCGAGGAATTGACGCGGCGCGGCCTGCGCATCGCGACGATCAAGCATGCGCATCATGCGTTGCGGCTCGACGAAGAAGGCACCGATAGTGCACGCCATCGTGCGGCAGGGGCGGCGCAGGTTGCTGTCGTTTCGCAAAAACGCTGGGCGCTGATGACCGAAGGGCCGGAGCCGGATTTTGCCGACGTGGTGGCGCAGCTGGAACCGTGCGACCTGATCGTGGTCGAGGGATACAAATCGCAACCGATCCCAAAAATCGAGGCGCGGCGGCGTGGCAGCGAACCGGGCGCCGGGCTGGCTGAGCGCGATGATAGGGTCGTTGCGATTGCGGCCGACTATGCAGTTGAGGGCGCCAAGGTGCCGGTCTTCAAACTCGACGATGTCGGCGCAATCGCGGACTTTGTCGTCGAGGCGTTTGCAATCGATGCGGGCGAAAGTGCATGCGATGTGGCGGGTTAGGGCGATAGGCCGAGCGCGAATAGCAGTGCTCGCGGCCGCGGTACTGTGCGGGGAGGCAGTGGCGAACGAGCCGCCTGTGCCGCCCGGACTGAGCCCGCCAGGTGGCGTCGCCGTGGCGCTGCTCGGGCCAGGTATCGACTATCGCCTTCCCGAACTGAAACATCGGCTGGCGCGGGACGGCGAAGGCGTCTTGATCAGCTGGGATTTCTCCGATGGCGATCCGGCGCCGTTTGCCGAAACCGGTCCCGGCACCGAGGCGGCCATCACGCTGGCGACGTTGGCGCCGGCAGCGCAATTGGTGATCGTCAAGGAACGGTTGGGCGATCCCCAAGCGTTCGGCCACATGATGGCGTTCGTCAGTCGAACGCCGACGCGGATCGTGGTGTGGCAGGCGGCCGATACGAATCGGCCCGATTGGCCGATCCTGGTTGAAGCCATTCGTCGATTCGGCGATCGCTTGTTTGTCATCCCGGCCGGCGATGGCAGCAAGGAACTCGACAAGTCAGCGGTCTACAAGGGCGTGCTTGGTGCCGGCAATGCCATTGTGGTCACGGGTGATGCGGAGACCGCCAACCGTGGGCGGGCTACTGTTGATGTGACCGTCTCGGGAGGTTCGGGCGGTGTGCCGTTGGCGTCCGGTGATGCCGCGTTGATTGTGGCGGCCGCCGCAGCCCGTGCGCTCGCCGTGGAGCCGGCGCGCGGCATGGCGCAATTGAAACAGATCATCGTCAAGGCGCCGCCGGTGGGCATCGCGGCGCGGGACGGCATGGTGTCAGCGGCGCAGGCGAATGCGGCTTTTGCGAAGGCGAAGCGTTAGTTGGTGTAGCATCGTCATTGCAAGCGTTGTACGTCGGACAACTATGAGAAGTTCGGCCGCGGTTGTCGTCGAACGAGAAAGTATCCGACAGGCGCCCTTTACGGTCGTTTTAATTTTCAGGTGTTGAACGCTTTATGGCAAATGTGACCCACTTTTCCGCACCCGTATCGTGGCCAGGCAATAGATCTCGCGCAAAAGAAACAATTCGATATCGGCGCGCTTGCGCGGCTGCTTTCTCCGGGTTGACCAGCGTTAAACCCGGTGGCACTTCCAACATACCGCTGGTTTCTCCGATCCTTGCCCATTTCAACCTGCCGGATGCAAACCCGTCGTGCATTGCCGTGAGTGCATCTCTTGGCGGAACATTTGCAGGAAGATGATGCACGTAAACGACCGCGGTACTCCTCAACCCTTTCGGCACCAAGGCTTTGTAAGTCAGCTTGGCGGCTGCGCTCCACCCGAATTTGTCATAATTGCCGCCCGGAACGGCCGGCTTATCATCTAGTTTGATACTTCTTATGAGTTGTCCTGTCGGCGCGTCGCCGTTTGCAATCGCTGAGACTGAGAGGACTGCAAATAGCATTATCGACAGCCGTATTGTGCTGAGCATGGCGGCCTCCAGGGTCCATCGTCAATATATAAACTGATCTACTCTTATCGCGGCACATGCGCTCTTACATAGGCCAAAATTCGGCGTACACTATGGTTATTCACGCGATTGTTTTTGCTCAAGGAAATTTAATATTCAACATAGTGGCCATGATGGCCGGTAATCCGGCAGCCGTCAGAGCTGCCTCTAAAATACTCGAATATGCTAGTCTAGAGACTACAAAAGTAGACAATATCAATACTAACAGGAGCGGTAGCCCAAATAGTAGCGTTGCAACGGGGGCCGCGTTCGCGGTCAATTCACCGCTGACTTGTGAAATGACACTAAATACATTCGGTGTAAAGATAATCGCGCCTACCAATAGACCAACAATGACCTTTTCCCAATTCGGAACGGCATTGTTCGGGCATTTTTCATTTTCGCATTCATGCATTTGCAATTCCCCCACACGCAAAATATCTTTGAATCGTAAGCGAGGAATGAGGCCCGTTTAATGGCCTTGGGGGCGAACAAACAAGAGCAGCAGTTGGACTTGCCGGGACTTGCGGTCGCGCGTTTTTCACTACCTCCGGGACACCGCCGAAAACGCCGAACAGATTCGATCGAGCTTGGCGTCGTCGATGTCCTTGTGGAGGACGAGGCGGATGGTCGGATCGCGGCCGCCGAGCAGAATGCCCTGATCGGCCATCGCCGCGCGGTAGGCCATGTGGTCGGCGACGGCCGGCGTGAAGAACACCATGCAGGTCTCAGAGCGGGTTGGATGCGCAGGATCGCCGGCATCGAGGTCAATGAGATGCTGGGCGAGGGTTGCGGCGCGGTGATGGTCGTCGCGAAGGCGCGTCACGTTGTTCTCAAGCGCATAAATGCCGGCAGCGGCGAGAATGCCGGACTGACGCATGCCGCCGCCGAGCACCTTGCGCCAACGCCGCGCCCGCTTCAGGACATCTTCAGGGCCGAGCAGCAGCGTTCCGGCGGGCGTGCCGAGGCCTTTCGAGAGGCACAGCGAGACGGTATCGCCGGTCGCGGCGAGGGCGGCCGGTTCGATGTCGAGCGCGGCGGTGGCGTTGAACAGGCGGGCGCCGTCAAGATGCACGGCAAGGCCGCGCTCGCGGGCAACGGCACTGGCCGCCTGCATAGCCGCCAGCGGGATGGCGGTGCCTTTGTGGGTGTTTTCGAGGCAGAGCAGGCGCGAAACGGGGGCGTGAGAGTCGTCCGGTTTGATCGCGGCAGCAATGCGATCAGGCGCGAGGGAAGCGTCTGTCTCGAGCGGCAGGCCGCAGATCGCGACGCCGCCGAGCACGGAGATGCCGACACCTTCGCTGGCAAGGACGTGATAGCCGTTTCCGGTGATGACTTCGTCGCCGCGCCCGCAATGGGCGAGCATCGCAGCCAGATTGCTTTGCGTGCCGGACGGGAAAAACGCGGCTTGTTCCTTGCCGAGCAGGCGGGTGGCGAGGGTTTCGAGGGCAGCAACGGTCGGGTCGTCACCGTAGACATCGTCGCCGACGGCGGCGCCGGCCATCGCGGCGCGCATGCCTTCATCAGGTCGGGTGACGGTGTCGCTGCGCAGGTCACAGATCGCCGGGTCGTTGGCCATTGCCGCGCGATCGCGCGCCGGTGTGCTCATGGTTGGTCTGCCTGTTCGTTGCTCGTGGCCGTAGCGTATGCGGGAATGGCGTTCGGATCACGTGAAATTTGTGGCGCCTGGGCGCTCACGGTTCATCTCTTCTTGGCAGAGGCCAAGGCAAGGGCAGCGCCAAGCGTCGGGTTCGATACGCTCTCTATTCGTCTTGCCGATGGTGTCGGCAGCACGCTTGCATGCCGACCGAGGTCACAATGTTTGCTATGGTGGTCGTATCTTGCGTGGCGAGAGCAATAGGAATGGATTGACAGATGAACCTCAAAGACAAGGTTGTTATCGTCACTGGCGCAGCGCGTGGCATCGGTGCGGCGATGGCATCACGCTTTGCGGCCGCGGGTGCCCGGGTGGTGGTCGCGGATCTATCCGAGCAAGCCGCGCGAGATGCAGCAACGGCGTTCGGCGGCCTTGGGGTTGGTTGCGACGTCACGCGCGAAGCGGATATTGCGAAACTTGTTGCGGAGACGGAAGCGCACTTCGGGTCGGTCGATCTGTTCTGCTCGAACGCCGGCATATGTGTTGGCGAAGGCGAACATGCCGCGTCGGCCAGCACTGAGGATTGGCAGCGCTGTTGGGAGGTGCATGTGATGGCACATGTCTATGCGGCGCGTGCTGTGCTTCCCGGTATGATCAAACGTGGTGATGGCTACCTGCTGCAGATGGCATCGGCGGCGGGTCTGCTGAGCCAGATCGGCGATGCGGCCTATTCGGCAACGAAGCATGCCGCGGTCGGGTTCGCCGAGTCGCTCGCGATCAGTCATATGGACCAAGGCATCAAGGTTTCGGTAATCTGCCCGCAGTATGTCGCGACGCCGATGCTTGGCTACGCCGATGCCAACGATGCTGAAGATCTGCCGGATGTGCTTTCGCCGGAAGCCGTCGCCGAGGCCGTTGTTGAGGGCGTTGAGCGCGAAACGTTCCTGATCCTGCCGCACCGCCAGGTCGCGAAATTCATTCAGTTCAAGTCGGCCGACTACGACCGCTGGCTCGGTGCGATGCGTACGTTACGCGGTCGCATCGTGGACGAGATCGGCTCGACGCGGCTCGAGGACATGCACAAGCTGGTTTGAGTGGGTAACAAAGCAAATTTGATATACTAACGTATATCAAAATGAGATAAAAATCTATTTTTGTAGATCAAACTGTGTCGTGTTTATTGATATCTTGATATGTAGAGATATATCATGCGCACTATAAAAGATAGATTAGGATATCAATGAGCTACGCTTCGCAAGACATTACGGATGCGCTCAAGAGCGCCAGGGAAAGCATGGATCTCAGCCAGCGGGACTTGAGCCAACGTACAGGCGTGCCACAAAGTCATATCTCTAAGATCGAAAACGGTGGCGCGGATATTCGCCTTTCGAGCTTGATCGAACTGGCTCGCGCACTTGATCTCGACCTCAGGTTGGTCCCGCGCAAGGCGGTGCCAGCAGTGGATAGCGTCGTGCGCAGCGTTGCCCGCGAGCCTGTGGCCACGCCAGCGATCAAGGAAATCAACCGCGCGCTCCGTGCGGTAAGCACACTGCGTCAAGTCGATCAGTATCAAGAAAGCTGGACCAAGCTGGAAAGCAACCTGCGAGCCATAAAGAAAATGGAGAATGTTGGTAGAGAGATGCAAGCGCTACTCGAGATCACCAAACCAGTACGCGAGATGCAAAAGTTGGCTGAAGCGGTGGAACTTCCAGGCAAGCAGATCAAAGCTGTGGAACAAGCCGCACAGAGACTACGCAATCGGCTTGTGCACGAACTACCTACAAGGCCGTCGCTACCGCAACCGGCCTACCGTGTAGATGATGAGGGGGAGAACGACGATTCCTGATGTCAGCGTTCTCAGCATCAAACTCCATGGCGCGACGGTTGGATCGCTGACGCGGCTGCCGGGCGATCGCACCTTGTTCAGTTTCACAGAGGACTATGTTGCTGACGCCAACCGCCCGGCACTCGGGCTCGGCTTCAAGGATGAGTTCGGGCAGCTGATCACGGATTTTTCCGTCAGGCAGACGCGTCTTTTGCCCTACTTTTCCAACATGCTGCCCGAGGGACATCTGCGGGACTATCTGGCGCAACGGGCCGGCGTGAAGCCGGAGCGCGAATTTCATTTGCTGGCGGCGTTGGGTTGCGACCTTCCGGGTGCGCTTACCGTTGAGGCTGATTCTGGCGACGCATGGCCACCAGCTGATGAAGAGAATGACAGCGCCGCGGATCGTGAGAGGAAGCGAGAGAACGCCCTGCGGTTTTCGCTCGCCGGTGTACAGCTGAAGCTCTCAGCGGTTTGCGATGGCCAGGCAAACAAGGGGCTGACGATTCCAGTATCGGGTATCGGTGGATCGTGGATCATCAAGCTGCCTTCATTGCGTTTTGAGGGCGTGCCTGAGAATGAGTTCGCGATGATGGCTCTGGCGCGCCTCGTTGGTATCGACGTGCCGGAAATCGACCTCGTCGATGTCGACGCGATCGAGAACCTGCCGGATGGGATTGGCGATCTAACAGGGCAGGCTTTTGCGATCGAACGCTTCGACCGGTCGCCGGAGGGATCTATCCACACAGAGGACTTCGCACAGGTCTTTGGTGTGTATCCCGAACGGAAATATGACAACGCCAGTTATCGCAACATTGCGAAGGTACTTGGGATCGAGACTGGCGAAGACGGCGTTGCCGAATTCATCCGGCGCTTGACCTTCTGCGTCTTGACCGGCAATGCCGACATGCATCTCAAGAACTGGTCACTGATATACCTGGACACGCGAACGCCCAGCTTGGCTCCGGCCTATGACCTGGTCTCGACGGTTCCGTATATCGTCGATGAGGAAGTAGCACTTAAGTTCGGTAGATCGAAGCGCTTCGACGGATTTACGTTCGACGAGTTGTCTTACCTGGCGGGTAAGGCCGGGCTGCCGCAAAAACCTGTGCTCGATACGGCAAAGGAGACGGCGGCGCGATTTCGTGAGGTCTGGGCCGCTGAGAAAAATAATCTGCCACAACGGCGCAAAGTGACAGAGCGCATTGATGCTCATCTTAAGACGCTTCGCATCTGAAATCGGAGCAACACTGCGATCAACCGACCGGCAATGCGCGTTGCCAGAAGGAGTGCATGTCGGCGCGGAAGGCGTCGGCTTCGCCGGGGGCGCTGCCGAGATGGGCGCCCTTGTTGCCGTAGCCGGCTTTCACCGAATAGATCATAACGTCGCGGTCGACGAGCGCCGGGTTGGGCGTGTCCTCGAGGGGGTGGATGAAGGCGCCGTCGTCGGCGAGGTAGGTGGTGGGCGCAGCCGGGGAGACGGATGCTTCCGGAATGTAGATCACCTCGCTGCCGCGGTCGAAGCTGTGATGGGCGCCGGGGAACAGGCGCATCGTTGCCGTGCCACCAGTCAGACGAATGGCCTGGCAATGACCTTGGGTCTGCATCGGCGAACACCACTCATCGGCGTCGCCCATCAGGACATGGACGATGGTGTCGCCGACCGACGGAGCGAGGAACTGATGGCCGCTCCACGGATAGGCCGGCAGGATGGCGCTGAGGCCGTTGCCCGCGCCAAGAACCGCATCGGCAAAACGCCGTGTGGCCGCGGTGAACACGGCCGCGCCACCACGGCTGTGGCCCTGCGCGCCAATCCGCTTGGCATCGATGCCCGGCATGTCGTGAAGAACCTTCCAGGCGGCAAGCACGTCGTAGGCGGAAGCGGCGAACGAAAACTGGGTTTGCTTGGCAACCGTTGACGTGACACCGCGTTCGCTGAAGCTGTCGAGGACGAAAGTCGCGTAGCCGAGCGCGTTGAGTGTTTCGGCGTGCCTGAGGTTGGCGGGCGTGACGCCGAGGCTGCCGGGGATGATCATGATTAGCGGCACCGACGGGCTGTCCGGTGTATGCCCAGCAGGCATGAACAATTTGCCGTCAACGGTGATCTTCGGCATGTCAGCCGGTGCAGAAATGACCTGATGGTAGTTGAGCGGAGAGGCTGAGGGAATCTCTACGTTCTGGCCGGTGACGCCATTGGCGAAGGTTATCTCGCGGTCGCGAAAGCGTTGTGGTTTGGCTTGGGTATCGCTGGCCATGGTGGATATGCTCCGGTGCGCGGTGGGTATCGGTTGGAGACATTTAAGCAGTAAGCCGCGTCAGGCAGCAAGCGTCGGTATCCGGAACCAGATGCGTTCCGCATCAAGATCGCCCAAAATAGTGATCGGTGACTTGATGGTTCGATTGGAGTGCCTGCTGAGACCCGGTTTGCGCCTGGGCGTTCAAGTTTGGCCGGCTTGGCGTCAAGTTCGAAACGGGTCAAAATGGCCGCCAGAACATTCAGGAGGACAACGCCATGGTTTTGGCAGATGTTGCGCACGCCAGCGCGGAAACCGATCCGAAGCAGCCGTCCGATCTCGATGGCTGGATTGCGGGCGATTGCCGTGGGCTCAATTTCTTCGAAATCGACCATAGTCTGAGATCGCTGTTGCCGCTCTACATGGACGCGGCCGTGCATCGGCACATGACGCCTCACTACACGCGGCTTGGTGAGATTGCCGGCAACGAGCTCGATGATCTGGCGCGCATGTCGGACCGGCATGAGCCCGTGTTGCACACGCGCAATGCGCGCGGCCGCGATGAAGACTGGATCGAGTTTCATCCATCGTATCGTGAGATGGAACGGCTTGGGTATGGTGAGTTCGGCATCCACTGCATGTCGCGCCGGGAAGGCGTGCTGGATTGGCCGGAGAAACATGTGCCGATCGCCAAATACGTGATGCAGTACATGTTCACGCAGTCGGAGTTCGGCCTGATGTGCCCGATCTCGGCGACGGATACGTCGGCGATGCTGATCGAGCGCTATGGTGATGAGGCAACCAAGGCGCGGTTCCTGCCCGGGATGTGGAGCCAGGACATGACGACCATCCTCAAGGGTGCGCAGTTCATGACGGAAAAGACCGGCGGCTCCGACGTCGGCAACATTGAACTGGAAGCACGCTACGAGGATGGCAACTGGCGGCTCTACGGTGAGAAGTGGTTCTGCTCGTGCGCCGATGGTGATGTCGCGCTGCTGTTGGCGCGGCCGGAAGGGGCGGCGGATGGAACGAGCGGCCTGGGTCTCTTCGCGCTGCCGCGTCATCTCGATGACGGCACGCGCAATGCTTACCGGATCGTGCGCCTAAAGCCGAAGCTTGGCACCAAGTCTATGGCGTCGGGCGAGATCAAGTTTGACGGTGCCGTCGCCTATCCGCTTGGCCAGGTCGGCCCGGGCCGCAATCCCGGCCTCAAGCAGATGATGGACCAGGTCAACATGTCCCGCCTGTCGCACGGTGTGCGCGCTGCTGGCATGATGCGTCGCTGTCTCAACGAAGCGCTCGTCGTATCCGGCCAGCGCATCGCATTTGGTGAGCGCATCGCGCGCAAGCCGTTGCTGCGCCGCCAGCTCATGAAGCTCATGGTGCCGACCGAGCAGGCGCTGTCGATGGTGCTTTACACAGCCGTCAAGCTGCATCAGGCGGAGCAGGGCGACGAGCAAGCCAAGCGCCTCGTGCGGATCCTGACCCCGCTGATCAAATTCCGCACCGCGCGCGACAATGTCGATGTCGCCACCGGCGCGATGGAGGTGCGTGGCGGCAATGGCTACATCGAGGACTGGATCAATGCGCGCCTCGTGCGCGACGCCCATCTCGGGGTGCTGTGGGAGGGCACATCGAACATCAACGCGCTCGACGTCACCACGCGCGCGATCGGCAAGGTTGGTGCACACGAGGATCTCGCCGGTGCGCTGCATGATGAATTGTCGGAGACCGACATGATGCCGGGGCAGTTCAAGGGTGAACTCGGCGCGACGATCGATCGGGCGTTTGCGTTTGCCGGTGATGTCGCGGCGTCGGGCAACGAGCCGATGGCGCGCAAGGCGTCCGATGCGCTTTATCACGCGACGTCGGCGGCATTGATGGCGTGTGAAGGCGTCCGGTTGGGGGCCGAGGGTGGCGATGCGCGCCGGTTGCTGTTGGCGCGGATGGTGGTTGACCACCGGCTCAGCGCCAGCGATCCGCTGGCCATGCCACGCTCGGACGACGCGATGATTGATGCGTTGCTGTCGGATGAACCTGTTGGGCTGAGCGAGGCTGCGGATCTGGTCGCGGGGTAGGCTGGGTTAGGGCGGGCAGACAGAAAATTGCGGAGTCTATATATGGACCGGTGAGGCGTCGGTTGGACAATTGCGACCGCTGCCTCGGAAAACTCGGGCAAACATTGCATTGTGAGCATCCCAAACTACAGAGCCATCAATCATTGACAATTAATCGATAATTCAGAACCCTGTTATTCTTTGTGTTGCAATAAACTGCCCATGCGGAATCAATTGTTAGACGTTGCCTGCGTGCTGCCGTGCGGCCGCGTCCCCCGGGGCGTCATTCCGGCGAAGGCCGGAACCTATACGCATCGCCACAAACGCACGGCTCGAGGCAGCGCACATGGGTCCCGACCTACGTCGGGATGACGACAAAGTTTGGCGCGACCTCCCAAGCGATTTCGAGCCTCAATCGACCAAAATCGGTGCGACCCGAACGGAACCGGGCACGTTCGCCAAGCATGGCCGGATTTCCCCGGACAGTACTGGTCCTACGACGGGATGACGACGGAGTGCGGGATCGACGCCGGCGGTCTACCGCGTCGGTTGCGACTCGCTGCAGCTTGTCTCGATGCCTACCTGCGTTGGCATGATGGCAAAGAGTAGGGCGATGTCGTGCCGCAACCTGTGCATACCAGCCCTGTCTCAAATCAAGCATCCACGCGATCAATCGTGTGATGCCTGTTCGCCTGCCTGATAAGCGAGCAGGCGCCCTTGCCAGTGTGATGGTCCATGCGGGAAGCTCGTGCGTAATCGTTCAATTGCCTCGCGCGATCACGTCGCATCGGAGTGTTGCCCATGAAATTCAGCTTTTCGGATGAGCAGGCGGAATTCCGCACGATGCTGCGCCGGTTTCTCGAAGACAAGTCACCGACGACCGAGGTGCGCCGCCTGATGGCGACGGATGCGGGCCATGATCCAGACGTGTGGCGGCAACTCAGCCAGGAACTGGGGCTCACCGCGATCCATATTCCGGAGGCCTATGGCGGGCAGGGCTTCGGCATCAGCGAGCTTGCCATTGCGGTTGAAGAGATGGGGCGCGCGCTGCTGTGCGCGCCGTTCTTTGCATCAACGGTGATGGCAGCGACAGCGATCCTGAAGGCTGGCAACGAAGAGCAGAAACAGGCGCTGCTGCCCGACATTGCGGCGGGCGGCACAATCGCGACACTGGCAATGGCGGAAACGGCTGGCCGGTGGGATGTCGATGGCATCGAAGCGACGGCAACGGTGTCCGGCGCCCGGGCAACGCTCGATGGCACGAAGAGTTTTGTCCTCGATGGCGCCGGCGCGGACCTCCTGGTTGTTGCGGCGCGGCGGCCGGGGACAAGAGGGAATGACGGCGTGTCGCTGTTCGTTGTCGCGGGTGATGCACCGGGTGTCGAGCGCACGCTGTTAAAGTCCGCTGATGCAACGCGCAAGATTGCGCGCGTCACGCTTTCAGGTGTCGAGGCTGAGTTGCTAGGCGAGGAAGGTACAGCGGCTGGCCCGATTGGTGAGACGCTGGATGTCGCCGCGATCTGCCTGGCCAACGAGATGGCCGGCGGCGCCGAGCGGTTGCTCGAAGATGCGATCGAATATGCCAAAATGCGGGTTCAGTTCGGCCGGGCGATTGCGTCGTTCCAATCGTTGAAACACAAAGCCGCCGACATGCTGCTTGATGTCGAATTGGCGAAGTCGGCGGCCTACTATGCGGCAGCTGCCATTGATGACGGTGATGACGACGTACCGGCGATGGCATCGCTCGCCAAGGCGGGCGCTGCGGATGCCTATATTCAGACCGCGATCCACGCTGTCCAGATCCATGGCGGCATCGGCTTTACCTGGGATAACGACACGCACCTGTGGTTCAAGCGCGCGAAGAGTTCGGAGGTGTTTCTCGGCGGTTCGGCCTATCACCGCGAGCGCCTGATGCAGCAGTGGAACGTTTGAGAGGACGGCAATTATGAGTGAACACACTGAAGCATCCGTCCGCGCCGAAGTCCGCCAATGGCTCGCGGACAACTGGGACATCAGTCTCGGATTGCTCGAATGGCGCAACAAGCTGATCGACAGCGGCTGGGGCGCACCGCATTGGCCGAAAGAATGGTATGGCCGTGATCTGCCGGTCGGCCTGGTGCCGGTGGTCGAAGAGGAAATCGAGCGGGCTGGCGCGATTGGCATCCTGATGATGGGTATCCGGCCGCTGGCGGCGGCGACGATCCTGGCGCACGGCACGGACCTGCATAAGGAGAAATTTCTGCGCCGCATTCTGACCGGCGAAGATACCTGGTGTCAGCTCTTCAGCGAGCCGGGTAGTGGCTCTGATTTGGCCGGTGCGATCACCAAAGCCGAGCTGCGCGGCAATCGCTGGGTCATCAATGGCCAGAAAGTCTGGACGACGAGTGCGCACCGCGCGCAATACGGCTTGCTGCTGGCACGCACCGATCCCGACCTCGTCAAGCATAAGGGGCTTGGCTATTTCATTTTGGATATGAAGCAGCCGGGTGTCGAAGTGGTGCCGCTGCGCCAGATGAACGGTCACGCGTCGTTCAACCAGGTGTTTTTGACGGACGCCGAGGTCGCACCGGAGTTCATGGTCGCCGACGACGGCGATGGCTGGCAAATCGCAACGACGACGCTGATGCACGAGCGGCGCGGCGCCGATGCCTTGAAAAAGTATCAAAAGCCGTCGACCCGGACCGAACGGATTTTCCAGGAGCAGGCGGAGGAAATCAAGGTCGCGCTGGAGCCCTACACCTGGTATCCGCAGCGGGCCGGGCGCGTCGACCTCGTGCTTGATCGCGCCAAGCAGACAGGGGCGCATGCCGATCCCGTGATCCGGCAGGAGATCGCCAAGCTGATGATCCTGAACAAGTCGGCCGAGTGGACGGCCAGACGGGCGCGGGCGGCACAGGAGGCGGGACGGCCGCAGGGGCCGGAAGGCTCACTCGGCAAGCTGGCATCGAGCTACATCGCGCGCTCGGCCAATCGCGTGCACACCATGATCAGCGGCGCGGATGCCATGCTGACCGGCGACGACAGTCCGATGGATGGTGTTATCGCCGAGATTCTGGTGTCGACGCCGGCCATTTCGCTGGCCGGCGGCACCGACGAGATCCAGAAGAACATCATTTCCGAACGTGTCCTCAAGATGCCGAAGGAACCGCGCACGGATACCGACCGGCCGTTCAAGGACGTGCCGAAGAACGTGGCGTCGTAGTGCGATCCTGAAACTTTAGAAAAGGCGGTTGGGCCGTGAGATCAGGCCCAACCGACTGCCACCTCGCGTTTCTAGCATTCGTGGCGCACCATGCAGCGGTCGAAGCGCCAACTGCGGCGTCCCCAGCGGGAACGGCATTCATGGTGCCACGCCTCACAGCGGCTGACCCGGCGACGAAAGCGGCGGTGGTGACGGCGGCAGCGGACGTTGCCGACACCCGGGATGTGACGATGAAAGCGCCTCGGTCCCCATTCGCAACGGCGGTGCCAGTCATGGATTTTTTGAACCAGGCTGCCGGAGTTGGCGGATAGGTCGATGGATGGCGCAGTTGTCGAGAGCGGCGCGGCCGTTGCGACCATGGCGCTGCCCATCAAAACGATTGCCGAGAAAGCGATGCTTGTTTTGTGCATGAGTAAATCACCAGCATATTTTTGGCTTTGGTTGCGGGAACCGAACCAGCCATGTTTGACCGAAACGTGTTATCCTCAAAGATGTCTTTTCCGGACGTTGCGCGCGTTCGCGCGAGCTTACGAAAACCAATGGATAGGACCCGTTGCTTGAAAGAAAACTGACTGGCTCGTTCATTCTGGGTTCATCTTCGAGTCAGCGGAATGCTGTCTTTTTTCGCCGTCCTGCGCAGCGGAGCAAGAGGATCAGGGCGTCCCGCTGCGGGCCACAAATAAATGCCTTGGAGGCACCATATGCAAACTCGTCAACTCGGACAGCTTTGGCCCGTCAGCGCGCTGACTTTAGGCGGCGGCGGCGTCGGGCAACTGTGGGGCGCGACAACTCAGGATGAGTGCATCGCAACGGTGCGCGCCGCCGTCGACCACGGCATCACGCTGCTCGATATGGCGCCGGCCTACGGTGATGGCGAGGCCGAGGTCGTTGTTGGCGCGGCGTTCGAGGGCAAGTTGCCAGATGGTGTGCGGGTGACGACCAAGCACCGGCTCGGCACGCCGGCGCCGGGCGAGGTTGCCGATAATCTTGAGCGCTCGTTGGACGAGAGCCTGGCCCGGATGCGGCTGGACCGGGTCGATGTGTTTTTCCTGCACTCCAACATCATCCCCGACGACTACGATGCGAGCGCTTACTCGGATCGGCCTGCGACGCGCTGGGCGACGTACGCCGAAGCCTTCGTGCCGGCGTGCGAGAAGCTCGTTGCGCAGGGCCGCATCGGGGCGTGGGGCGTGACTGGCATCGGTATTCCCGATTGCATCTTGCGTGCGCTCGATGGCACGCAGAAGCCGGCCGTGGTGCAGTGCTTGTCCAACCCGATCGATTCAGCCGGCGAGTTGCAGTACTTTGCCGGGCCGAGCCGGGCGCGTGAACTGATCGCAGCGACCAAGGCCGCCGGTGCCGGCGTGATGGGTATCCGGCCGGTACAGGGTGGCGCATTGACCGATACGCTTGATCGTGACCTGCCGGCGGACCACGGCGTGGTGGTTGACTTCAATCGCACGAGCGGGTTTCGCGCACTGGCGAAAGGGTTCGGCATGTCGGCGGCGGCGCTGGCGCATCGCTACGCGCTGACTATGGAAGGCGTCGACACGGTCGTGCTCGGGTGCAAGAATCGTGTTGAACTATTGGAGTGTATTGTGGCTGCTGAAGCGGGGCCGCTCGCGCCAGAAGAGATGCAAAAGATCGACGCGGTGTGCCGCGAATAGGCGCATTCGAGAGATAGGATTTCGGAGGATACGACGCCATGCTGACAGCAGAGGAAATCGAGACCTATCAGCGCGATGGTTATGTCATCCCGCAGAATTTTCGTTTGAACGAGGACGAAGTACAACGGCTGCGTGAGGCATTGGATGCCGTGCTCGCAGACAACCCGGATATCATGCCCGACCGGTTGATGAATCCGCATCTCAACCGCGGCAAACCTTACGGTGTGCGCGGCCAGGCGGCGTTTCATGATCTGGTTCACGATCCCCGCATCCTGGCCATGGCGCAGGACGTCATGGGGCCGGACCTGATCCTGCTGTTTACGCATCTGTTCTGCAAGCCGGCCGAGAGCAGCCGTATCGTGCCGTGGCATCAGGATGGTCCGTTCTGGCCGGTGACGCCGATGGCGTCCTGCACGATCTGGGTGGCGCTTGATGATGTCGACGAAGGCAACGGCGCGATGAAAGTGATACCGGGCAGCCAAAAGCGCGAGGCCTTGGAGCATACCCTGCTCGACGATCCGAACTCGACGCTCAACCGCGAACTTGAGGTCAAGGACGTTGATGAAGCCGCCGCCGAGCTGATCGAGCTGAAGGCCGGGCAGCTGTCCCTGCATGACATCGGGATCATTCACGCCTCCGCCGCCAACACGTCGGGCCGGCGCCGGGCCGGGCTGGCGCTGAGGTATATGCCGTCGACGTCGTGCATGTACCGGGTCATGCCGAACGCGGCGGCAGGCTGGCAAGATATGCCGATGGAACTGGTGTGCGGCGAAAACCGCAATCCTGGCAATGACTTCTCGCTCGGTGATTTCGGACAGCCTTGGCGCCATTGACGGGCAATCCTGCCATTAGGCCATGCGTTACATGGCGGGCGGTGCGTCGGACCACTGCGTCCGGTTGAGTGCGTCGATAATGGCGCCGGCCAGCCACGCCATGTCCAAACCAACGCCTGATGCCCAGGATTGCTGAGACGACAGTTCCGACCAAGCTTGCGCAAGTAGGAATCGGCGTATGCGATGTTTTGGAACCTCAGACATGAAGCACGATTATGACCTGATCATCATTGGCAGTGGCCCGGCCGGCCGGCGCGCGGCTGTTCAAGCCGCCAAAGCCGGGCGCACGGTGCTGGTTGTTGACCGAGGCCGTCGCGTCGGTGGTGTGTCGGTGCACACAGGCACGATACCGAGCAAGACGCTGCGCGAAACCGTGATGAACCTATCCGGTTGGCGCGAGCGCGGATTCTACGGCCGTTCGTACCGTGTGAAGCAGGACATCAGTGCGCAAGATCTGCGACGACGACTTATCCTGACGCTCGACCATGAGGTTGAGATCCTCGAGCACCAGTTTGCGCGCAATCGGGTGGACACCCTCAAGGGATCGGCCAAATTTGTCGGTCAGAATGAAATTGAAGTGAGCGATGACGATAGCCGCCGCAGCTTCGTTGCCGACCGGTTCCTGATCGCCGTTGGCACCAGCCCCTATCGGCCTAAGCACATTCCGTTCGACGGCCGGCGGGTGCTCGATAGCGACGAAATACTCGATATTGTCGAAGTCCCGCGCAGTCTGACCGTGATTGGTGCAGGCGTTATCGGCATCGAGTACGCGACAATCTTCAGCGCGCTCGATGTGCAGGTCACGCTGATTGATCCCGAGCTGGATGTGCTGAAATTTGTCGACCGCGAAATTGTCGGCGAGTTTCTGCATGATCTGCGCGACCGTGGCATTGCGCTCAGATTTGGTTGCACGGTTGACGACATCTCGGTGAACTCAAATGGCTGCCGTACCGCGACGAGTGATGGGCGCGAAGTGCGGTCCGACATGGTTCTGTTTGCGGCGGGACGCTCCGGCACAACAACGACGCTTGGCCTCGACACGGTCGGTCTTGCAGCAGACGGCCGTGGACGCATTGCGGTTGATCCAAAGACGTTTCGAACGCGGGTGCCACACATCTTTGCAGCCGGCGACGTGATCGGCTTTCCAAGCCTGGCGTCCACGTCGATGGAACAGGGCCGCATCGCGGCTTGTCATGCGCTTGGCATCGCCACCCATGAACCGCCTGCGTTTTTCCCCTACGGCATTTACGCGGTGCCGGAGATATCAACCTGCGGCATGTCCGAGGAGGAATTGCGCGCGCGTGACATTCCCTATGAAGTCGGCATTGCGCGATTTCGCGAGACCTCGCGCGGTCACATCATGGGGCTCCGCTTCGGTATGATGAAGCTGCTGTTTTCCTTGAAAACCCGGCGTCTACTTGGTGTGCACATTGTCGGCGAGGGCGCCACGGAACT
This sequence comes from Hyphomicrobiaceae bacterium, assembly GCA_049116495.1. GTDB lineage: Bacteria > Pseudomonadota > Alphaproteobacteria > Rhizobiales > Hyphomicrobiaceae > CAJQQK01. The sequence continues at coordinate 37,725 of JAGDYV010000138.1, read as the reverse complement.
CGTGCACATCGGACAAGCGGTCATGAACCTCAACGGCACGCTCGACTATTTCGTCGAAAATACCTTCAATTATCCGACGCTTGCCGAAGCCTACAAGATCGCAGCACTCGATGCCTGGAACCGGTTGCCGGATGCATGTTCAAATGTGCCGGAAATTCAAAAGCAGCTTGAGACATCACCGGCCTAGACCGGAGATTTCCCAAGCGCGCTGAACGGCCAAAGTACAGGTTCATGCAAGCTCGGCATGATTCACTGTTGCCATTCCACAGGCGACCTAGCGGCCGCGATCCGGCTTCGATTACGTCGAAGCGACGATCGACGGCAGCCGTCATGATGCCGGGATATGTCTCACTTCGAAAGGTACATCGCGATGAACGAACCATTCGACCCCGCTGCCTTTGCTGAGCGCCGGGCCTTCGGCCGTCGCAACACCTTCAGGCCGTGCATTATCCGATGGCCCGATCAGGATGGCATCGAGTGCAATATGACCAACCAGAGCGACAACGGTGCGCTCCTGGAGTTTCGTGTCGCGGTGAACACGCCTGACACATTCGATCTGATCTTCCCTGAAGAAGACAGATTGATTGCCTGCAGGGTCGCATTTCGCTCAGAAAACACGATCGGTGTTGAATATCTCAGCCTGCCGCGGCGCGCGTCGCGGCCGCTGCGCCATGCCAATACCAGACGTCAGGCCCTCCGAGCCCTGGTACGGAATTGTTAGGCACGCTCGGCGGCGCCTGCCTAATAGATAGGCGCGATGGCCAGCTTCGCTCAAGATTGGCTCGATATTCTGTCTGCTGATCTTGGGTAGAGAAAAGAATAAATGGCGAGCAATGCGAAATCCAGACCGACTGGGGTCACTGTCCGGGAACTAGGGCCGCCTCAGAGCGTGCGGCCGGACCAAGTTGATCCGATCGAGCACGTCAATCGCTTGCAGCGCATCGAACTGCTCGAAATTGTCGTGAACAGCTTTCCAGGCGGCATATCTGTTTTCGATCACGAACTGAATCTGGTCTTGTGCAACGATCAGGCAAAGCAACTGCTCGACTATCCCGCCGACCTGTTCGCGGAGGGGGAGCCGACACTGGAACAATTGCTCCGCTTCAACGCGGAGCGCGGTGAATACGGCCCCGGCAACGTTGACGATCAGGTCGAGCATCGCATGGCGCTCGCCAGGAAGTGCGAAGCCCATCAGTACCAGCGCGTGCGCCCAAACGGAACCGTGGTTGAAGTGCGCGGTGTGCCGCTCGCCGGCGGTGGTTTCGTGACCACCCACGTCGATGTAACAGAGCAGCACAGGCAAACGCGCCAGCTGGAAGCCGTCCTCGAAAATTTCCCCGGTGGCATATCGCTGTTCGACCAGGACCTCAACATGGTGCTGTGCAACGAGACGCAAAAGAGGATGCTCGGTTACACCGATGACCTGTTCGCCGATGGCCTTCCGACAATGGAAGAGATTTTTCGCTTCAATGCCGAACGTGGCGAATACGGGCCAGGTGACAACGACGAGCACGTCAACCGCCGTATGGAACTTGCCCGCAAACGGACGGCGCATACCTATCAGCGTGAGCGCCCGAACGGAACCGTCCTGGAAGTACGCGGCGCGCCACTCCCCAACGGCGGTTTCGTGACGACCTATCTCGATGTCACGGAACGCCAGGAGCAGATGCGCCACATTGAAGCCGTGCTGCATAATTTCCCGGGTGGGATTTCGTTGTTTGACAAGCACCTCAACATGGTGCTGTGCAATGAAACGCAAAAGCAATTGCTCGACTACCCGGAAGAGTTGTTCGAGGACGGTCCGCCGTCGCTGGAAGATATTTTCCGTTTCAACGCTAAACGTGGCGAATATGGCCCTGGCAATGTGGAAGAACACGTCGAAAGCCGCATCGAATTGGCGCGGCGCCGGCAGGCCCATGAATATGAGCGGTCTCGACCCGACGGTTCCGTGCTCGAAGTGCGCGGCGTACCGCTCGAGGGCAGCGGCTTCATCACGACCTATCTGGATGTCACTGAGCGGCGACGGAGCCAGGAGCGCGTCGCGCACATGGCACACCATGACGCGTTGACCGACCTGCCGAACCGCTTGCTGTTCAACGACCGATTTGCGAACGCCCTGGCCCAGGCCCGGCGTGGCAACAAGATGGCGCTGCTCTATCTGGATCTCGACAAGTTCAAACCGGTCAATGACACGCTTGGGCATGCCGTTGGCGACAAGCTGTTGCAGGAGGTCGCTGCGCGCCTTCTCGAAAGCATCCGCGACACCGATACAGCAGCGCGCCTCGGTGGCGATGAATTCGCCATCATCCAGGTCGGCATCGACGACAAGGCCGGCGCGGAACTGCTCGCCAACCGGATTATCGAGCAACTGCATCGGCCGTTTGAGATCGAAGGCCACACGGTCAAAATCGGCACCAGTATCGGTGTGGCATTGGCGCCTGAGCATGGTGTTGATCAGGACGAACTGATCCGGCGGGCGGATCTGGCGCTCTACGCGTGTAAAGCTGCCGGCCGCGGCACCGTACGGTTTAGCGACCCGTCTACTAGCTCGACCGGTGATTGAATTTCCCGAGTTTCTTTGATGAATGCTACCTGAACGACGCGTTACGTCGCCGTTCAATGCCCTGATGTCAGTGTGCCAAACATGGCAAGGAGGACATCAGATGCAGAAATTCATGATTCTGGGCGCGGCATTGGCTTTGGGCACGGTGACGGTGCTACCGGCGACGCAGGCGCTCAATCTGGGCGGTGAAGCACAGGCGCAGAGAAGCGGCGACGGGCAACGCGCCGGCAATCGAGCAGGCCGGCGCAATGGCGAAGGGCGTCGCAATGGCGAGCGTCGCCGGGCCGGCAATCGCAACGGTAACCGCAACGCTGAGGGCGCGCCGACAAGACAGGTAGCCAACACGCCGCCGCCTCGCCGCGAGGCACGCGATCGCGTCGAACGGGCTGAACCAAGATTTGATCGCTTCAGACGTTGGCGCCGGGAAGACCGGTTTGCCCGCCGCGACTTTCGTCGTGATCGGTTCGCAGCCCGTCGTGGCTTCCATGCCGACCGCTCTTGCATGCGCCCGCGTCGCATAAAGCGACGCCTGCATCGTCAGGGTTGGGATGTTGTATCGTTTCATCGGGCCGGTCGCCGCTTCGACGTCCGTGCTCGCAGCCGCCGAGGACGCCTGCATGCGTTGAGCGTTCATCGCTGTAACGGACGCATCATCTCGGCGCACAGCCTTGAGCGCAAGCGACATCGCGGCATCAAGCGCGCATTCCGTAAGATCGGGCGCACGTTCAAGAAGATTTTCTAGCGGAATTCTATATTGAGACTGAGGGCGGCGGCGTCCGGATCAGCCAGTTGGCGATCCGGGCGCCGTTTGTGTTTTTGGCTGCAGCGTCGTGCTGAGACGCATCACACGATACGATGCTGCAATGCATCGTCGCCGCGCCAGAGCCGGTCAAGATTTTCGACCAGGATGTCGATGACGTTGTCTTCGTAGGCGCGGGTTTCGCCACCGCTGTGCGGCGTCAGGATGACGTTGTCAATGCCCCAAAGTTTGGAAGTTTCCGGCAGTGGTTCCGGGTCGGTGACGTCGATGCCGGCGCCGGCGATCTGGCCGTTTTCAAGGGCTGATACGAGGGCAGCCTCGTCGACACAGCCACCGCGTGCGACGTTGATCAGATAGGCGGAAGGCTGCATCGCGGCAAGCGACGTCGCGTTCATCAGGCCGCGCGTCTCGTCGGTCAGCGGACAGGCAAGCACGACGACATCGGCGCGCGGCAGCAGTGAGACGAAGTCGGCGGTCGCGTGCATCTCATCGACATGCTCAACGGTTTTGCTGGCATCACGGCGCACGCCGATCACGGTCATGCCGAACGCCTTGGCGAGTCTGGCGATACGCCCACCGATCTGGCCGGTGCCGTAGATCAACATGGTCTTGCCGGGCAGTTCCTCCTCACGCTTGGTGAGGTCCGAGATCATCGGTCGCCAATGGCGGTTGAGCTGATTGCCACGCGCGACGTGGACCTGGCGCGTCAGGCCAAGCAGCAGGGCGAAGGCGTGATCGCTAACCGCGTTGGCGTTGACACCTGCCGAATTGCACAGGCGGATACCCTGCTCGGCGATGGTCGGCTTATCGAACTGGTCATGGCCGACCGCGCAAACCTGGATGAACTGCAATGCGTTGGCGCTGGCGAGCAGATCGTTGTTCCAGAACCCGGAGGCGACGAGGACGTGACCATCGCCGATCCGCGCGCGTGTTTCGTCCGCTGTCCAGGTCTGAAAGTGGGTGATGTCCGGGCGGCGCAGGGCGAAACGCTCGGCGAGACGATAGGCGCTGTGCGCGAAGTGGATGGTGAGTTGGTCGGGTTTTGGGAAGTCGGTCATTCGAAGTTCTAGCCCTTCTTCGCGACTTCGGCACGGACTTCATCGCCATGCTCGTTAAGGCCGGGCGGGTTCGAGCGCATCGGCGTCGTGGTGTGGTTGAAGCGCACCGGGCTGAGGAAGGTCTTCGTTTCGACGCCGTTCGGCAACGTCATGTCGGCGACCCATTCGCAATGCTGGACTTGCGGGTGGCTGAGCGCTTCCTTGTATGAGTTGATCTTGCCGCACGGCACGCCGGCCTCGCCGAAGATATCGAGCCACTCGGCGGCAGTCTTCTTGGCGAATTCCTCCTCGACGATAACGGCGAGGTCGACCTGGTTCTTGGCGCGCAGTTCGGTCGTTTTGTATTCGGGCCGATCGAGCAGATCCATGCGCTCGATGATACGGCAGACGTCGGCGTAGAGTTTGTCATTGCCGGCAGCCAGGGCAAAGTAGCCATCGGCAGCTTTGAAGGCCTGATAAGGCGCGTTGCGTGGATGGCGTGAGCCCATTCGCGGAGAACTACCGCCGGTGCCGAAGAATTCGCTGGTCTGTAGGGCTGCGATGCCGATCGAGGCACCAAGCATTGAGGCATCGATATGTGCGCCCTGACCGGTTTCCTTCACTTCGCGCAGTGCCGCGGCGATCGCGAAGGCGCCGTAGAGGCCGGTCGCGACGTCGCTGATCGGTACGCCGCATTTGACCGGGTCATCTTCGCCGGTGACGCTCATGATGCCGCTTTCGGCCTGCACGACGAGGTCGAAGCCGCCGCGCTTGGAATAGGGCCCGTCGGTACCGAAAGCACTGATCGAGCAGTACAGAATGGCCGGATTGACCTTCTTGATATCCTCATAGCCGAGCCCGAGCCGGTCCATCGCGCCGGGCCGGTTATTCTCGATGACGACGTCGGCGCCGGCGCACAGGTCGCGTGCGAGCTGGAGGTCGGTCTCGGACTTGAGGTTGAGCGCGATCGAGCGCTTGTTGCGGTTCACCGACGCGAAGTTTTCGCTGTAACCATCGGTGATCGGTGGCCAGAAGCGCATGTCATCGCCAGTCGGCTTCTCGACCTTGATGACGTCGGCGCCCATGTCCGAGAGCAGCATGCCGCAGAACGGACCGGACAGGATGTTGGTGAACTCGATGACGCGGACATCTTTTAACGGCTGCATGGGCGTTTCCTGTAGTTTTGAGCGTCGCTGCCGGACCGGTCTGGAGAACGCGATCGGGTGCGGAGAATTGGAATGACTGGCTTACTGGTTGCAGCAAGCCGGCACAAGACCCGATTGGCACACGATCGCATCCGTATTGCGGCGATCAGGCGAGTTTCAGAATGGCTCCGAGCACATCTGCATCCGGGGTGTGGAACTGGTCCTGGATGCTGAAATGGTTCTCCGTGCCGGACACCGTATATTCTGTCTCGACGCCGGCGGCCACTAGGTGGCGGGTGTAGTCAGCCGATTGCGCGATCCAGCCTTCCGGTTCGCCGCCGCCGACGATGACATGCACAGGACAATCGAGGCGCGGCGCATGAGCGAGATAATTCTGTCGCTCGGCGATTTCCGGCGTGATGCCGATTTCAGCGTTGACCGAGATGTGCTGTGTCGGGTGCGGGTCGTAGATGCCGCTGACGAGGACGGCGCCTTGCAGTGGCCGAGCAGTGCCAAGGTCGGCCCAATCGGTGGCAAGGATGGCGGCGCCTAGGTGGGCGCCGGCCGAATGGCCGGATAGTGTGATGCGGGCCGGATCGCCGCCGTGGTTGGCAATGTTGCGATGGATCCAGGCGAACGCGGCCCGGTTGCTTGCGACGACCTCGTCAAGCGTGACGTCGGGGCAGAGCGGGTAGTTGATCACGACGCCAAGCAGGCCCTGGTCTGCTAGCGCCTTGCCGATGAAGCCAAAGTCCTCTTTTTCGCGCGAACGCCAATAACCGCCGTGGATGAAGATATGAACCGGCAAGGGCCCATTGTCGGTTGCCGGCCGGTAGATGTCGAGGTTGCGCAGCGGGCCGTCACCGTAGGCGATGTCTGCCGTGCGCCCGGCATAGGCGAGCCCTGCCGCGTTGATGGCGGCACGTGCTTCACCGTAGCGATCGGAATCCGGATTGGTGGCGCGCGGGTTGTAGTGATGTTCCAATTCATCGGCGGCATAGGCTTGCCAGGGCTTGCTTGCTTGATCCAGGGTCAAGGTTTGCTCTCCTTAAGATTAGGGGCTTTGGGCGCGGCACAGGTCGAGACAATTTTTCAATCCTGAGCCACCATGAAGGGGATCAGTGATGCCATATCGGGCAGGTTGCGCAGGTTCGAGAGTTGCTCGATCAGATCGCTCACCTGGTTGTCGGCGAGCGGGCGGCGTGCGGCGGCACAGTTGGCGCGGAACTTTTCAAGTTGGCCGGCGCGGCCGAACGGGTTTCGTGGGCTGCCGTAGACGGCATCAACGTGATGGCTATGTCGGGTGCCATCGGCGAGCGTCATCGTGACGTCAACCGGGGTTAGTGCATTGGGTGGATCGCCGTCGCGGATGTCGATCGTGATGTTTTCTGCCAGTCGTCGAGTGGCCGGGTCCGCGTAGGCTGCTGGATTGAAGTCGCCGAGATCGATGGTGCCGCGGATCAGGGCGCGGGCGGCAACATAAGGCACGCACAGCCGAGCATAGTTGAGCTCCATGTCGGGCTGATAAGGCCGACCAACCAACTGGTCGATCAGCGGTGGTACGATCGCGGTGATCCGCGCAATGTCCTGCGGATCAACGCCATGTCGTTGTTTCAGGACGAGGCAGCCATCGAGCACGCCGTGGGTTGCGCGGCCTGAAGGAAACGGTTTGTGGGCGACTTCCTCAATGCGCCAGTTGTGCCCGAGCGTGGCAAGTTCAGCCTGGATGTCGCCGCTCGCTTCGATGAGGCCAAAATACCCGAAGCGGCCTTCCAGGATATTCTCGGGCCCGGTGAATCCGAGGCTGGCGAGATCGGCGGCAATAACGGCGTTACGCGTATTGAATCCCATCTGCATGGCGAGCAACATCGAGCCTTCCTCGTGCGCCTGCATCGTGCCGCACAGCTGACCATAGGCCAACGAGAAGGCGTGGGTGGTGCGTGCGGCGTCGAAGCCCATGAGTTTGGAAAGCGCGGCGGCAGCGCCGAACGCGCCGACGGTGGCGGGACGGAAAAAGCGCAGGCCTGACGTTGCGGCAACGCCGAGGTTGCTCGCGACATCGACACCGAGCACGACGGCCTCGATGAAGCGGCGCCCGTCAATCCCGCCAACCCGCTCGGCATGTGCGAGGCAGGCCGGGACGATGGCTGACAGAACGTGTGCGACGGCTTCCTCATGGACGCAGTCAAACTCGCTGTTGTGGACCTGATAGGAATTGCAGAGTGCGGCAGCGGATGCCGGCAGACGCCGACCGAGTGACCAGACATGCGCATCGGTGCCGCCGCCGCTAAGTTCCTGGGCGGCGGCAAGCTCTTCCGCCATCGGTCCGGAACTGCCACCAATCCCAACACCAATTGTATCGAGGATCATCGTCTCTGCCGCCGTGATTGCGCGCTCCGGGATATCGTCGAAGCGTGTCGTTGCAACGTGCTCGGCAAAACTGGCTATGGCGTCCATCGACGGGTACTCTCCATGAAGTTTGACTGCTAGGTGAAGCCTATCACATTGGAGCGCAGGGCAAGAGACATCACGATCGGGCGCCGTGCGTCTTGACAGAACCATCGCCGGCAGGATCAGATCAAAGCATGGCACAGAGAGTGAGAGTTTATGAAAATCTGCGCGGTGTGGTTTACACGCCGTACTATCTGGCAACCGTCGATGGTGATTGGCAGAACCTTGGCCTCGACGTCGAGGTGATCAAGTCGCCGGCGACATCAGAAACGGCGGTCGGGCTGATGGCGGGGCGCGTCGATGTCTCGTGGGGCGGCCCGATGCGCGTGATGATGCATCACAACGAAGATCCGGCATGCCCGCTGATGTGTTTCGGGCAGGTCGTGTCGCGCGATCCGTTCATGCTGATCGGGCGCGAGCCGATGCCGGATTTCCGGTTCAGCGATCTTGCCAGCAAACGTATTGCGGTCGCGAGCGACGTGCCAACACCTTGGCTGACGTTCCAGGATGATCTGCAGCGGGCCGGAATCGATCCGGCGAGCCTGACGCGCGTCGATGACCGACCGATGGCGCAGAATGCCGAGCGTCTCAAGGCGGGCGAGATTGATGTGATGCAGGCGTTCGAGCCCTTTGCGAGCCAGGCGGTCGCCGATGGTTATGGTCATATCTGGCATCGGTTTTCCGTGCGCGGCGACGTCGCATTCACGACGTTCTATGCAACGCGCGCCTACATGGATGAGAACCCGGCCGTGTGCGAAACGTTGGTCAAAGGGATCGCTCAGGCCTTGACGCGGATGCATGCGATGCCGATCGACGAATTGGCGGCGAAGGTCGCGCCGTATTTTCCGGATCTCGATAACAAGGTGCTGGCGACTGCGATTGATGGGTATCGCGATGCGGGGCTGTGGGCGCGGGAGCCGTCACTGCCGGTAAGTGCAGTCGTGCGGCTCAAGGCGGCACTGATCTCGGGGGGATTTTTGCAGCGCGATATGCCGTATGACGCGATCGTGCGCGATATTCGAGGTTAGAATCCCAGAGAGTCGACGATAAGCAGACACTGTGGATCGGCGTATTGTAACCTCGCGCTCCTCGTGCCCCCGGATCAACATTGGTGTGTCTCCGGGGACCTAAAAACGAGAGTCCTGATCTGTTCTCACGGCTCTATCGTCGCAAGCCGAAGTTTGTTTGAGTGGTCTATTTCTTCTCTGGCGGTGCCAGGGCCGGGCTGTCGACCGCTTCGAGTTTCTGCGGTGTCGTGCCAGCCATGATTTCGGCCATGATGCTGTTGGTCGATGACGTGCTGCCGCCGATGCCCGCTTCAAGCAGTTGGCGATCCAGATCGCTGCCTGATTCCATTGCCGCCAATTCGTCGCCAGCTTCGAGGCGCGCGGCCGTTTGTTCCTGCTTTTGCTTGATACGCTCAAGCGACCCCATTGCGCTGCCGAGGCGTGAATTGACACCGGACTGGGTCGCGGCGATGGCGGATTGCGCTTTTTGCAGCGATTCAGTTGCGCGGACGCTCTCAATCTCGCGTTTCATCGTGGCGATGCGGGCCTCGGTCTGGCGGATCGTCTGCGTCATCGATTGCTGCTGAGCCCAGAGGCGCTCAAGGTCGGCGGTATCGCGTTCCAACTCGGCACGTGAGCTGGCGACCCGGGCGGCGAGGCCTTCGGCGAGATCCTGCCGGCCGGCTTCGACGGCGGCCCGCGCGTTGGCCATATCACGCTCGGATTTGTCCGTCAGTTCATTGACGCGCTTTTCCATGCGTTTGCCGTTGGCCATCAGGCCGGCAAGGTCGCTGCGCGCTTTGCGAAGCGCGTTGTCGGCATCGCGGATTTCCTGATCGAGGATCCGCATCGCTTGATTGTCAGCAATGGCTTCGGCTGCTTCGTTGGCGCCACCACGCACCGCTGTGACAAGTTTCATCCAGATGCTCATGACTTGTCTCCTTCACCCGTCGAGCCGCCGTTGGCGATCCATTCTGAAATCATTTCTGCTGCCTCAAGCGCGTTGCTGGCCAGAACGTCGGCCTCTTCGACCACGACGTCAGCTAGCGATTGCGACGAGAGCGAGCCGAACAGCTCATACCACTCGGCACCATCGATGGTTGTCAGGCCGAACGTGGAGAGCGGCACCAGCTTGTGAGTGCGCAGCACCAATTGGTCAAAAGCCGCGCGGTTTGGCACGTCTGCTGCAGGCGCCAGCGCGACGCTCATCAGGATCTGGTCGCCGCTGGCTGCAATCAGCACGTTGAGATCGCCACGCTCTTTCAGCGTCACCTGCAGGACGTCCGAGCCCTCTGCAACGCTCACGTCCACGTCGCCGAGTGCTTCCGGGTCGCTGGCGAAGAGCTCGGTCAGGCTCGACAGGGTCCATCCGTCTTGGGGTGTTTTCATTGATTTCCTCGTCGTTTGCGCCGATCGCGTTGAGTGCTATGTAAGAAACGAACCCGCCAAATTCACCTGTGACTGCAACATTTGCTCAAACAAACCCTAACAATGGTGATGTTGCCTCGGTTCGCCGCTATGGTGCAACCGGCTTCAGGTGTGGGCGAGCGTCTTGTAGATCGAAATGTCTGTGTTTTTGGTTACTATGATCTGTTGATGGAATGCTAGGGGAAATTCGTGCCTCTATTCGATGTCTTGGTGCGACGCATCTACGTGGCGATCGCGACCGTGTCCTGGTCGGCGTTGTTCGCTGTCATGCTTGCGCACGGTCTTTTGTCATACATTCTGCTTGCGATCTGTGGGGAACCCGAGCTGATCGGCAATCTGGTCGGGTTCATCTATTTTTATGTCGTGACGGCAACGACGGTCGGTTACGGCGACATGTCGCCGACAACGGCGGCCGGCCGCATCGCGTCGATCGTGGTGATTATTCCTGGGGCGATCGCAATCTTCACGGCGATCCTGGGCAAGGCCATTACCGATGTTGGTTCGATCTGGAGAAGGCGTATGAACGGCTACGGTGACTATAGCGAGCGTGATGGCCACACGGTCATCCTGGGTTGGCAGAGCATTCGGACGCGGCGCCTGATCGAATTGCTGTTGGCTGATCGTGGTGACGGTGAGCGGATTATCTTGGTCGACAAGTCCTTGGAGCAGAACCCGATGCCGGACGTGATCGACTATGTGCGTTCCGATGCGCTTTCGACACCGAGCGGCTTGCAGCGCGCCGGGCTTGATAGAGCGGCACGCGTGATCATTCGCGGTGCCGATGATGACGAGACTATTGCGGCAACGCTGGCGGCATCCTCGGCCAAATCGACGGCACATATCGTGGCGCATTTCGAAGATGAGCGCGCGGTCGAGCTGATTTCGCGCCAATGCCCAGATGTCGAGGCGGTCGGTTCCCTGTCGGCGGAACTTTTGGTGCGTGCGTCACGTGATCCGGGCGCCTCGCGGGTTGCGGACCGGCTGTTGTCGGCGGAAAGCGAAGACACGGCGTTTTCGATGATCGTGCCAAGCGGGACGGCGCCGATTTCCTATTTCGATGCCATGGTCGGCCTGAAACGCCACTACGGCATGACGCTGGTCGGCCTGAGCGGCCCCGATGATCGCAACGTTGATCTCAATTGTCCGACCGATCAGCGTATTCGTGCTGGCGACCAGTTGTTCTATATTGGTGATGAGCGACAGCTGCCGGATGAGGTCTTGTGGGGTTCGCTTACACAAGAGAAACTGCCGGTCACCAGCGACGTAACCGACCGCGACGGAGGCGCAAGCAGCACATGATCCTGGGATTATTCGGCGGCGGTAAGAAGGACGATTTACCGGAAGAGCATGGGCCGCTGGCGGTCGCGCTCGGCGGCGCGCTCGAGCTAGATACGTTGGGCTTGCAGGCGGGGCTTGCGGCAGGAGAGCCGGCGCTGCCGCCGCCCACAGGCGGCACGTTTATCGTCGAAGCGATCGGAACCGCCAAGCTCGATGGCGCAACGACGTTGACGCGCTACTACGATGACGATGACCAGATCCTGCAGGTGATGGCTGATCCAGGTGGAGGACGCGAATCGATTTCCGACGTCAGTCTCTATCGGCCGTGGGATTCAGTGACGCCGATGACGTCGGCCGAATGGGATCGCTGGATCGGTCCGAACGGCATGGTCGGACAGTCGGAGTATGACGCCGATGGCATCCTATTCGCGCGTTACTGGGGTGAGAGCTCCGGCCGGGTTGACCTCGTCGAGTTCACCGAGGAGGTCAATGACGGCGAGGCAGTGCGCTCAATTCACCAGCGGTGCATGCTGTACGCGCGGCCGATCGGGACGGTCGAGGAAATGCTGTTGATCAATATCGAGCGCGATATTGGTGAGGACGTCAGCCGCCAGGGCGGTTCGGTTGAGTTCATGATCGGATATGGTCTGGCATCGGCCGACGTGCAGCGACTATAAGAATTTGATAATTGCGGTGCTGCAAAAAGCGGCGCGATGAGAAGCGTTTTTGGGAAGGAATTGACATGTTCGGTTACGTCGCGGGGCTGCCCGCATTTCTCGGATATTTCGCAGTCGGTTTGGCCATGTTGGTCGGATTCTCTCAGGTTTACGCCTATGCCACGCCGCATAAGGAATTGAACCTCATCCGTGAAGGCAACAACGCAGCAGTCATCGCGTATCTTGGCGCGTTGTTCGGGTTTTCGTTGCCATTGGCATCGGCTGCCGCCAATTCCGTTTCGATCGTTGATTTCATTATCTGGTCGGTCATCGGCGGGCTGGTGCAGATTATAGCATTTTTCGCGGCCTCCTACACGATGGATGACATTGCGCAGAAGATCACCGATGGCAAAGTTTCAGCAGGCGCATGGGCAGGCGGAATCGCGCTCGCGGTCGGTCTGCTGAACGCTGCCTGCATGACATATTGAGGTGGCGGCGATGAAAGATTCAAAGGATACGACCGGCCCCGATCGTCAGAGCGGCACTTCTTCATCAGCGCCGTCGCGGCCGCGGCGGCGCAAATCGTCGACATCGCGCAAGTCGCTGGCGCTTGGTACCATTGCAGCGGCCGGATTGACGGTTGCGGCATGCGATGACAGTCCCGATACAAGTCGCGTGTTCAAGAGCGTCGCGGATTGTCGCCAGTCCGGTTACAGCGAATTTGTGTGTGACAAGGAATTTGGCGAGGCCGTCAGCCGGCATGCCAAAACCGCGCCCAAGTTCAAAACCAGCGATGAGTGCGAAAAGCAGTTCGGCGCCAACAAGTGCATGGTGCACTCGACGCCCGTGACGAGCGGCAGCTCCACGACGTCGTCGAATTTCTATACACCGCTGCTGACAGGTTTTCTGGTCTCGCAGGCGTTGCAGAGTATCCGCTCGCCATACGACTACTACAACTATCGCTCCTCCTATCCGGGCTACTATTCGACGCCGATCTATCGCGATCGCGGCGGTCGCACGGTTACGCGGGTGCGGACCGGAACGGGGACATCGGCAAAGACGGTGTCACGTCCGGTCAACGTCAATACGCGCACCGTGACGCGGCGCGGTTTTGGCGGTCGCTCGTATTCAAGGCGCGGCTGGGGCGGCTGAACCGAGACGAGTTGTTGGCAAGCAAAGGCGGCACGCCATGAAGCGCATGACGCTGGCTGAACGAGACGGGTGGCGTGATATCGCGCGCGACGTCGGTTTCGGCTTTCACGAAATGTACGGCGAACCGTACTGGACCGACGGCGCGGCCTACGCGTTCACATTGGAGCAGATTGAACGCGACATCGAGGATCCGAGCCAGCAACTGCACAACATGTGCCTGGATTTGGTTGCCGATATCGTCAAGAGCGATGAGATGCTGGCGCACCTCGATATCCCCGAGGTGTATCGTGATCTCGTTCGCGACAGCTGGGCAGCCGGTGACCGGCACATCTACGGGCGGTTTGATTTTGCCTACGACGGCAAATCACCGGCGAAGCTGCTCGAATACAATGCCGATACGCCGACGTCGATTTTCGAATCAGCGTACTTTCAGCACAACTGGCTGATCGACCAGATCGAGGCGGGAGGCCTGCCCGACGGCACCGATCAGTACAATTTTCTTCAGGAAAGCCTGGTTGAGGCGTTCGGCCAGTTTCCAACCGACGCCATCTTTCATTTTGCTTGCTGGTCGGAAAGTGCCGAGGACAAGGGCACGGCAACGTATCTGATGGATTGTGCCGTGCAGGCCGGCCACCGCGTGCAGTTGATCGACATTCAAGAGATCGGGGTCGATGCGCAGGGGCGGTTCACAGACAATGACAATCGAACGATCGACCAGTGTTTCAAGCTCTACCCGTGGGAAGACATGCTGCGCGAGCCATTTGCCAAGCATCTGAAACCTAGCGTTTTCGTCGAGCCGGCGTGGAAGGCGATCCTGTCGAACAAGGCGTTTCTGCCGCTGCTATGGGATCAGTACCAAGGCCATCCAAACCTGCTGCCAACGTTCTTTGAAGATGACCCGCGCGCAGGCGATATCGAGCGCGCCGTCCTGAAGCCGTTCTTTTCACGTGAAGGGGAGAATGTGACGATCCGCGAGGGGGCGGCGGTGGTCGAGGAGAGCGACGGCGACTACGGCGGCACAGCGCGCATCGTGCAGGCCTTCGCGCCGCTGTTTCAGGCAGGTGACCAACACGCAGTGCTTGGCTCGTGGGTCGTCGGCGACCGTGCTTGCGGGCTCGGCATGCGCGAAGACAGCTCTCGGATCACGCGGGACCTGTCACGGTTCGTGCCGCACATCATTACGGCTGAATAGGCTCGGTGCTTAAGCGCGGCCCAACACGGTGATGCAGCAGGTCGCTTCCTCGATGCCGTAAATGCCGCCGCCGTTTTCCGCGATGGCATGACGGGCGCCCTCAACCTGACGATCGCCGGCCTCACCGCGCAGCTGTGTGGCAAGCTCGTAGATCTGACCGAGGCCGGTGGCGCCGATCGGATGACCTTTTGATTCAAGTCCGCCGGACGGGTTGATCGGGATGCGCCCGCCAAGGCGGGTGGCGCCGTCTTCGGCGAGGCGACCACCATCACCGAATGCACAGAAACCGAGATTCTCGGTCTGGGTGATTTCGCCCATGGCGGTCGCGTCATGGACCTCGGCAACGTCGATCGCGTCGGGGCCGATGCCGGCCTGCTCGTAGGCGCGTTTGGCGGTGCGCCGGGTGATGTGGTTTTCGAGGTCTTCCGGTGCGCGATCAATGCCGGTGCCCATGACGGAGGCAAGCACGCGCACGGCACGCGATTTGTCGAAGCGATCGAGTGCGCTTTTCGAGCAGACGATCGCGGCCGCGCCGCCATCCGAAATCGGTGAGCACATCGGCAGCGTCAACGGCCAGGAAATGCGGCGTGCGGCGAGCACGTCGTCGATCGAGGCTTCGAAGCGAAACTGCGACTTCGGGTTGTGCGTAGAGTGCCAGTGGTTTTTCGAGGAGACAGCGGCGAGTTGGCGTTCGGTCAGGCCGAACATCTTCATGTGCTGCTTGGCGAAGCAGGCATAAATGTCCATGAACGGGCTGCGCTGGCGGTTGGCGGCATCCTCGTCGACCGGCTCCTCAATGCCATCACCGAGGGCGAGCAGGCGGTCGAAGGTTTCCTGTTGGCGATGCACGTCGGTAGCACCATCAAAGATTGCGAACGACTTGGCTTTGTCCTGGTCGTACATCTTGTCGACGCCGACCGCGAGGGCAACGTCGGTGACGCCGGCACGGATCGCGGTGACCGCACCGTTGAACGCTGTCGAGGCGCTGGCACAGGCGTTCTCGACATTGGTCATGGGGATGCCCTGGAATCCCATCTCGCGCAGCGCGATCTCGCCCGGTACGCAGTATTGGCCTTCCATCACACCTTGTGTCGTGTTCGAGAACCAAGCGCCACCGATATCACCGATCGACGCGCCGGCATCCGCAAGTGCTTCATTGACGGCGTCGCGGGTGAGATCCTTGACGGATTGGTCGAGGAACTTGCCGAACGGGGTCATCGAGGCACCGACCAGGTAAACATCTTCCATGATGTAGGCTCCGTGAACTAATGGCCGTCGAGGATGGCGTCGGCGATTTTCTCCGCCGTCATGATCGTCGGGAAGTTGGTGTTGGCCGACGGTACGACCGGGAAAATCGAGGCATCGACGACGCGCAGGCCGACGACGCCATGGACGCGGCCGGTGGTGTCAGTGACGGCCATTGGGTCGTCCTGGGCGCCCATCCGGCAGGTACACGATGCATGCCAGACGCCAACGGCAGCCTTGCGAATGAAGGCCTCGGCTTCTTCCTCGTCGTTGCACACGCCCTCGAGCGTGAAGCCTTCCATGATGAGGTTCTTGATCAGGAAGCGTCGGAAGAACCCCGGCCCGTCGAGCAGCTTGGCCATGATCCCGGTGAGGATCTTGTTCTTGGTGTTGATCGTACCGACTTGGCGAACCTTGTCCGAGTAGCTGGCCGGGAAGGGATCGCTCGTAACGCGTTGCAGCGCCGGGTCATCGTAGAGCGGTGCGAGGCGACGGATGCCGTCGGCGATCCGTTCGAGGTCACGGCGGTCGGACAGCAGATTGAACTCGACCTCCGGTTCATCGGTCCAATTCCGGCTTTGCAGGCGCACCTCACCGGTCTCAGAGAACGTTTTGTTGACGAAGATCAGGAAACTGGCGATTTGTTCGCCAACCGCGTGCCAGGACGTCTTGGTCGTGCATACGACGAACATGTCACCCGGCGGCGCGCCGCCAATGTCCGACGAGTAGCGCATACTGAGGTACATATGGCGGCGGGAGTGTTCGTTTGTGATCCGTGCTTCCGGCTTGACGAAGGAGGCAAGCGCGACCGAGGGATGGTCCATGAGGCGCTGGCCGACACCGAAGGAGGCGTGCCGCACGGGAATGCCAAGGTCGTGCAGGTGGCCGGTCGGCCCGATGCCGGCGCGCATGAGATGGGCTGGTGAATGGATGGCGCCTGAGGAGAGGATGATTTCGCGGCCGCGAAACTCCTGGCTCTTGCCATTGACCAGTGCCTTGACGCCGACGCAGCGCAGGTCTTCGAACAGCAGTTCCGTGACCTGTGTCAGTGTCGAGATCGTGAGGTTATCGCGGGCGCGGACGTCCGGCGTCAGATAGCCCATTGAGGCCGAAACGCGATGCTCATCGGCATTCGAGATCGTGACGGGGAAATAGCCATCCTCGAAGAAGCCGTTCTGATCCGCCAGACGCTTGTAGTTGGCGCGGTCGAGCACTTCGATCAGCGCCTTGGAATGCTTCGGCCAGTGCGCCTCGGGCACGCGGCGCACGGGGATCGGGCCATCCTGGCCGTGCCACTCGTCGTCGATGTCGAGGTCAGTCTCGAGCTTCTTGAAGTAGGGCAGCACGTTGTCCCAGTTCCAGCCTTTGGCGCCGCGCTCCTCCCATTCATTGTAGTCCGTCGGTGCGCCGCGGTTGGCCATCTGGCCGTTGATCGATGAGCCGCCGCCGAGCACGCGGGCTTGCTCGTACTTACGCAGCTTCGGTTTCGGCTCGTCCGGGTTGTTATGGGAAACTACTTCGGTGCGCACCTTGAGGTCGGACCAGATGAAGCGGTCGTTGAGGTAGGCAGTGCCGGGATAGGAATCGAGAATCTCCTCCGGCTCCTTTCCGGGGGGCGTGTCTTCGCCGGCTTCGCAGACCAGGACCTTGTTGCTACTGCGGGCGGAGAGGCGGTTGGCGAGCACGGAACCGGCTGAACCACCGCCAACAATAATGTAGTCGAATTCCATGGTATGTCGTCGAACCTCCCGGGTATGCGCTTTTCTTTGAGCATGCCGCGAGTTCGATGGGGATGCAATCAACCGACGGGTAATACGCGCAAACCGCCGGTTTGAGTACCGTTACGGTGTGCTCGTCTCCGCCGTACCGTAACCGCCGCCGCCGCCGGTGCGCACGACCAGGAGGTCATCGCGTTCAAGCGTGACGCGGGTCTTGGAGGGCAGGCGGATGGCCTCGGAGCCGCGCTCGACGACATACTCGGCGGAGGCGCCGGGCTGCCCGCCGAACAGACCTTCGGCCTGGGTTTTGAAGCGGTCCGTGTAGGTCGCGAATTGCACACCGTCATCGAGAATGCGATAGCACCGCTCAAGACCGTCGCCGCCGCGGTGCCGACCGGCACCGCCGGAGCCCTGGCGAAGGCTATAGGCTTCGAGGCGCGCGAAGGGATAGTCCATTTCGAGTGCTTCAATCGGGATGTTGGCACAGTTCGAGAGCGGGCAGTCGACCCCGTCGCACCCGTCATTGTGGGCGCCGGCACCATAACCGCCACCGAGAATTTCGAGATAGATATTGTAACCGTCGTCGCCGAGATGGCTGAGGCAGACAGATGTCGTCGTGTCGAAGCCGTCTGCTATGACGCGGTCGGGCGCGATCTGGGCAAGTGCTTTCATGACGGCATTGAAGACGCGGTTCGAGGGCAACAGGCGCGCACGCACCGGCGCCGGCGGCTTCGGGTTGAGGATCGAGCCATACGGCGCATCAACTGTGATGACGCGCTTGACGCCGTCGTTGAACGGGATGTCGGGGTCCGTCAGAGCCGACTTGACACAGGCGATGGCCGATGCGGCCGTCGAGGCGACCGGGTTGTTCATGAAGCTCGGCACCTGCGCGTCGGTGCCGTCAAAGCGGATGTCAATTTGCGCATCGCGGATCTCGATCTGGGTCCGTATGACAACCGGCGTGTTGCCGATGCCATCGTCGTCGATCGTCGCTTCCGCGCTGTAGACGCCGTTCGGCAGGTCACTTAGTGCCGCGCGGAGGCGCCGCTCAGTGTAGTTGAGCATTTCGGCCATGGCCTCGTCGAGGGCATCGGCGCCGTATTTCTCAGCGAGCGCTCGCAACCGCTTGGCGCCGATCGCGTTGGCGGCGAACTGGGCGTTGAGATCGCCGATCGTTGCTTCCGGCATGCGCACGTTGGCACCGATGAATCGTTCGAGCGGGCCGCCGTTCCAGTCATGATCGAGATTGTAGCGCGTTGGTGGGAAGATCAACCCTTCCTGGTGCACATCTCCAGCGTCAGGGTTCATGCCGGGGGCGCCGCCACCAAGGTCAATGTGATGCACGACGGAGGCGCTGAAGCCGATCAGGTCGCCGTCATGGAATACTGGCGAGAACAGAAAGATGTCGGGGATATGTTGGCCGCCGTTATAGGGGTCGTTGTTGATGAAGAAGTCACCCTCCTTCAACGTCTCGGGCGGGAACAGCTCAAGGCACGGTGCCAACGTCTGCGCGATCGAGCCGAGCTGGATGGCGATCAGGTCGGATTGCGCGATGACTTCGCCGTGCTTGTTGACGATGGCGGCGGAACAGTCCTGGGCCTCACGGACGATCGGCGAGTGGGCCGAGCGGATCAGCTTGGTGCCCATTTCGTGCGTTGCGGCAACCAACGCGCGGTTGATGATGGCGTGGTCGACTTCGGAAAGGCGCTCGCCGGGCTTTTGTGGGGCCTTCTGCATGTCATCCGCTCTTTCGTTCGATCATCAGGTTGCCGGCGTCGTCGGACCGCACCTGCCAGCCGGCGGGCACATAGAGCGTCGACGTGCCGTCTTCGACGAGGATTGTGCCGTTGCGAGTTGCCTTGCCGATCGCCACGCGCGGCAGGACCTGGCACGAGATCTGTTCACCGCCTTCGGTGACATCGATCGTGCGGTGTGTTGCATCGGGTGTGCTTGCCGCGTCGTCCGTACCGAGCGGTTCAAACGGGAAAGCATCGAGCTGCGCATGCACGCCGACGCGGTAGGAGACAATTTCGGCAGGCTTCTCCGGCGGCTTGGAAAACTCAAATATGCGATGGTGCGCCGCGCTGAAGGCTTCGAACAGGTTGGCGAATGTCAACCGGCCAAGCGTGCCTTCAATCGGCACTGACAATTCAAACGCCTGGCCGACGTAGCGCATCTCGACGATGTATTCGAAGCGACGTTCACCGGCAATGCCGACGTTGTCGAGATAGGTTGCGGCTTCCTTTGCCAGCTCGGCGAGCGTTCGCTGGACCGTCGCGACGGCATCTTCGTTGAGCCGGATCCGATCAGTGCGCGCCCGGTAGTGCACGTAGTCCGCCATCAGCAGGCCGGCCGCAGAGAGCACACCGGCGTTGCGTGGTACCAGGATGGTTTCGATGTCAAGGTCTTCTGCGATGCGTGCGGCATGCAGCGGCCCGGCGCCGCCGAACGGCACGAGTACGAAGTCGCGTGGATCGAGCCCCTGCTCTGTCGAGACCTGCTGGATGGCCCGTACGATGTTGTTTTCAGCTATCCGAATGGCGTTGTCGGCAACGGCGTCGATCGACATATCAAAACTGTCGGCGAGATCCTGAAAAGCCGTCACCGCGGCGGCTCGGTCAACTTCCATGGTGCCGCCCAGGAAGGAGCGCGACTGCAGCGTGCCGCGGATGAGGTGAGCGTCCGTTACGGTTGGTGCAGTGCCGCCGCGTCCGTAGCAGGCCGGCCCCGGGGTGGCGCCTGCGGATTGCGGGCCGACGCGTAACAGACCGCCGTCGTCGACCCAGGCGATTGAGCCGCCGCCGGCGCCGACCGTGGCGATGTCGATCACCGGCGTGCGCACCGGCAGGCCGTCAATGAATGTTTGTGGCGCGAGTTGCGGCTGGCCGTCGGCGATCAGCGAGACGTCAGTGCTGGTGCCGCCCATGTCGAGCGTGATGATGTTGCGCGCGGCCGATTGTGCGGCAGCGCCGACCGCACCGACGACGCCGGCGGCAGGCCCGGAGAACAGCGCGGCAATGGCGTTGCGCGCCATGCCGCTGGCCGGCATGCGCCCGCCGTTCGACTGCATGATGCTGAAGCGGCCGTCGAAACCGCCGCCCTGCAACTCGACGACGAACCGGTCAAGGTAACGCGAGATCACCGGTTGCACGTAGGCAGAGAGTGCCGTGGTTGAGGCGCGTTCGTACTCGCGGAAC
This sequence comes from Hyphomicrobiaceae bacterium, assembly GCA_049116495.1. Taxonomy (GTDB): domain Bacteria; phylum Pseudomonadota; class Alphaproteobacteria; order Rhizobiales; family Hyphomicrobiaceae; genus CAJQQK01. The sequence continues at coordinate 16,896 of JAGDYV010000138.1, read as the reverse complement.
TCAGGCGACACATCGCACGAACAGGTTACCGGCAGGTCCGGTGCGACGCGCTGGACGGCGTCGGCAATGGTGCGTTCGTGACCTGGGTTGGCGTAGCTGTGCAGCAGGCAGATGGCGATGGCGTCGAACGGGCCGCGCGCGAGGAAGGCCGTTATCGTCTGTGCCAAGGCGCTTTCATCGAGTGACATGACGACAGAGCCGTCCGGGGCTAAGCGTTCGTCGATCTCGCAGATGTCGTCGCGGGGAACGACCGGTCGTGGCTTGCGATAGTTGAGATTATAAATCTCCGTGCGGTCCTGGCGCTGCAGGCCGAACAGGTCACGCGTGCCTTTGGTGACGAACATGCCAACACGCCCGCCTTTGCGTTCGAGCACGGCATTGGTCGCAACGGTCGAGCCATGTACGAGATCAGTGATGTCGGTCAGATTGAGGTTGGCAGCCGCGATCGCCTGCAGCGCGCCAACGTCAGGTTGTTGTGGTGTGCTGGGTACCTTGGCGATGTCGACCACGCCTTCGCGGACAACGACAAGATCGGTAAAGGTTCCGCCAACTTCGACTCCGACGCGCATGCGGTAATGTTCTCCAGATTTCTTTGCGTGGCGGGCTTTAGATCAATCCGGGAGCTCGACGCCGGTTTGAGACGTAATCAGGCCGTAATGCTCGGTGCGGCGGTGCTGAGCGAAGTTGAAGATCGTTTCCTTGCCGAATTTAGTGGCATCAAGATCGCAATCAGCAACGATCAACTCATCGTCTTCGGTCTTGGTCTCGGCGACGATCTCGCCGCTGGGGTCGACGATGCAGCTGGCGCCAAACAGCGGAAAGCCATCTTCTACGCCAGCTTTGGCGACAGCGACGACCCAGGTTGAGTTTTGGTAAGCGCCAGCCTGCAGCGACAGCTTATGATGAAAGATCCGTTGCGCGGGGTCTTCATCGCCGCTGAGCGAGTTGGTAGATGGCGTGTTGAAGCCGAGCACGATCATTTCGACGCCCTGTAGGCCCATGACGCGGTAGGTCTCGGGCCAGCGCCGGTCATTGCAGATGCACATCCCGACGATACCATCGAGCATGCGGAACACCGGAAAGCCGAGGTCACCAGGCAGGAAGTAGCGTTTTTCGAGATGCTGGTGGGTGCGCGCGGTGTCGTAGTCGGTGTGCCCGGGCAGGTGTACCTTGCGATACTTACCGACAGTATTTGAGGCGGCATCAACGAGGATCGACGTATTGTAGTGGTCGCCCTGCGGGGTCAGTTCGGCGTAGCCGAAGGACAGCGCAATGCCGAGATCCCTCGCGCGGTCGAACAGCGGTTGCGTTGCCGGGCCCGGCATGTCGCGCTCGAACCACTGGTCGGCCTCGGCATTGTCTTCGTAGTACCAGCGCGGAAAGAAGGTCGTGAGCGTCAGCTCCGGGTAGACGACGAAATTGCAGCTGCGCGCGGCGGCCTGATCGAGCAAGGCGATCATGCGTGTCACCACGCTCTCGCGGCTGTCTGCTTTCTGGATTGGCCCCATCTGGGCCGCACCGACGGTCACGTTTCGCATGCTGGCTGGCTCCGCTCATACGTTTCGCATTGTGTTACGGCATGATGGTCGCTGGTGACGATCTCGGCAAGGCGCTGAATGTCCTGATCTGAGGTGGGATCATGTTACAATGGAAATCGACGCCGCCAACGGGCCGCCAATCGAACAAAGGCAGATGCCATGAGCCGAATAGCTATCGGGTTTTCCGGTGGACCGACCGCCAACGAGATCGTCGACTGCGTCCGACTTGCCGAGAATCTGGGTTACGAGTCAGCCTGGGTGGCCGAGGGCCATGGCGGTGATCAGTTTGCCATTTTGTCGGGCTGTGCGGCGGCGACCTCGACAATCAAGCTTGGCACGGACATTACCAGCGTGTTTGTGCGCACGGTGCCGACCATTGCTATGGCGGCGATGACGGTGGACGCGCTTTCCGGCGGCCGCTTCATGCTCGGCGTCGGCTCCAGCCACAAGGTGCAGGTCGGTCCGGAGCATGGTGTGACGTACGCCAAACCGCTGACCCGGGTGCGCGAAACGATCGAAGCGGTGCGGCAACTCGTAGCGACCGGTAGCCTGCGGTATCAGGGGGAAACGTTTCAGATCGAGCAGTTTGATCTGTGGTTCGAGCCGCACCGAAAGCACATTCCGATTTATATCGCAGCGGTCTTCCCAAAAATGACGGCGCTGTGCGGTGAGATCGCCGATGGAGTCATCCTGACACGCAGCACGCTGGAGACCGCGACGACGGCGCGGCAGCACATCGCGGCAGGTGCGGCGCAGGCCGGCCGGCAACCATCCGACATCGAAGTGACAACGCTGCTGCCGACCGCCGTTGCGGACACGCTGGCGCAGGCGCGCGACCTTATTCGGCCGGGGCTGGCGCTCTATGCCGGATTTTTCCCGCGCTACAACCAACTGGTCGCCGCACATGGTTTTTCCGCAGAGGCCGACGCGATTGCGAGCGCCTGGAAGAGTGGCGATCGGGAAGCAGCGATCAAGGCGGTCAGCGATGAGATGATCGATGCGACCAGCATCGCGGGGCCACCTGCCTATTGCCGTGAGCGGTTGGAGGCGTATCGGCAGTCCGGTGTCGATCTGCCGATCATCAGCCCGTTTGCGCGCGGCCCCGGCGCCAAGGCGACGTTCGAGGCCGCCATCCGGGCATGCGCGCCGAGGGCGTGTTCCTAAGCCAGCATCTCGGACCCCGGCACGATGCCTTTTTCGAGGCCGGCGCAGTGGCGCGCGATCTCGCGCGGTTGGGCGAACCAGACTTGGTCGCGATGCTTCATGATGTGGGCGAGCGCCCGGCGCAGGCCGGCGAGACGAAACGGCTGGCCGATCACGAACGGGTGGTTGCTGATCGTGAAGACGAGCGGGTACTTTTCCGAGAGTCGCAGCATTTCATCGAATTGGTCGATGATCATGTGCTCGAAATCGCGCCCCGTGTGCTGGCGCGTGACCATGGCCGGCGAGTCGTTGATCTCAAGTGGATAAGGCACTGACAAGATCGGGCCCGTGCGCGTGCGCATCCAAAACGGCTGGTCATCTGCAGGCCAGTCCATGACGTAGGCGTAGCCGGCCTCCTTGAGAAGATCCGGGGTCACCTCGGTCATCGCCAGCCACGGGCCAAGCCAACCCTCGACCGGCTCCCCGGCGTGTCGCGCGATAGCATCGGTGCATTCCTTGATCAGCCGGGCCTCGTCCTCCTCCCAGAGCCCATCCTGGCGTTCGGAGTTGGTGCGTCCATGGCCGATAAATTCGTCGCCGCGCTGGCGCATGCGCGCGGCAATGGCCGGGTGTTCATCCAGTGCCATCGAGTTGACGTTGTGCGATCCTGGCAGATCGAACTCGTCGAGCACATCGAAATAGTGCCAGATGCCGACGCGGTTGCCATAGTCGCGCCAGGCATAATTGCGCTGATTCTGTGCCGGCGAGCCCGGCACCGCCTGGTCGGACCCGAGGCCGGCGCGATAGGCGAAGTACTCAATGTTGTTGCAGACGGCAACCGCCAAGCGTGTGCCGTTGGGCCACTCATAGGTTGCGCGCTCGGGTAGTGGAACGTAGTCGTATCGATTGTGTTTGGGAAGTTTCACGGGAACTCATCTCCAGGTCTAAGGGTACGGCGGACATGGTGGCCGCGATCCTAGTCGGCTATGGTCGCGACCGGCCAGCGCGCCGCAAGCGGATGGCGCAAGAAATCAAGGATGGCGTGGATGAGCAAAGTAAGCCCGGCCGACGACGTGGCGTTCGAGGCGCACGTTCAGGTGCTGGTCATAGGCGCAGGTGCCTGCGGCCTGACGGCGGCGCTCAAGGCGCATGATGTCGGCGTTGAAGTTGTGGTGTTGGAACGGGACACGGTGCCGGCCGGTTCGACGGCGATGTCATCGGGCTTCATTCCGGCGGCTGATACGCGCTGCCAACGGGCGCTCGGCCTCGTTGAGCCGGATAGCGCTGAAACTCTGATCGGCGATATTCTGGCCAAGTCGAAAGGCTTGTCCGACGAACGGCTGGTACGGCTCGCCGCCGACAACATTGCATCGGCGATCGACTGGTTGGAGGCGTCTCACGGTCTGGAGTGGCTGGTGCTCGACGATTTTCTCTACCCCGGACACACCCGCCATCGTATGCATGCGACGCCGGAGAAAACCGGTGTCGGATTGATGACGCGTCTTGCGGCCGCGGTTGAAACGGCCGCCATCCCGGTGATGACCGGAGCGCATGTCACGGAATTGTTCGTCGATGGCGACAGCGTACACGGCGTCGCGATTTCGCGGCCTGACGGTGCCGTTGAGCGGATCGGCTGCGAGGCGCTAATCCTGGCGTGCAACGGTTATGGTGGCAACGCGGACTTGGTTGCGGAACATATCCCGCAGTTGGCCGATGCGCCGTACTACGGACATGTCGGCAATCAGGGCGATGCGGTGCGGTGGGGGCAGGCACTTGGCGCCGAACTCAAACATTTGTCCGGCTGTCAGGGGCATGGCTCGCTGGCGCATCCGCATGGCATCTTGATCACTTGGGCGTTGATGATAGAGGGCGGTTTTCAAGTCGACAGCGCCGGCCATCGCTTTTCGAATGAACACCAAGGGTATTCCGAGCAATCGGTCGCCGTGCTGCAGCAAGCAGACGGCATTGCCTGGGATGTCTTTGATCAGCGGCTCTATGACTTTGCGCTGGCGTTTCCTGACTTTAAGCAGGCGATCGAGGCCGGTGCAGTCAAGTCGGCGGCGACGATCAGCGAACTGGCGGCTGTCATCGGCGCTGCCGAAGGGGTGTTGCAGGAAACGTTTGCCAAGGTTCGTGCGGCACACGACGGCACGGCGGACCAATTCGGTCGCGATTTCTCGTCGAGGCCGACACTGGAGCCGCCCTACTATGCCGTCAAGGTGACCGGCGCACTGTTTCACACACAGGGCGGCTTGAACATCGACGGTGACGCGCGCGTCGTGCGTAAGGATGGCGCGCCGTTGCCGAACTTGTTTGCCGGCGGCGGTGCAGCGTGTGGCGTGTCAGGGCCGGATATCTCAGGTTATCTGTCTGGCAACGGCCTTATGACGGCGGTGGCGTTCGGCGCGCTGGCCGGGGAAGCGGCGGCGCGGCAGATCAATGGAACCAGGACCTAAGTCTGAAGGGCTCTAACCCTTGTGGCTCTTTTCGATCTTGGTGCGGATATGGTCGCCGGCGGTGATCGCCGGATGGCGCGGTTTTTCGCCGGCCTCTAGGCAGGTCGGGATGCAGCGGATTTCGGCGTCGTAGTTAGGGTGCATGAAATAGCCGATCGACAAGCGCCGGCTCATCGCATCGCCGAGTTTGTCCGGCGTGACCACACGGTGCATCGTCGAGACCCAGCGATCGTTGGTCCAGCGCTGCATCATGTCGCCGAGATTGACGACGAGTTCGCCGCGTCCTGCCTGGACTGGGATCCAGCGGCCGTCGGCCATGCGCGCTTCGAGGCCGCCGCTGGCATCTGTCATCGCAAGGATCGTTAGTGCGCCATAGTCAGTATGGGCACCGGTGCGCAGCTGCCCGGGTTTCGGGGCCTCCGTCAACGCCGGATAGTGATGCGTGCTTAGGATCGAGAAGTGTTTGTCAATGAGGCCTGCGAAATGGTCTTCCGGCAGTTTCAGCGCGACGGCGAAAATCCGCATCAGGTCGGCGGCGAGGTGTTCAAAACCGCGATAGATATCGATCAAGGTATGGTCGTAGCCGACCGGCTCGGCTGGCAGGATGTTGGCAGCATAGGCGGTTGTTGCTTGCGGGATGTGGGCATAAGTTGCGCGGTGGTCGTCGACCGGGCCAAGAAATAAGCTCTCGCGCAGATCTTTCGGTGCGTTGTTGTCGAGCGTCGAGGCGAGCCCGCGTGTTTCGACGCCGTGATAGCCACGTTGCTGCGCCTCGCCCGTCGGATGGTACTGATCTTTGACCGCGGCCGGCTGGTCGAAGAAGGCGAACCCGCCTGAGATAGCGGCATCGACGGTGGATTGCGCCAGGCTGTGACCGCTGATCACCAGAAAACCGGTTTCTGCGCAGGCCCGTGCGACGTCGTCCGCGACGTGCTGCTTGTCATGCGCATCGCCGCCGAGGAAGGGCGCGATGTCGGTTACGGGAATGCGCTGCAACGACTGTGCGGCATCGATATGGGCCACGCGACATCTCCTCATCGCCTATCTGAAGGTTCCGCACTGTTGCAACTGAGCGGGAAAAAGTCATCATGACAGTTGGACAAAACAAGGCGGGACGACGCGATGGCTGAATTGGATCTCCGACTAGCGGGTGGCAGTGTGCTGCTACCGGGTGGTGAATTTCATGATGTCGATGTGTTGATCGGAGATGGACGGATTGCAGCTGTGACTGCGCCAGGCAGCGGACCGGTAGCCGCAGAAACCGTATCCGTGGCTGGCCTCACCGTGCTGCCAGGCGCCTGTGACGTGCATATTCACCTGGGCCATGGCAGCGATATCTCGCGGCCACGAGTGCCCGGCGATGCAGCGAGCGAAACCGGAGCGGCGGCGCTCGGCGGGGTGACAACAGTCATACCCTACGTGATGAGCCCGGATCCCTTTTTGCCGGTTTTTGGCGAACTTACAGACGTAACTGCAGCCGGCGCGCGCGTCGACTATGGGTTTCACTTTGTCATCGCAACGGATGCACAATTAGCCGAGTTGCCGGAGCTGATTGCGAAGGGCGCGCCGACAGCCAAGCTGTTCATGAATATTCGCGGGGACGAGGGCCAGCGGCTGGGCCTGCCCGGCACCGATGACGGCTTTCTGTTTCGCCTGCTCGAATGTCTACGTGACAACGGTGGGATGCTGTGTCCGCACCCGGAGAACATCGAGGTTGCCTGGGTGCTGCGCGATCGTGTGCTGGCAGCAGATCCCGAAGGCGTCTACGGTCTGGCATCGTGGAACGCCACACGGCCGGGCTTTGTCGAAGCGGATGCGTTGCAGCGTGCGTGCTATTTCGGGCGCATCACGGAAACGCCGGTCTACGGCGTCCACACATCGTCGGCCGAAGCGTTGGCAGCAGCCGTTGCACAGCGCAATGCCGGCGCACGTGTCACGATCGAGACCTGCGTGCATTACCTGACGCACGATACCGACAGCGATGTCGGCGCGATCGGCAAGGTCAATCCGCCGCTGCGCACATCGGAAGATCGCGAGGCGCTGTGGCGCGGCATTGCCGCCGGTGAAATCAATACGGTCGCGACCGATCATATTCATCGACCGGTGTCGTCAAAGGATGGTGGCATCTGGAAGGCGCAGCCGGGCTTTCCGGGGCTTGATGCATTTTTGCCGGCGCTGTTCACCGAGGGGCACAGCCGGCGCGGCATCCCACTCGCGCGATTGGCGGACATGGTCACAGCCGCGCCAGCGCGCGCAATGGGGCTGGCGCCCTCAAAGGGCAGCATCGTACCAGGCACTGACGCCGATTTCGCCATTCTCGACATGAACGCACCTTGGACGGTCGACAAGTTGGCGCTGGCGACCGACGCGGGCTATTCGATCTATGAAGGGCATGAAATGTCGTGCCAAGTGCGACATACGCTGGTGCGTGGACGGTTTGCATTGCGAGATGGAACCTTGCAGGACGACGCTGTTGGTTCGGGCAAATACGTGCCGCGCAAACTGGAGAAACTATCGACAGGATAATTCGATGATGTTCGTACGGTGCGATTCGACCGTTGCATAGCGGGGTGTTAGCATCGATCGCTTGCAGGCCACCAATGAACTCGAAACCTGTGGTTATGCGTACGCGAATTAAACGGTTCTGGGTCTGGGAATGGAGATGCTCATGAAACTTTCGACACGCCGATTACTAACGACTGCGGCCACCATTGGCGCGCTGGGCCTCGCAGGAAGTGCTCAGGCACAGGAGTTCAAACTGCGATGGGGCCACTATCTCGGCAATAGTCCGTTTGTGCAGGTCGAGAAGGATTTCGCCAAGAACGTTGAAGCGCGCACCAAGGGGCGCGTGAAGATCGACATCACGTTCGCCGGTGGTCTTGGCAAGGGCAACGAATTGCTGCCGCTGGCGCAGCGCGGCGCCGTGGATATGGCATCCGTCGTGCCAGGGTACTACGCTGACCGCCTGCTGTTCTGGAAGGCATATCAGATTCCATTCATCTTCAGTTCGCCCAAGCAGGCGATGGAGATTTCGGCGGCCGCCTACAAGAAGCTGCCGGTGTTCAAGGAAGAGCTGGACAAGATGGGCGTTCAGTTCCTCTTTCACCAGCCGCTCGGCGAATACTATCTGACCGGCAAATCGCCTGACTGTGACGTGGTTGCCGGCCTCAAGGGCAAGAAGATCCGCAGTTTCGGAGCTGATATTCCGAAGCTGCATCAGGCCGTGGGTGCGGTGCCGGTGTCGGTCGGCGTGGGCAGCGTGTACGAGGCACTGCAGCGCGGCTCGCTCGATTACTCGTTCCTTAATCGAGGCAACATCCTGTCCAACCGCCTCTATGAGCCGGGCAAGTACAGCTGTGGGCCGATCATGTCGATCACTGGCCACCTGATCGTGATCTCAAAGCGGACCTGGGCAAAGCTGCCGGATGACATCAAGAAAATCATGGTCGAGGAAGGTCAGAAGTCCGGTAAGGAGTACATCTCCTGGATCGCAAAAGCAGAGGGCAAAGCCGGCGAAGACATCGTTGCCAAGGGCGGCGTCATCAAGCCGTTCAAGGCGGGCGAGATGGCGAAGTGGCGCAAGGCCGCGCCAGACCTGCTGCAGAACTGGGTCGACGACATGAAGAAGAAGGGCAATGGTGCAAAGGCCGAAGAAGTTGCCAGCACCTGGCGCTCAATGATGAAGTAGGTCAGGGCGTTTCCCTGAGCACGCCCGGCACCTTTTATGGGGCTGCCGGGCGTTTGCTGTTAATCGACCGATTGAAGCCGTTTCCATTTATCGGATGCCGCCTTGAAGACGTTCAACTTTCTCCTGGAACGGCTTGCCCTCGTGATCCTTCTGATCGGTGGGGTTGGCCTGATGGCATCGATGTTCCTGGGTGTCGGTGACGTGGTTGGGACGCAGATCCTTGAACAACCGTTGCCCGGTGCACGCGAGTTAACTGAGAGCACGATGGTGCTGATCGTTTTCGGCGCCCTGACGTATGCACAGATCCAACGCAGCCACATCCGCGTTGAACTGCTCTATACGCGCGTCGGGCCACGCGTTCAGGCGGCGATGGATGTGGCCACGGACCTCGCGGCGATTGTCTTTTTCGGATTGCTGTTCTGGCAGGCCGTCAACGAGGTCAAGATCAGCCTGGAGATCGGCGAATCGACGGTGGGACTGATCCGGTTTCCGCTCTACCCGGCGCGCATTATCCTTGCAGCGGGTGCGGGGTTGCTGATCGTTCGATTGGTGTTGGACACGTTGGTCGATATCCGACGCGTTTCGACCGGAGAGCCACTGCCATCGGTGCATGAGATTGCACCGGGTGTCCCGATCGGGCCATTGCCCGACGACGCAACCAAACCTGATCAGAAATAGAGGGCTCAAAGGTTGCTCGATCCAGCCACGTCCGGCGTTATCGTCCTCATAGTGATGTTCTTCCTGCTCGGCGTCGGTGTACATATCGGCGTCGCGCTAGGGCTTGGCGGCATTCTCGGAATGTACCTGACGATCGGGCCGGATGCGGCGTGGGCGCAATTGGCGACGGTGCCGTTCAGCACGACGAACTCGTTCACATTGGCCGTCATTCCGTTGTTCATTCTGATGGGAGCGCTGTCAAATCAAGCGGGGTTGACGCGAGATCTTTACCTCGCCGCCTACAATTGGTTGGGCCGACTGCCGGGCGGGCTCGCAATGGCAACGACGGTGGCATCGGCTGCCTTCGGGGCGGCTTGCGGCTCGACGATCGTCAATGCTGCCGTGTTCACGCGCATGGCAATGCCGGAGATGACCAAGTTCGGCTATGACAAGCGGCTGAGCGCCGGCTGTATCGCCGCGTCCGGCACGCTCGCTTCGCTGATCCCGCCGTCAATATTGATGGTGATCTATGCCGTCATTACCGAGCAATCGGTCGCGCAGTTGTTGGTTGCAGGACTCATTCCCGGCATAATTTCCGCTGCGATTTACATGCTTGGTATCTATGTGATGGTGAAACGACGGCCGTCGCTGGCGCCGATCCCGGACATCAAGATTTCGCGCGCCGAGCGTTGGCGGTCGCTGCAAGGCGTATGGGGCATCGCGTTCTTGTTCATTCTGGTGATTGGCGGAATTTATACCGGGCTGTTCATTCCGACATATGCCGGCGCCGTTGGTGCGTTTGGCGCATTCCTTATCGTCATGGGTAAGCGACGCATGAATCGCGGCATGCTGGTCGATACCTTCAAGGAGGCAGGCATTACGACGTCGACGATCTTCATTATCGTAATCGGCGGGATCCTGTTCGCGCGGTTCCTGACCTACACCGGATTGATTACGGAAATTTCGGGTTGGCTGCTGGGCCTCGGCCTGCCGCCTTACATGTACCTGCTTGCGTTCGCAGTTACCTATCTCATTCTTGGCATGCTGATTGATCCGATCGCCATCATGGTGATGACGCTGCCGGTGATGTTCCCGATCATGGTCGGGTCCGGATATGACCCGATCTGGCTTGGTGTCATTTCGATCAAGCTTGCAGAGATATCGCTGATCACGCCGCCTGTCGGGCTCAATGTTTATGTCGTGCGCAGCGCATCGCCGGTGCCGTTGTCGCTTGAGGATGTCTTTGCCGGCGTGACGCCATTCCTGATTTTGGATGCGATCACGCTGGCGTTATTAATCCTGTTTCCAGAGATCGTGTTGTTCCTGCCGCGGTTAATGATCTGACGACGATCATGTCAGGCGCCACAGCCTACGGTTCCGACGGGTCAAAGAACTCATCGGGGTCATCGCTGCGATGCTGCAGCCGCTGCGCTGTTTGCGGCCATTGCCAGTCGATCTGCCGGGCTTCATAAGCGAGAGCGTCGCATGCCTTGAGCGGCGACCATGCGACCAGAAGAATGCTGATGGCAATTGCTGCCAATGCCAGCCATGAGCTGAAAACCAACCGCCAGGAACAGACGTGTTCCGCGATAAACTGCTTTTCCTGCACGCGATTCATAGGGTCCTCCTAATCGGTGCAGTCGTAGGTCGAATGATGAGATAATCGAGGTATCTCTACATTGACTTCATTTTGGATCTAAAACGGCACCTTGCTGAGAACGATTGGGAATAGAAACGGATCACAAGAATCCTCGTTATGTTCAAATGTACTTACGTTCCATGATCCGGGAAAATCACTATTCTGCGATGCGACGTGATGGTGGCGAGATCGGAATGAGAAAATATACTCTTTCACCTGATCAAATATCCTTGGCAAAACAGAGCAAATAACCGTTGAGATCCTCAATACCCAGCTCGCGCAGGCCGTATTCCTGGTTCTCAGGTCCCCAACGAAACGTCACGCGGTCCCGCAGGCGCTCGGCCTCAGCATCGACATCGTCGACGAACAAATAGATCAGACCGGAAAGCATTGGACCTGGTCGTGTTTCGATATCGTGGGCGAAGAACCAGATCCGTGCGGTGCCCTTGGGGCCGTCGCGCGCAACCTCGGCCCAGATCGGCGGTGCACCGTCTTCGGACCAGCTCCCGGTATTGTGGAAGCCGAGTACGTCGACATAGAACGCGACAGCGGCGGCAACGTCAGGTGTGTAAAGGCTGACGGTGAGTGCGGATCGTTCCATGGGAGTCTCCCTGCTGGGTAGTCTTCGTTACGATCGGCGCGAACTTTCAGATCTCGGACTTAAAAATAGTTTGTCTACGAACCGAATAAAAATCCCTATGCGGGTTCAAATCCACCTCCATATCTCTATGTTGCACATCTGCGAGCTAGAATAATTTTGGATAGGAATCATTTGCGGTTCGAAGAGTATCCCGCTGTTTTGTGATGGATGCCATGATTACACAGTAAAAAAGATCCGGAAATGGAGTGTCGAAATTATGAACATTGCGTGTCCAATATGTCTCAATAGGGAGTTTGAAGATTTCAATGGGAGGCAAGGCGTACGATGCACCCAGTGTCGCTCGCTTGAAAGAACGCGGCTGTTGTATTTGATGATGCAGCGGCTGGGTGTTCTGCGTCGCGATATCAGTGTGCTGCACTTTGCTCCTGAGCCCGGATTGTTCAGGAGTCTTAGCAAAGTTTGCAGAGGTTACACTGCTGCTGATTATAATGCCTCTGCGCATAAAAACTGGAAGCCACGCGTTAATTTTGTTGATTTGTGCAACTTTGATGGTCAGTTTCGCGGTCCTTACGATTTGATCATACATAATCATGTTTTGGAACACCTGCCGTGCAAGCCGTCAAGCGTGTTGAATAATCTGATCGGTCGGTTAAGTGACAATGGTTTGATGCTGTTTACAGTTCCAATACGTTTGAACTCAAAGACGGATGAAGACCTTGGGGAATTAAGCAAAAGTGAAAGGCAGCTACGTTTTGGGCAATTTGATCATTTGCGAATTTTTGGCGATATAGATGTGCTCCAAGAGCTCGCGGGCCCTGAGAGGAATACAATTGAAGCTATTGATCCAATGCAATATGTGGCGGAGTTTGAATTGAAGATGCACAGTATTCCAGTAAACCTCGCGAAGTTTGATGGGAATACGATTTTTTGTGCAAAGTAGTAGTTAGCCGCGCACTTCTGCGGCGGCACGAAGGCCGCTGATGCGCCCGAGCGCGAGCGCCGTCAGCAGGCCATTACCGGAAGCATAGCCACCGGCGCCGGCGCGGCCGCTGATGCCGACGGCAGCGCCGCCACCGGCGAACAGGTTGGCGATCGGCCGTCCGTCCGGGCGCAGGACACGGGCGTGCTCGTCCACCATCAGGCCGCCCTGTGTGTGGAACAAACCCGGCTTGACGGTGACGATGGCATAAGGTGGCAGCAGTGGCGCGTGCTCGAATTTGCGGCGACCGAATGTATCCGATCGCTCGCCGCGGGCGGCGGCATTGTAGCCGTCGAGCGTCGTTTCGAGATTGGTGGCATCGATGCCGGCTTGCGCGGCCAGGTCGGGGATGGTCTCAGCCCAACGTATGCCACCCATCTCGGACATCTCGGCGTATTCTTCTTCCGCCATGGCGATCTCATGGATGCGTTGGTCGTAGATGGCCCAGGCATACTCTCCCTGGGCCATCACGTCGGGCGCGAAACCAGAGTAGCCGGCGTCCTCGTCACCGAAGCGCTCGCCGTTGGCGCTAACGAGGATGCCGCCCTTTTCGATCGTCGTCCATGACAGTAGCTGACCTTGCGGATAGGCGACGGCGGCGTAGCCCTGGTAAGCGGCCATGTTACCGAGCGCGGCGCCGAGCTGCTCGCCCCAGACGACGGCTTCGCCGCTGCTGCCGAGCGCGCCAAAGTATTCGGCGTCGGCGATCTCGGGGCAGAAGCGGGCAACGAGATCGCGGTTGGCGGCAAAGCCGTTGGTCGCGAGTAGTACTTTGCGGCAGGCAATCGTTTCCGGGCCAATGCGCGCGCCAACGACGGCGCCATCGCTTTCGATCAACTCGGTGACACCGTTGCCGACGGCGAGCGGAATATCGCGGTCTTGGGCGAAGCCGAGCAGGTCGTCGACAAGGTCCCGGCCGCGGCGGGAGCGTGGCGCGTGCAGGCGCTCGACCGTGTGGCCGACATGCTTGTAGGCGGTGATCAGTTCCATACGCGCGCCGAGGTCATCGATCAGCCATTCGCACAGCGGCGCGGACTGTTCCGCCAACAGACGCGTCAATGCATCGGCATCATGGTGCCCGCTGACGGCAAGCAGGTCAGCGATCATTTGCTCGGGCGAGTCGTCGATGTTGGCGGCGCGTTGATAGCGGCTGCCAGCACCTGGAATCGATCCGGTGCTGAGCGATGAATTGCCGCCCGGCTGGTCACGCTTTTCGGCGACGGCGACACGGATGCCGGCATCGTGAGCCGCAATGGCTGCGGCAAGGCCGCAGGCTCCGGCGCCAATCACGAGGAGATCCGTCGAGAAGTCGCTGGCGTCGGTCATGCGGACGGCGGGAGTGTTTTCAGCTTGTCGATGGCGTCGGCCGTCGGCATCACGTCGGCGTATTTGGCGTTCATGTCCCAGAGGTTGACGGCATGTGAAGTCGGTGAACGGTCATAGACGCATTCCTCCGGCACGATAACCTTGAAATTGTAGGCAAAGGCGTCGCTGACCGAGGATCGGACGCAGCCGCTCGTCGTGCAGCCGGTAACGAACAGCGTATCGGCGCCAAGGTCAATCAGGTGGCTGACCAGCGGCGTGCCGAAGAAGGCGCTCGGGTGTTTTTTCGGGAGCACCACGTCGCCGGCAACCGGCGCAACCTCCTCAACGAAGTTATAGCCGGCGTCGTCAATCGTCATGATTGAAGGCACTTTCTCGGCCAGGCGGCCTGAGTCGGTGTCGACGTTCTTGCGGGCGACATGCGGGTAAAGCACCGGCAGGCCGAGGCGACGAAACTCCGTGAGCAACGGCACGATATGATCAACGGCCTGCCAACCATCCTCGCCACACGCCGTCGGGTACTGCTTGATGGCCTCCCAATAAGGGGCACGTTCGCGCCCGACGGTGCGATACTGCACGTCGATAATCAGCAAAGCCGGACGCCTGCCGATGCTACCCGGGCGTCCGAAACCGGCGGCGTCATAGCGTTTATCCTCGTCGTCGCTGATGATGTTGGTCCACGGACGCATAATGATCTCCCGGCGCGTTTGGCGCTGCGCCAACTGGTGAACGAAAAGCTTTCAGCTGTCGTCAAGGAAAGTGACATGATCTGCATTCCGTGACAAACACTGGGACAAACCGATCGAGCTTCAACCAGAGAGTGACCGCGCGCCCGATGGCTATTGATTCCGTAACGCTTGCAATCCTGAAGGGCCGGCTTGAACAGATCGCAGATGAGATGGATGCGACGCTGTTTCGCTCCGCCTTCAATCCAATTATCGCCGAAGCCCACGATGCCTCGCACGGCATCTATGACGCCAAAACCGGCAAGACGCTCGTGCAGGGCAAGTCCGGTCTGCCAATCTTCGTCGGCGTCATGGCGTTTGGCGTAAAGGCGGTGATCGACAAGGCGGCCAAGCAGGGCGGCGTCCATGAAGGTGACGTGTGGATTTTCAACGATCCCTACGATGGCGGCACACACGTGTCCGATTTTCGGTTGGTCAAACCTGTGATGCGGGACGGCAAGGTGTTCTGCTGGCTGGCCTCGGTCGGCCATTGGCATGATGTCGGCGGCAATGTGCCGGGCAACTACAACCCGGTCGCAACCGAAGCGTTTCAGGAGGGGATGTTGATCCCGCCTGTCAAACTCTATGACAAGGGTGAATATCGCCAGGACATTGTCGACATTCTATCAGCAAATACGCGCCTGCCGATGTCGCTGTTTGGTGATCTCAACGGGCAGATCAATGCGCTTGAACTGGGCTTCAAGCGTGTCTCGTCGCTGCTTGATGACTACGGAGACGACACGATCGCGTTGTGTTTCGTCGAACTTCAGGAGCGCGCTGCCGTGATGATGCGCGCGCAGATCGCGAAATTGCCGAGCGGCACGGTGTCAGCCGAGGACTATCTCGACAATGATGGCATCAACGATACGCCGCTCAAGATCGCGCTCGATATGACGATCGATGGCGATCGCATGATACTTGACTTCACGCGTTCGTCACCGGCCTGTATGGGCCCGGTCAACATCTCGCGCTCGACATGTATCGCTGCCTGCTACGTGGCATTGAAGCATGTCTTCGACAACGTTCCGGCCAATGCTGGCGTGCTCGAGCCGGTCGAGTTTCGTATCGATGATGACTCGCTGCTAGCGGTTACGGCGCCGAAACCGGTTGGCGGCTATACCGAGACGATTTTGCGGCTGATCGATGTTGTCTTTCAGGCCGTTGCGCAGATCGCCCCGGAAGACGCGATGGCATGCGCATACGGTACGATCAATGCGCTCTCGTTGGCCGGTCATCGCGCCAACGGCAGTCGATGGGTGATGTTCTCGTTCTTCGGCGGCGGTCATGGTGCCCATGGTGCGGGCGACGGACTCAACCATGGCAACGCACCTATCTCGACGGCGACTATTCCGCCACTTGAGATCCTTGAGGCAGCCTATCCCGTGCGGTTCACGCAATGGGCGTTGCGCCAAGATTCGGGCGGTCCCGGGGAATATCGAGGTGGACTGGGGGCCGTTTATGAGATCGAGCTGCTTGAAGAACAGGCCGATGGTTTTCTGTTCGGTGAGCGTGGCCGGTATCCGCCGCGCGGCGTTGTCGGTGGCGGCCCGGCAGCGGTCAATCGGTTCTGGTTTGAGCAGGATGATGGCGAACACGCGCCGCCAATGGCATCAAAGATGGTTGGCATTGGATTGAAGCGCGGTCGGAAGGTTCGGCTCGAAACGCCCGGCGGTGGTGGCTACGGTTTAGCAACGTTGCGTCCGCCGGAGCAGGTCGCGAACGACGTGGCGCTCGGATACGTGAGCCGCCAGGCCGCGTTGGATGACTTTGGCGTCGTCGTCTCGGAAGATGGCACCGTCGATCTGTCGGAGACGGCGGAGCAGCGAGCCCGCAAGGGAGCAGACCGATGAGCGCTGCGACGTATATTATCGGCGTTGATGTTGGCGGCACCTTCACCGATGTATTCTTTCTCGATCGCACAACCGGCAAGGTGCAAACGGCGAAGGTGCCGTCAAGCCATGGCGATCAGTCGAAGGGTTTCATCGACGGCATTTCGCAGCAGGTTTCCGAGTTCGCGGATATCGCAACGGTCGTACATGGCACGACGGTTGGTACCAACGCGTTGCTTGAGCGGAAGGGCGCACGCACCGGAATTATTACGACCCAGGGGTTTCGTGACGTCCTTGAGATGCGCCGCCGCGACCGGC
>JAGDYV010000137.1:0-14912 GCA_049116495.1 Hyphomicrobiaceae bacterium | reverse complement strand
GGCTTCCTCACGGCGGTCATTGTGCAACCAGTCTGTGGGAATCCCCAAAACCGCTCAGAATGACTCACAGAGAGGAATTTTGGCGCAAGGTGAGGTTGTGAGACACAGAGCAGGGAAACGCCACTGTGAGTCGCTGTGGGCAATTAAGAAGGTTTTCGAGTTGAAATTCTGTGTGTGTATACAATGATGCCAGCTAACACTTGATCGTGCTGCGAGCTATAGCCAAAACTTGGTGACGACTTGGTCGGATCAGGCGGCGGCGGTTTGGGCTTGGCGGTCGTCGGCGACTTCGAGCCCGTCGTTGAATTTCACACCTTGAATGATCTTTGGCAACTGCGATGGCCCGTTGAGACGTCGCCATGTTTTCTGTGCACCGTCGACGAGTTTGAATACCATGGCGCGTGCCGACTTGTTCGAGAGACAGCCCTTTGCGCGCATCGTGCGGTGACGCACCGTCGCGAAGGTGCTTTCAATCGGGTTCGTCGTGCGCAGATGCACCCAATGCTCGGCGGGGAAGTCGTAGAAGGCGAGCAGTGGGTCTCGATCCTTGGCAAGACACGTGGCGGCCTTCTCATACTTCAAGGCGTAAGTCTCGATGAACGCGTCGAAGGCTGTCTCGGCATCGCCGCGTGTCTCCGCCATCCAGATCTCCTGCAATGCGCGCTTGGCTTGTGGCTGCTGGCTCTTTGGCAGCTTGTTCAAAATGTTCGCCGTCTTGTGCACCCAGCATCGCTGCTCCCGTGTCGTCGGCCAGACCTCACCAAGCGCCTTCCAGAAGCCGAGCGCGCCGTCGGCAACAGCGATCTTCGGCGTGGTGCCAAGCCCGCGTCGCTTGAGATCGAGCAGCAGTGCGCGCCAGTCGTGTGCGCTTTCGCGTGTGCCATCGGTAAAACCGACAAGCTCCTTTTTACCTTCGGGCGTCGCGCCGATGATGACAAGAATGCACTGCTTCTCGTCTTCGAGACGCGCTTGCAGGTGGATGCCGTCCGCCCAGACATAAACATAGTGCCGGGCCGAAAGATCACGGCTCTGCCAGCGTGCATGTTCATCGCTCCAGACCTGCTTCAGGCGCGCGATCGTCGTTGCCGAAAGGCCGGGTGCATCCGGTCCGAGCAAGGCGGCCAACGCTTCGCTGAAATCGCCGGTCGAGATGCCTTTCAGGTAGAGGATCGGCAGCAATAGCTCGATCGACTTCGAGCGGCGCGCATAAGGCGGCAGGATCGATGGCGTAAAGCGCACACGACCGGGATCATCCGCTGCCGCGCCGCGATCACGCGCTCGCGGCTGGCGCACCGTGAGCGCACCGATGCCGGTCATGACCTCGCGCTCGGGCAGGTAACCGTGGCGCACGATGCGCTGATGGCCGTTGTTGGTCTTGAGATCAGCATGCTGGTCGAGGAATGCTGCAACCTCGGCTTCGACCGCTTGCGCGAGCAAAGCATGCGCGCCATTGCGCAGAACCTCTGTCAGTTGATCGTTGAAAGACCCTGGCTGAATCAGTTTGGTGACGTTATCGTTGGACACGGCATATCGCTCCTTTGGTGGAGAAGTGAGGTCGTTAAGCAACCCCACGATATGCCGCCCTACCGATTCACGCGGTCACCAAGTTTCGCGTATAGCTCCCCTGCTGCTTGCAAAGTTTTATGAGGCCTCTAGCCAAACGACGAGCACTCACGACCTGGACAGCTACGAGGCCGAGTGTCCTTATAGCTGTGCAGAATGGCCATCGGGACCAAAGAGGTGAGTTACTCAGGTCCGGTTCTGAGGGAGTTGCCGGCGATTCTTCGACCGCATCAATGGCTCTTGATGACCCGTGGCAGAAGACTGCAATCTGCGCATTGCACGCTCGAAGTTAGAGACATAGCGACCCGGAACAGGATCCACCTTGCCGGCATTTCATCAAAACAGTTCAGACGTCATCACTATCTATTTCTGGGTATCCTCGATCTGCTGCAGAAGCAGCGACCAAAATCATAAAGGCACGTATACGTTCTTCATCGTGAATTTTTGTAAGGTGAGTGATCTGACCCGCGAAGTTATAGCGAACGATCAGTCTGAAAGTGCCCTTGATCTGTTCGCGGGTCGCCTTGTGCACGAAGATGAACTTGACTCTGGCGACGGTTTCATCAACGTCGATGCGGACAACTTGTTCCTCAAACAAGGGACGCTCAAATTGTGCAAATATCATGCGCAATCTGTCAGATACAGCCGCAATTCCGTATGCCAATCCTCCGAATGGAAGAACGTCGGCTCCAGGCTGCATTTCGAAAACTACTTGATCATCTAGCATCGGGATGACGCGGTTGATGCATCCATTCCGCCAAGCAGAGCAAAGTTCTTTGAGTGCCCAAGCAGGGTTGACGTCTTCTTTGTGTGTCATCAAAAATAATAAAATCTGTATTGGAGAAAAACTCTAATTCATTTTTGTCGGAAATTCTGCTCACTGAATATGACGAGTGCTGACGTATTCTGTAGATGATGAAAATGCCTCAGACATCCCAATTGGGAATCGTCGGTTGAGCGCCTCAAATGAAACAACCAGTAGGGTAGTTGTTCCCAAGTCCTATCGGTGTATTGTCCAAGGCTATTTCCCACTATTCTGAGGCTCGACGATGTCGATCGATCAATTCGAGAAGCTCGCTTTGTTCATAGACGGAGCCAATTTGCATGCTACAGCACGCGCGTTGGATTTCGACATCGATTTTGGAAGCTTACTCGGATATTACAAGCAACAAAGCCACCTTGTTCGAGCGCTTTACTACACGACAGTCTCTTCGGACGACCAAGAATTTTCGTCAATTCGGCCACTTCTGGACTGGCTGGACTACAATGACTTCACAGTCGTTACCAAGCCCGTAAAAGAGTACAGGGATGGGACTGGGTCTCGCAAAATCAAAGGTAGTATGAATGTCGAGTTGGCAGTCGACGCTATGAAGCTGGCGCCAAGCTTGGACCATATTGTCCTGTTTACCGGCGATGGTGATTTCAGAGTGCTCGTCGCTGCACTCCAAGGCATGGGTAGACGTGTAAGCGTTGTTTCTACGCTTAGTACCAAGCCATCGATGGTTGCGGACGAACTGCGGCGTCAGGCCGACGAATTCGTTGATCTGGTGGACCTTGAAGAGCTCATTGCACGAGACCGCTGCTAAGTATCTTGAGAGCTTCTAACGGCTCGAAAGTGTCATTCGGATGAAGATGTGCTGAAGCTTTTGAGTGAGATCGATGACCACTCGACGGACGGATCGGATGACTTCTTTTTGGGGTCAATGGCGATCGTAACGATACGCTGAGTATGTCGCCTTTTGGCCCTAAGCGGCTGTCCCGTCTTTGGCAGCTTTCGGAGTATTGCGGTCCACATCGATGACGTCACTGGGCCTACAACGCGCTTGTGAGGCTGCGGCGTCGTCGGGGACAAAAGAAATGCCCGCGATGACAGCGGGCTTCAAGGAAAAGATAGAAGATGGTCTAGAGTCGGTCTTGAAGCATTTCTGCATTGGGCTTGCGAAATGCGGCCTATCGGCCCGATCAATGACTGGCAATCAGCGCGGCGATGACGCTGGCTAGGGTCACGCCAAGGATGATGAATAGACCAATAGCAATCAACATGTCGCGCCTTCGTACTTTTTGATAGCCCGAATGGTGGTGGCGCCCCGCTGACAAGCTGGGGCAAGCATGATCAGCAAGGCGCCGGTCAATGCTGCGATAGGTTCCAATTGAGAACCGCGCATCACCGCAGCATCATGACAGCGAGATTAGAACCAGGCGCTGCGGAAAGAACGCTCATGGTCGTTACGCTTGAGCTGGCGGATGAGCTGGCTGTTCTGGTTGAGCATCCGGACAATCTCACGACGTTCTCGGCCTGACACATGGCCATCAAGGCGGGCGAACTGACGTACCGAGCGGATCGTAAAGATGCGGCTACGCAGGCGCATGGTCTCCCAGCGTGTAAGCTGGCCACGACGGACGCCTCTACGAATGCGGCGCATCTGGCGTTCAATCCGGCGATCAATTCCCGGCATCCATACAGATGAGTGTCGGTCGCCTTGGTAGTGACGCGGCGCGACGTAGCCGTCATCGCGATCGAAATGCCGGTTGAATTGGTTGAGCTGCTGTTTCTTTGATTGGATTTCTTTAGATGTTTTGGCCTCGGCTGCGCCAATGCCTGGCATCATGATAGCGGCGGTTACGACTGCTGCGATTGCGTGCTTGAAGTTCATTCCGGTTCCTCCCGTCCTGGTCCGCCACCATTGGCGACTCCGTGTTGATGACTGACAAGAAACCACACAGCGGCTGAACCGATGCTGGAGTGTCCGTTTAGGTGTCGTTCATTTGAAAGTGGGGGCGTCAGCAGGCGTCGAGCGTGAAGGCAGACGCTTACAACAGGGTTGTCAGTGGTTCGCAAGCACAAGACGCATATGCCGGCGTGCACTCTGATGGACATCTGAGCAAACGGCGCAGTCAGGCGATCAACGTCCGTCAAAACTTTGTCCGTGATTCGGGCTATCACTTCCGGATGCGCGTTCTATTGATATTGTTGATTGCACTGACTTCACCGGCCCACGCCAGTTGTCCTTGGCCGCAACTGCCGGGCTTACCGATCGAAACATGTGAGTTCGACAAAGGCGTCGAGCCTTACGATCCTGACGCATCAGACACATGGTTGCTCCAGAAGAAGCCCAAACCACTACGATCACCAGGCACCGTTGATCCGATCAATCCACGGAACCCGCGCGAAGGAAAGTCAGGATGCCGCTATCAAACGCATGTAACGTCATGCGCTGGGTAAAGATAGAAGTGGCGTGATACCTCCATCGTACCAGCTATTCGTCAGACGTCGAAATGAAGACAGCGCCCACGGACAAGGATCATCATGACTTACGCTTTCAACTGATTGACTAATCATCCAACCTGATAAGTTCACGCTTGTCATAAAGGCCGTTCAAATCCGCCATCCAGTCCGATATTAAGTCGGCCTCTAGCAGCTCAGGCCGGTCCCTGGAGAGCCAAGGCTGCATGACAAGCCGGCCTTCGCCGCCACACAAATCGCCTTCAAGAAGCACGTATCGAAGTCTATTGAGTGGCGTGTTCTCGTTCGCATATTCTTCAAGCGAACAATCGAGATCGTCACTGGCATCATCCTCGCTGGCGACCCACGTTACCCACGGCTCGTAAGAAGCCGGCTGTAGGAGCGACCAATCCTGCCACTTCTTTTCATGAAGGCTATTTGACTTAAGCTTGGCCAGCATCTTCGCAGACGCTCGCATCGCATCCGAATTCCCGTCATCCGGCACGTCCACGGTTACTTCGACCACTTCCAAGCGCAAACGTACGACATGGGCAGCAAACTTCATCGAAAACACTCCAGTACAACATCAAGGCGTTGCCTGGATTTTACTGCACACGTTTTCGAAGATCGATCCCCGCACAAACTGACTTTCGACTGTCAGTTATCACCATTAGCTGCCTTCAAACCGATCATGCGCAACCACGTTGAAACCTGTAAGCCATCACGTTCGGCGGCGGCAGTTATTGCGGTCAGCTCGGCTTTATTGACGCGCACACGAATGTCAGTGTCACGCTTGTCTTTCTGCTTGATCGGGGGACGTCCCATAACTGACTCTCAAATTATTTTTGTAGGCCTGTATAACCTACTTGACATGAAACAGTAAATAGGCCTACATTAAGCCTACTAAATGAAGCGCGCATTGAGATTTGCCGCGTGACTTATTCTGCAATCGGAACGGCGCATCGGTTCCGATTGCTGCTAAACCGGGTGTTCAAACGGGCATCCACCAACCAAATCCGGATCGTCAATCCGACTTGCGCAGGTATGCAGGTCAACTGATGACGCATGTTTGGAAAGCAAAGTGGAGACTGACTTATGACTTATGACTAATGATTTTGAATTCGACCACGCCACCAGCAACCAGGCTGCAAGCAAGATCGTTACGCGTCGGCACGCCTTGGGTCATCAAGCGGAGCTGAACCAGGAACCGTATGACGGCAAGCTTAGTGACGGCATCGAATGGGATTTACTCGCGATGGTGTTGCGAGTAACCGGTATAGAGGCATTCGCTCAGACTATGGCCGGCCATTTGCCAACTGATCCGGAAGCACCTATGCGACGTGCGATGTGTGACACGGTGCTTGAAGCCGCAAAGAATGCCGGCAACTTAGATTCCACAGATTGGGGCATCACGTCACCCTACCTTGATGCGATCGATACTTCCCAGCGCATCAATTATTCTGCACTAGCACGCATCCGTCTCGCGCTCGGTGATGCGTTCTTCCTCATCGTCCTGTCCGCAAATAAAGGAGCAGTTTCGAGCCGACACTGACATATTTGCGGGCACCATTTCTTCGTTTTTCAACGCATTTTTGGTGCCGCACCGTTACTTACGGTTTGCCTTCAGCAAAAAAGCGTTTGAAAAATCAATAGAATGCCTTGGCGTTGTGTACTGAGGATTATGCACGTGACGAAATTCGATAACATGGAGCGCGATCGTCGCATCCTTAAGGCGTTGCGTGCGAAGGCTGCCGACAACGGCATCTCAGCACACGAACGGCGGGCCTTCGCTGACAAAGCGGCCAAGATCGACGCGCGACTGCGTACTGCCGACGACCACGGCCAGACAGCCGATGAACGCAATGAAGCGGCGGCAAAGGCGTGGCGGGACAGTCAAACCCGATATACGCAATCGCGGCATGCGGGTGAACCTTCGGACCGCCATTCCGGAAAACGACAACCAATGTCAGACACACAAACACAGTCTGTGTCAATTACCCCATCGATCTATCAGCGATATAGATGGACCGTTGCCATATGGGGATCGATCCTTGCGATATGTGGATTATCCATTGTTACGCGGGTTGAGGGTTGGGGCCGCGTGCTGGCTGTGGTGATATGCGTTGCTCTGTTAGTTGCAATTTTCGAATTCTTGCGCCGAGCGGAGAACGAGGGGAAGTGTAAAAATGATCGCGTACAACGCCAACGCTGTTAATCGTATGAAGTACAGATTAGAGCAGACACTCGTCGACTTGCATGAAGAAGAAAGGCGCGAAACAATAAAGTGCGCGAGTGTCAATCTGTCCGAAGAAGAGTTGAAATGCGAAGAAGTGAACTTGAGGCAGATCAGACGAGAACGTGCACATGCTCAAGAAGAAATCGAAACGTTAATCGGGATTATTGCCAATGCCAACGTCATGGCCGACATCCTTGTTGCGCAAAACAGAATGAAGCCATGGTGGCGGTTTTGGTGACCGGTCAGCCGGTCCGCCTTTTCCTCATGAAACTCTTTCCGCATCATCAGCATGCGTGGCTGGTGTGCTGGCATGCTTATTGAAGAAGCGATCTTGATCTTCGATCGATACGTGTTGATCCTTGACCACATCGCAAAATTGCGCCACCGCACTAACGTTTTTCAGTTCGACGGCGCGCGGCGTCACAAGTCCAGCACGTTCATTGCGAAGAAGCTATGATTGAGGCTCGCCGTGTACTGAAAGTAAAGCCGACAACGACGTTGGGTTTGTTGGCGCGGAAAAGCGCTGTCGACCAGCCAACCGTTCTGGCCAAGGTTCATGTCGCAACGCCGTTTCGGCTAAGAGTTTGCTGCCTTACCCGCTAAAGCTCCCCGACTGGTGACTCCTCGATTGCCAACGTGCCAAACAAGCCGATACCGGCGCCACCAAGATTGCGATCGAATCTCGGGTCTTTGCCGGCACCCGGCACATTCTGCTTCATCGCATCGTTGGCCTGTGCTTTCAGCTCTTTGACGCGCTTGCTGACGGTGCGACCTGACAGGCCCAGCGCCTTCAGTTCCGTCACCAGTTTGCCAACGGGCATCTCAGCAACCTCACGGGCATGTGCCGGGTTCGACGAGATCATGCCAGACACCTTGCCGACGATCGTTTGGTTGACCTGCTCGCTTTGTCGTGCGGCCTCGCGTGCGGCAGGGTCTTTGAAGCGACCAAGCGGCGATGATTTCGGCGGCACAAGGCCGGGCTTTGGTGGCATTGGTTTCTTGGCCCACGCCTCAAACGATCTCTCCCATCGATCGCCCGCTGCGCTATCGGCTATTCCTTGCTGACGCGGTGTCAGGTTCGGCGCGGAAACGTCGGCAGCAGGACGCACGCCTTGTGGTGCGCTGGCGGCTAAGCGGTCGCTGAACGGCTCGCGGGACGCCGTTGGCGTGCGGGGCGCTGCTGCTGCGCCGGAACGCACCGCCTGAGCTTCCATCGCCGCCGTACTGCCACTTGCCGGCGCACTACCAGGGCCGGCTTTGGGGAACCAAAAATCGACAGGTGATTTGGGTGCGGACGGTCTTGTCGCAACCTGCCCGGTACCATTGAACGCATCATCGATCGTGTTGAGGCCGGAGTTCAATGATCTCATCCCTTTGGCCGCACTCGTGAATGGCGTTGCTAATGCGTTCATCACAGGTTTGGCCGCTGCCTGAACCGCCTTGCCCGCGATCGGACCGGCACCACCGACAATCGCATTCGTCAATGCATCCTCATCGTTCTGACCCGTGAACGCATCAGAAGCGAGCGAGGCGCCGCCTTCACCGACAACGCCGGCAGCAATAGCGCCTGGCAACCCGAACGGGGCCATCGCATACGGCGCGTAACCGGCGACGCTCGATACGGTCGATCCGAAAGGATAGTCGTTTCGAAAGGCAGCGTTATGCTCTTGCGCGGTTGTCACATCATCACCGGCCATTCGCCCGATGAACCGACCTGCCGCCGTCGAATAGCCGGCGTTGCGGCCCATCGCTGTTGCCCAATCGGACCACGACATCGGCGTCTCCGGTGTGGGATCGTAGGGCGCTGCCTCAAACGGAACTGGCGATGACGTTGGCGGTTCAGCCATATCGTAATTTTGCGCTTTTAACTCATCTTCGGCAAATGGGCCGTCCGGCGTGGCAACGAACGGTACGCGACTTTCGTAACCGCTTGGCAGCGGTCGATTTGGATGTGGTGACGGAATCGGTGGTAATGGTCTGCGGGCCATGATGAAAAAACTCCAAAACTGTTGCGGCATTAAGCTGCGTTAAATCCACCTGCGCGTGCTGGTCTGCGCTTGGGGTCGGAAGCAGCGAACGGGTATTTCGGTTGAGCCTGCTGTGGCGGCAGCAACAGGTCAGGTGGCGCTTGGAATGGGTCCGTGAACATCGAACGACGGTCAGGGCTGACGTTGGCGATGCGATCTTGGAGCGGCTTGCCGTGCACATCCAATCCGCGCGCAGCCTGCTCGTTGGCCCTGGTCAGCCGGCTCTCGTACGCCGCAGTGCCGGGCTTCAAACGGTAATTTTGAACATGTTCACGCCAAGCCGCTTCAGCAGCCTCGTTGAGGCTTGTCGGCACACCGGGATTGAGGTTCCCAGGTGTCGGATGCACGTCGATCGGCGCGGCCTCAAATGGAAATTGAAGGCCGGCGTCACGAGATTTTCTTGGTGGATTTTGCATGATTGTTGTCTCCTGACTCAGATGACTGGTCGGCGGGAAACAACAACATAATGATGCAGGTAATTATGGATGATCGCAGTGACACGTTCAAGTGGATTTGCACGACCACGCGAGACTAACAAAGCATGCACCTACAATCCCCACGCACAACACGACAATCCAGAGCAATTCCATCGGATGAGGAGGCATCGACCACTCGGATGGCAACCACACCATTCCCAAGAGCAAGAGCGTTGCAATAGCGAACCCGCTGAGAAACAAGCTACAGCAACCAAACACAAGCATGGTGACTTGTGCAGCCTGGCTGGGCAATAGCTTGAGACGCCCAAAATCGCTCGCTGAGTCCGTTTTGAAGTTTTGTGCGGTGATGGGTGCGGATTGATCCAAATGCGGCTCCTCGGGCAATTTTGACGTCATAGCGTTGATATCTCCGTTCATGGTTAGGATATGTTTTGTTCTCTGGTTGATTTTGCTCAAAATGGAATGCACTCAACGGGCCAGTCACTTCGCGGCGCGGTAGTGCTCGCGTAGTTTCTCGAAAAAGTCGTCCGTGTCCTGATCCCTCGTTCGCCTGGACGCATACAACGCGGCATGCTCCTGGGATATCACGCCATCACGAACGCAGATTTTGCGAGCTTCCACTTCGCGGCGGAAGCGTCGCAACCAGTTTCGCAGCTCATTGCGCTTGAACCGACGCCTCTCATTGGCGTCATGAAGCCAACGATCGATCCGGTCGATCGTGTGAATGATGTGCCAAAAGCTCATCTCTTTGACCTCGAAGGTCTCATAGTCGTGCGTCAACCAAGTTTCGTAATCCATCACGTAGTCTCCTGCGGTTTGGCATTCAGGTCACGTCGTGCCAGCTCGGCTTCGGCGGCCAAACGTTTCGGTTCAAGCATGCCAGCAGCGACGCCGCTTTGTCGGAAGCCGGCAACGGTGTCGACGCATTTGCGGTAGGCCGCAAGCAACTCAGGGTCCGACATGTTGGTCCATCGCTTCGGGGTGTCATCGCCTTTGATCCAGATGTCGGGTGACAACAGTGATAAGGATTGGTCAGGCACGGCGGCTGCCCGTGTCGGCGATGCGCGATAAGCGGCGCCATCAAGGCGACGCTTGATGATCGCCTTCAACCACTGGATTGGCGACTCAATGGGCCGGCCCTTGACAGTGCGATGTAGATTATCGTCCAAACAGTCCAAGGCGTACTTAATGGCATCGTGGAGCGCTTGTGGGTCCGCGTCAGGGAAACTCGCCAGCAGGCTGTCGAATTCTTTTTGCCTTACGCCAACCGCCTGCTGTCTGACCTGCCGAACTTTGCAATGGTAGGTCATCAGTGCGCGGAAGCGATCAGCAAGGTCGTCAGTGTTCGTAAGGTTGCCTAGCTGATAGTCAGTACACGAAAGATCGCAGGGGGCCTGGCGGCTACCCGTTTCGTCTGGTTTTTCATCCTGACCCCCAGGGGGGAGTGTTCTGTTACATAGTGGGTGAAATCCAGGGGTTTTATGAGCCGTGTTCATGCGACCCACCTTTCAGCACGAGCAGCCGGTACGGCCCCATCGCGCAGCGAGATATTGAGGGTTTTTTCGGCCAGTTGATACAAGGAAGGATTGCCACGGCCCTTGCCACGACGAACGCAAACGATGAAGCCGCCAGCTAGTAGAGCCTTCGCGGATTTTTCGAAGCGGTGGGCGCTCCAACCGGGTATCGTCTGTTCACGCGCCATGGCCGTAAAGACGAGGCAGAACGCTTCACCCCGGCGCTGACGTACCAAGTGGGCGTTTCTCAGAATGACGAGCAGCGCAAGCGCGTCTCCGCAATCGTTGGCGCCACAGTCATCAGCGATTTGATTCACCAGGGATGACGGGACCGGCGTCTGTGCTTCTTTGCCAACCCAGTTGTCATCGTTCAACTGGTATCGCCAAGCTTTGCGAACCGTCTTTTCGACTTCCTTATCGGGTAAAGACTCCGGGAAATCTGCGTTGAAGCTCAGCGCACAATCGAGAAGGTCGTCAAAGTCGTCACAATACGGTGCGTCGCGTAAGCATTGTCGAAGAAGTGCATTGTTGCGATGGCCGACTGAGACGCGCTGTGCGTTCCGACCATTAACATCGCGCAGATGTGCTTGGATCGATATCGGGTCGAATTCGGGACCCGTCAACAGATCTTCGTATTTCTTGCCATCAAGAAAACGATAGTAGCCACCTGTTTTAGGATTCATGCTTCCAGGGCCGACGATGAACGTTCCATCTGCCTTGATCTCGACCGGGATATCCTCGTCCTTACGGAGATCTACGCTCGCAATACGTTGCCGCTTGTATCGCGATTTTCGATACAGGAGGTGCATGTGGCCGCTCCCAGTCATGGCTTTGACCGGCCCTTTGCCGAAGCGGCACTCGATGTCCCGTTGAAGCACATTGCATGTGCTATCAATGTCGACAGCGATAAAACCTGAGAACTGAGGCACCAGACCGATGTTAGCGGTTGGATACTTGATCGACAGCCGATCGATCTCATCAGGACCAATGACGCGCTGCGTAAAACCTCGGACGAGTGGTCGCTTGCCGTCCTCGCCACCAGTCGGGATCGCCGCGATATTTAAATCATGACACTCATAGGCGTGACGCGCGAACGCGCCCATTTCATTACAATCAAGCATCCTTCTTCGGCGCCTCCAACCACTTGTAGAAAACCGGTGGCTTCGGCGGAGGAGGAGCTAGCAATCGACGAAAGACTGGTGGCTTAGGGTCGGGCTCATTTGGCCGACTTTCGTCTCTGCTTGAATGTGCCCTCGACGTTTCGTCAGGCTCAACTTGACGCATTTCGCGCGCATGAACTATACTACTCATACTAAAAACCTTGGATTACTTGCACCGACAGTCCGGCAAGACGTCATCGGTGTGATTGGAAGTTTAAGCGGCCTGTCTTCCAGTGACGGGCCGTTTCTCTTTTTTGGCGTCAGGCGATCGGTACGTCTTCGATCTCCTTTTCCAAGCTACGGATATATTCACGCAGAATGTCGCTGACCGTGCGTCGTTGTGACTTTGCGTAACGCCGCATAATCAGTTTCTCGCGTTGAGTCGTTTTGAAAATGATCCTCGGATCATCAGGCACTTTTGGGGTCATCGTCATTATTGAACATTGCGTGCTCCGTTGGCACGGCGTTTGGCCGGGCCGTGTAGTTTGAGATTTCGGAACAACAAAAGGGCGGCTCAAATGAACCGGATTGCGCTAAGTTGCGGTTTTCTTCAACGCTTTGAGTGCAGCCTTACCCGACTTTGCAATCGACCGAGCAGCCGAGATAGCGTTGTCGACCTCCGTCTGGGTCAGATTCATCGAACCGGGTCCCTTGTCGGCCTCCCATGCGTCCAGGATCGCAATTGCGTCGGGGTCTTCTTCACGCGCTTTAACGCTCAAGCAGACGCTCCCTTCGCTCATCATGATCGCGAGCTTGTCAACGCGAGCACGCGTGTAGATGTTCAGGTAGCCACCCAGACGTTCAGTGTTGAGCAAACCGCGTTTTTGCAAATTGCCCACACTCGCGCGGGAACAGTCCAACTTTTCGCAAACTTGGTGCGCGTCGTAGTGAGTTTCTTGTAGCTTGATCGGCAGCAATGGTGCGCGTGGCGTGTCGCCATCCGCCATTATGGCTTTTTTTACGGCGGTCATCGCAGCACTCTCAGCAATCTCATTGATGCGCGGCTCTAGCGTTGCGGTCACGGTCGCGGCCACTTGCTCGCTGATAGTTGCCGTCAGAGCTTCGATGATGATTTGGGGTGCGGTTGCTGTCATAATCCCTCACTATTACTTGCCAAAGGCGATCGCGGCCTGGGCTACTGAGACAAGGGAATTCAACACCAGAAGTCATGCGTCAAGAGGCGGTTGCTCGGCAATAAACTCCGCACGCATACTGAGTTTTACAATATGTCAGTTTTAAACTGACTCGTTTCAGAAAACTTTCCCGTATAATAGGCTCTCTGAAAAAATGAAGCGGACTTGTGATTACTCAGTACTATGAGAGTTTGTGTAATTCTGACCGTAACAAAAGAGCAACACATTTACGCATCTAGGAAATGGTTTCAAAAATTCGCGGATTAATGTCCGGCAAAAAAGTGACTCATTCTCGACGTCATTTCGGCAGCACCACTTTGGCCCATTGGCTCATGATATCGCGGCGCTGATCCAGCATATCAGATCGCTGGTAGGCGCGACGCACACGATCTTTGTCGACATGGGCTAGAGCTAGTTCTGTAGCAAGATCATTGATGCCTTCTTCGGTCGCCCAGGACTTGAACGTGCTTCGAAACCCGTGCGGCGTGCCTGCCAGGCTGTGATCTCGCATGAGCTTCGAGAACGTGTTGTCGGAAAGCTCTTGTCCTCGTGTGCCGGGAAACACGAGATCGCCATAGCGCATGCCATGCGCTGTTCGCAGAATCTCGACAGCACGCGGCACGAGTGGCACCCGGTGTTCGCGATGTCCCTTCATTCGCTCTGAAGGAATTGTCCATATGGCTTGGTCGATATCAACCTCATCCCACACCGCTCCCCGCACCTCTCCGGATCGCGCGACCGTCAAAACAAGGAACTCGAACGCTAGTCGGGTGATCGTCCACATGCTCGAATGACGGAGTCGACGCTCGATGAAGTCTGGGATGTCGGCGAGTGGCAGCGCTGCATGATGTCGAACGATCACCGCATCTGGCTTGCCGAGCAGCGTGCGAGCTGATTCTACTGGCGACGCTTTCTCGCGATCCTCGGCGGCAATCGCATGCTTGAACGTCAATTCTATGCGCTGCATCACCCGCTTCGCCGTTTCCGGCTTTGAACGCCAGATTGGGGCAATAGCATTGGAAACATCTCGCGGCGTAACTTCTGCGACAGGCAGATCCCCGAGCGCGGGCATGGCATACCGATCCATGCTCGACTTCCATTGCTCAACATGTTTGCCATTTGAAAGTTCTTCTCGACGCCTGGCGAACATTTCGACGAACGACTCGCGAAATGTTGGACCAGTTAGGCTAGCACGAACGTCTTTGCCGGCTTTGGCGTTTGCACGCATCGCTACCGCCAGCTCGCGAGCTTGTGCCAGCGAGACCTCTGGATAGTTGCCAATCGTGCGGGTCGTTGCCTTGCCGTCGATCCTGATTTTCAATTGCCAGGTCTTCGCGCCGGTTTTTCTGACTATAAGCCTTAGGCCATTGCCATCGAGCAGCGATTCAGGCCCCTTCGCCGACTCAATCTGCCGCGCTCGAAGACGTCCAACGCTACGATTTCTTTGTGCTCTATTGCTCGCCATGCCATGCTCTACGAATGCTCTAATTGTCGTAGAATGGCAGGGTAACATCTAGCATGGCAGAAGCAAGTCAGAGTGCAAAACGGGCACTTTCAGACGAATTAGGGGATCCTTGATATACCAGAAACAGGTATCTGGCGGAGAGAGAGGGATTCGA
>JAGDYV010000136.1:0-16986 GCA_049116495.1 Hyphomicrobiaceae bacterium | reverse complement strand
TAACCAACTGAGCTAAGGCGGCCCACACTCCAGTTGCCTGGGTCTTCATTGTCGTCGGGTTGCATCCTATGAAGTCACGGTCACCACACGTAATGTGGCTCGCAAACAACGTTCACAGCCCGTTAGACAGCGCAAAAACCGTACCAGTTGCCGATTCCAGCCAGAGAACGGTGCGCAGCCCGTTATTTAGATGATTGCGCCCGCCTTCGCAAGATCGGATCATCGCTTTGAATCCAACCGCTTCGAACCATCGTTTGCTCAACTGGAAAACGGGATGCCTGGGCGAAATCCCGGGTCGAGCGGCCGCCCAATATATCATCCGTTATCAGACAAAAAGCCCGGTGCATGGGCCTGTGTCAAGCATGGCGCAGCGGGACTATCTGGCGTAGTCTTGAGCAAGAAACCCGCCGGCTTACAGGCTTCGGGTGGCCCTCAAACGTTGCGCCTTTGTCCAATTTGCTCGCCATGCCCGAACCACGTTCCATTGATGCCCTTGAGCAACCGGCGATAGTCATCGACACGGCGCGGCCGGCAATTTGCGCCATCAACGTCGGCGGCCGGCGTCTTTGGGGGATGGACAATGGCGTCGCAATGCCGGTGGCGCTTGACCCGGCGATGCCCGCACTCACTCAGCTACGGCTGGCGGCCGCCAAACCTGTCAGAAATGGCGATGCGTCACCCGACAGTGGCATGCACGGGTTGCCAGCATCACTCGTATTTTGGACAGCAGTTGGCGCGCAATCGTTAAAATGCCGGTGTCAGCCGGGCGTTACGCCCGACACCGTGCTGGTTGTATTCGAGACAGGCACGCAGAAGGATGCGCCAACCGCCGTCGCTGCGAGCACGCCGACGACGGCGCCAGCAACCTTGGATGACGGGGACGACGGTCTCGACATGCACGCCATGGCGCACGAACTGCGCACGCCGATTGGCGCAATCATCGCCTTGGCGGAAATGATTGAGACTGAGCAATTCGGCGCGATCGGCGATCCGCGATATCGCGAGTATGCCCGCGACATCGGCGATAGCGCGCGCCTGTCACTGAACATCGTGGCAAGTGCGCTCGATCGCGATGCCGCCTGTCAGGCCGGCTTGCTCAACAACTTTGTCGAGCTGAGTGTCTCCGAGTTGATCCGCAAGAGCCTGCGCACGGTGCGGCAATCGGCGCTGGAGGCCAAAGTGTCATTGGTGCCCGAGATATCTGATGATTTACCCGACTTGATCGCGAACGGGCCCGGACTGACCCAGATCCTCCTCAATCTGCTGACAAATGCCATAAAATTCACACCGGCTGGCGGCACGATCACGATCATTGCGACGGAATCGGTCGACGGCAGCCTGTCAATTTCGGTACGCGATACCGGCGTCGGAATGACCGGCATCGACACGAACGTCCTCATCGCAGACATCGACCAGACGGAACCATCGGGCGACCAGGTTGCACCGACCACACGCACAGCACGCCGCGGCATCGGGTTTTCGCTGGTGCGCCGACTGGCTCAAGCCATGGCGGCAACGTTTGATGTGACCTCTACCCGCGGCGTCGGCACCTGTGTCACCCTGACGTTTCCGGCCACCAAGGTCATCCCGGTGGCGCGTCACGCAGCGGATCGTTGACCATGCGCATCGACCCATTTTCCGCACCGGCGTCACTTAAAAGACTCTATATGTACACGAATTGAGCCAAATCTCCGCCGATCGCGTACTGCTCCTTGCACAAACTAGACGAATGTAGCAGCAGGTTTCTTCAGGGGGACCATACCATGCCGTTACGTTTGAGCCTTTGCACACTTGTCATCGCCTTCCTTGGTTTCATGCCATCCAACGCCTCTGCGCAATGCGAAATCGGCGATCTGGTTTGCAAGAAATTCAAAAATGGGCCGACCGCACGCAAGGCGATCAAACGACGCGCGAAAGTCTCACGCCATCGTAGGGCAAGGCGCACCAAGTCCAAGACCCGTACATTGAGAACGGTGACGGCAACCGCGATTGCGGCCACGCCTGTGATTGCGACAACCAATGTTGAAAGCAACGCGAGCGTTCCGATGGCACGTCCGCTGCCAACCCTCACGCAATTGCCACCAGGGGCCATCCCGTCCGCGCCCGCGAGCGTAACCAACCTGCTGTTCAGTGTCGGCGATCAGGTCGAAACTGTTGCAGGCACATGTCAGCCCGTTGACGGTTCAACACGGCGCGTTTCCTGCGCGCTCGCCACGCATCGCCTTGCCATGACCAGCGAAGCCGGTGCCGGCTGCCGCGGCGCGCTTGGCGTGCGCGAAATGACGTTCGCCCAGGATGGCGACGGCCGCTGGGTCAACGAGGATTCGATCGCGCTGTGTGGCGGACGCCTGCTGCGCCGCTCTGAAATGATCCCCGTTGCCATTGATGGCAAGCCGCGGTACGCGCTACGTGAAGCCTACCAAATGCTCGGCGGCGACAGCAGCTGCGCAGCACCCTACCTGCGCAGCCGCCAGCCGCTGCGCAAGTCTTATTTGCCCGCAAGCACCCAGAAATCGAAGAACCTGCGCTGCGGCACCGTTGCTTCACGGTAAACTGTTTCCAACTTCGATCACGGCACTCTTAACGAGGTCACGCTTGCCCCAGGTTCCACGTTAGCTGGCGGACGGGACTGCAATCTCACGCATGTGATGCCTCGGCCAGCCGATCCCGGTGACCGTTGACCGACATTTGCCGAACGGCCTAGATTTCCATACATCCGTAGCTACTGGCCCGCAATTGTCGGCCATGGAGAAACCACGCATGGCAAACCGTATCACGGGCCGCTCCGCCTTTCTCGCGCTCCTGAAGGACGAGGGTGTAACGCATTTGTTCGGCAATCCCGGCACCACCGAACTGCCGGTGATGGATGCGCTGAAGGATCATCCCGACATGAATTATGTGCTCGGGCTGCAGGAAGCGCTTGTGGTCGCGATGGCCGACGGATTTTCGCGTGCCTCTGGTCAACTGGTTGCGTGCAATGTGCATGTCGCACCCGGCCTCGGCAATGCGATGGGGTCGCTTTACAACGCCAAATTTACCGGCACTCCGATGATCCTGACCGCCGGGCAGCAGGAAATCGGACATGGTCTGACCGAGCCGCTGTTATATGATCCGCTTGTCCCAATCGCCGAACCGATGGTCAAGTGGGCGGTCGAAGTGCATCGCCTCGAAGACCTGCCGATGATCGTACGCCGAGCAGCCAAGATCGCCATGACGCCGCCAACCGGACCGGTGTTCATCTCATTGCCTGGCGACATCCTCAACAACGAAGCCGGCATCGACCTCGGTGCGTCGAGCCGTCTCGATACGCAGGTGCGCCCGAGTGATCAAAACATCAAGGCCATGGCCGAACGCCTGATCAAGGCAAAGAACCCGGTGATCATTGCCGGCGATGAGTTGGTCAAAAGCGACGCCCTGACGATCGCAGCAGAGTTTGCCGAAACGGTCGGCGCGGCCGCTTATCAGCAAAGCGTGGGCTACGGCTCACATTTCCTGGCAGAAAGTGCCTGCTATCTTGGCTCGCTCAGTCGCGACCAAAAGAGCGTTCGCGACCTGCTGGCGCCTTACGACCTGATGATCGCGCTTGGCAGCGATCCTGTGCGCATGTCTGTCTACAGCGAGATTGATCCGAAACCGGACGATCTGCCCGTCATGCAAATCGGCCTCAATGACTGGGATATTGCCAAGAATTTTGCGGTCGAATTCGGTGTGAAAGCCGATGTCCGCACGACACTGGAAGCCTTGGTGCCGGCCATCCGAGAGATCGGTGGGCCGGCGCACGCACAGATCGCCAAAGCTCGTGTCGACAAGCTGAAAGATGGCAATTGGTCAGCGAAACGCGAGTCACTGATCGCCAAGATAGCAAGCAAAAACGAGATCAAGCCGATTGATCCTGACTGGTTGTCGCTATCAGTGGCCGAAGCGCTGCCGGCAAATGGCGTGCTCGTCAACGAAGGCCTGACGTCCTCGCGGCATCTGACCGACTTGCGGCCGTACCGTGAGCGCCACGACTATCACGCGCTTGCATCAGGCGGCATCGGCTGGGGATTGCCCGCGTCCATTGGCGTTGCAATCGCGCAGGCACCGCGACCGGTATGCTGCTTTTCAGGCGATGGCAGTGCAATGTACTCGATCCAGTCGCTTTGGACAGCGGCGAACATGAAGCTGCCGATCACCTTCGTCATTGCCAACAACGGCGGCTATCGGATCATCAAGCAGCGCCTGCTGGCCTTTCATGGCAATGCACAGTTTGTCGGCATGGATTTCAACGATCCTTACATCGACTTCACGATGATGGCACAATCTCTCGGTGTTCCGGGGCAGCGTATCGATAACCCTGGAGACTTACGCGGCGCACTGGAGCAATCCTTCGCAACACCAGGTCCCAAGCTTCTTGAGGTCATGGTAGACGGTTCGGTCTAAGGCGAGTTCAGACGAGGAGCGACGAATGGCAGAATCAACGGCACAGCTCGCCGCCGACTGGATTTGGGACGCCTGGGAGCGCGGTGATGTCATCGATGATCTGCCACCACATCTGAAGCCGCAATCGCGCGAAGAAGGCTATGCGATCCAGGACTGCTTCGGCCGTCCACCAACCGACCAGTTGGCTGGCTGGAAGATCGCGGCGACCAGTACCGCGGGCCAGAGCCATATCGGTGTCGACGGGCCGCTCGCAGGACGGATATTCGAGGATCGCATCGTCAAGCCCGGCGCAACCCTGCCGATCAAGAACAACCGGATGCGCGTATGTGAACCGGAATTCGCGTTTCGGCTTGGGAAAGATATTGCACCACGCACGACACCCTACACCGTGGAAGAGGTTCTCGCCGTCATCAGCGACCTGCACCTGGCATTCGAGTTGCCGGATTCACGGTTCAAGGAGTTTGCCGACGTCGGCGGCCCAACACTGATTGCTGACAATGCCTGCGCGCGCGACCTGGTGGTCGGACCGGAAGTCACCGCCGATTGGCGCGCATTGGACCTGTCAGCACATGTGATCACCGGTCATGTCGCGGGCCGCATTGAACGCGAAGGATCGGGCGCCAACGTCCTGGGCGATCCGCGCGTCGCGCTGACATGGCTTGTCAACGAGCTCTCTTCCATCAACCACGCCGTGTCGGCGGGCCAAATCGTGACCACCGGTACGACCATGGTGCCGCTTGAGATTGTCGAAGGCGATGATGTGATGGCAGATTTCGGAGTTCTCGGTCAGATCCAGGTGCATATCGGCGTATGAGCGCACGAATCGCAACGACTGGGAGGCGTTAAGACATGTCCAACGCTGACGGCACATCACCGTTCGCGCGCGTTTCATTCGACGACAAGGCCGTCGGGCCGGGCGAAGGGTTGCGCATTGTCGACATGTCGCGGCTGGTCGCTGGCAACGCTCTATCACTGCAACTCGCAGATTTCGGCGCCGAGGTGATCAAGATTGAACCGCCAGAGGGCGATGCGTTGCGCCACTGGAAGGACGCCGGCCACTCACTGCACTGGAAGGTATACGGGCGCAACAAGAAGTCGGTCGTGCTGAACCTGCGCGATGATGCAGCTAAGCAGGCGCTGCGCAAGATCCTGAAAACAGCGGACGTGCTGGTCGAGAATTATCGCCCGGGCACGCTTGAGAAAATGGGCCTTGGGCCGGATGTGCTGCTCGCCGACAATCCGGATCTGATCATCGTGCGTGTTTCAGGGTTTGGACAGACCGGGCCCTATGCCAGCCAACCGGGCTTTGGCACACTGGTCGAAGCCATGAGTGGTTTTGCGGCGCGCACCGGGTTTCCCGATCGCGAACCGGTGCTGCCACCGCTCGCCTTGGCCGATATGATCGCCGGTTTGCAAGGCGCCATGGCCGTGATGATGGCACTCAGGTCCCGCGATCGCGGTAAATCGCGCGGGCAGGTCATTGACCTCTCACTGCTTGAGCCGATCTTCGGCGTGCTTGGGCCGGAAGCTGCCATCTACCGCGAAACGGGAGACGTCAAAGAACGTTGCGGCAGCGCGTCGAATACATCTTCGCCACGCAACGTTTATCAGTGCCGCGACGGCAAGTTCGTGGCATTGTCCGGATCGATGCAGCCGATGGCGATGCGCCTGTTCGATGCGATCGGACGATCGGACATGAAGGACGACCCGCGGTTCCGGCTCAACGCCGATCGCATCAAACATCGCGACGACGTCGATGCTGCAGTTGGTGCCTGGTTCAACACCAAGACGCGCGACGAGGCGCTTGCCGTAATGCGCGAAAATGGCGTGACGGTCGGGCCGGTCTACAACATCGACGAAGCCTACGAGGATCCGCACTTCATTGAGCGCGAGATTATCGTCGATGCGGATGACGCCGACCTTGGCACGGTGCCGATGCACAACATCTCGCCACGACTTTCTGAAACGCCCGGGGTCTTCCGCATTCCGGCCCCCGATCTTGGCCAGCACACCGACACGATTTTAGCCGAAGTCGGCTACGATGCCGAAGCAATTGCGCGGATGCGCAATGATAACGCGATTGGATGAACGCATGTATCGATCGTTACTGTACGTGCCCGCGAGCAATGAACGGTTCGTTGCCAAGGCAGCTGACCGCGGCGCTGACGCGATCATACTGGATCTCGAAGACAGTATTCCGCTCAGTGAAAAGGCCAAAGCCCGCGCAGCTTTGACGGAGGCGGCTCCGCAGTGCCGGCGCAACGGCGCAGACATACTGGTGCGCGTCAACCGGCCCATTCGATTGTGTATTCGAGACGTCGAAGCAGCAGTTGCCGCCCACGTTGACGTGATCATGCTGGCAAAGTCGGAAAGTGCCGGACATATCCGCCTGATCGTTGAAGCCATCGAGGACGCGGAAGCAGAATACAAGCCGCCACATCCGGTGAAGTTGATCGCCATGTTGGAAGATCCTTCCGCTGTACTCGATGCGCGTGAGATTATTACCGCATCAGATCGCGTTATTGCAGCGGTATCGGGCAGCGAGGATATCTCGACAGTGCTTGAGTCTGAGCCGTCACCGGAAGTTCTACGCATGCCGAAACAGATGGTGCACATGGCCGCCAAGGCCGCAGGCCGGTTTTCGTTTGGTATGTATGGGACCGTTGCCGATTACAGCGATCGCGCCAGCATTAAAGAGCTGATCGCCGAGGCTAACCGACACGGCTTCGATGGCGCGAGTTGCATTCACCCGTCGGTCGTCGACCTGCTCAACAAGGGGTTCAGCCCGAAGCCCGAAGAGATCGCCCATGCCCGGCGCGTCATCAGTGTGCTCGAGGAGTCTGAAGCCAAGGGGCTCGGCGCCGTCAGCCTCGATGGCAAGATGATTGACAAACCCGTTGCCGACCGAGCCCGGCGCCTGCTCGCCAAGGCGCAGCGTGATTTCTAGCTGACAATACGCGTCACGCAATCTCTCACGGCGTGCTGCCAGGTTGGCAGCCGAAGGCCAAAGGCCTGCTGCAGTTTCGTACAATCGAGCGTCGCATTCTGCGGGCGTGGCGCCAGGTCTGCTGAGCGCCTGGCCGTCGCAACAACCTGCGCCGGCGGGCGCCCTCTCTCAGAAGCAACAGCGTACGCCTTGTCTGCGATATCGCACCAACGCGCTGTCCCTGTGTCCGCCACGTGATACGTGCCCCATAAGTCATTTGCCGTGTCGCTCGTTCGCGCAATTGCAACATGGGCGGCGACATCCAAGATGGCATTGGCGAGATGCGGCGCATATGTCGGAGAGCCGCGTTGCAGGTCGTCGATTTCAAGCGCTGATTCCCGCCGACCGCGCTCCAGAACAAGGCTGACAAAGTTCCGCCCGAAGGGACTATAAACCCAACCCGTGCGCAAAATAATGTGGCGTGGATTGATGCTGGCGACGGCCTGTTCGCCGGCACGTTTGGAACGGCCGTAGGCATTGATCGGTTGTGCCGGATCGTCTTCTCTATAAGCCGCCGACTTCTCGCCATCGAAGACATAAACGGTCGAGAGGTGGATAATCGGAACGCCCAGGCGGGCCGCATGTCTGGCCAGAGCGGCAGCGCCCTCGGTGTTGCGCCGGGCAGCAATGTGCGGCTCGCGCTCGGCACCTTCAACATCGGTATAGGCAGCGGTATTGATAATCACGTCCGGGGCAATACCAAATAGCGTGCGGCCAATGGCAGGACGGTCGGTCAGATCGAGTGCCGGACGTCCGACGGCATAGGCCTGGACGTCATCACGCCGTGTCGCAGCCTCTGAGAGTGCCATTGCGATCTGGCCATGCCAGCCTGCCACCAGGATGCGCATCTTGATCTACCCTAAGCTTTCCGATCCGGATGACGTTTGCGCAGCAACAGCTTTTGATGACCTTCCATCACCAGTTCACCGTCCTGATTGTGCACGCTCGAGCGCAGTGACATCACGCCGGTTGAGCGCTGAGCCTTGAGTTCGCTGATCGTGAGGCGCGGATAGAGCGTGTCGCCCGCATAGACGGGAGCG
Source organism: Hyphomicrobiaceae bacterium (assembly GCA_049116495.1). Lineage (GTDB taxonomy): Bacteria > Pseudomonadota > Alphaproteobacteria > Rhizobiales > Hyphomicrobiaceae > CAJQQK01. The sequence goes on along the minus strand of JAGDYV010000136.1, from coordinate 8,538 downwards.
AGAAACCGCGACGACTGTTCGATGAACGCGATCATCGCATCGCCAATCATGTGTGGCAGTTGCCCAGCGCCGGGGCAGGTCTGAATGGCAACCTGAAAGCCATGCGCCAGCAGATCGCGATGACCGTGACGCTTGCAGTATTCACGATCATAGTGGATCGGGTGATTGTCGCCGCTGGCTGCCTGGAAAACCTGGAAGTTGGCCTCGGTCATCGTCCGCGACGGGATTGGAAAACTGTCACCGACGTTGAAGTCTTCAAAATAATGCGTTTCGAAAAGATCATGATCGCTTGGATCGAATGCTTCGCTCATGCCCCTGCCTCGCTAACTGTCACGCTGTGAATATTTTACCATATATCACAACGGTTCAACTGCGATTGGTCAGCTTCAATCAACGATCGTCGCACGCCGCAGTCGTGGGCGACGTATATTAACCGACAATGAATCGGAACGGCGGCGACGCGACGACCGCGGTACTTCCGTCACGCGTGCGTCACTGAGCCCCCAGACCAATCCCAAGAAAATGAAGAAATGGCGCCAATGATCAAAGTCGATCACCAAGCCCTCAACAATCATTCCGGCTAAAGATGCAGTTGCCACCGCCAATCCGCCCTGCAGGGCACCGATACGCAACGCGCCGCTCAGTCCGATGGTAAACGTCAAGGCTATGCTTGCGATGAACAGAAGACCGCAGATCCAGCCGCCATAGTGGAACATGGTCAGATAAACGTTGTGAACCTCTTCGTGGTGATGGCGCACGCGAAAGGTGTGCGTGCCAATACCAAACGGGTTTTCGAGGATCAGGCGAACAGCCTTCTGCTGGCCACCGAACCGGCCCTCCGGCCCTTCGTCATAACCCTGCGTAAGGCTCGCGCGCTGCTGCATCAGATTGCTGACAGTCGGGATCTGCAACACCATCAGCAGTGTCATCGAAAGCACCGCGAACCCGGCTACACCAAAACCGACCATACGCACATGATCCGACTGCCGGCGCGTACGCGTGAGGGCGATGAAGCCGAGCACGAGCAGCGACACCGCGAGCGACACCCAGGCCCCTCGCGAGAAACTGATCAGCAAGGCCGGCATGATGAACAGACAGAGCAGCGCCGGCACCATGGATTGGCGCCAGGGCTGACGAAGCAGCGACCAGACGAGATAGACAATCGCGGGGCAAAGCGCGGCACCGAATACGTTGGGGTCCTTGAACGTACCGCGCGCGCGGCCGTAGTTGGTGAACAGGTCGTAGGCCCCAGGCAGCAGTTTGAAGTAGCCCAGGTACCCGAACAAACAGGCCAAGACCATCGCCGCGACATAGCAATTAAATACGAGACGGACGCGAGGCTCTGGTTCTTGCGCAACGAAAGCCGCGATTGCACCGGCACCGACCACCAAGAACAGTGTCACCGCCTGGTGCTTGACGGCATCGCCAAAATCAGGGGACCAGCCGGTCGCAACGAACGACAACGCCACAACTGCCAACCAAATCGTCAGATTGAGGCCGGTCGCCAACCCGAAGCGCCCACCGCCAAGCACGACGAACCCAACGATGAAACCGAGCATCAGAACGTCGACCGGTGCCGGCTCGCTGTACACGATCGAACTTGACAGCACGGCAAGGGCAAGAACCGCCGAGAGGACCGTGCCGCGTGAGATCGTCAGGTTATGGAGGGCCAGGGTTGCCATGACGGCTGATGCGTACTTTCCAAGTGGTCACAAATTCGATTTCAACGGCGTGAACGCAGCCTCAGTACGCGTTGCGCCCGCCGATCAGCGAGAATGGAGTGACGGCGATTATGTAAAGGTCGAGCAGCACCGACCAATTGTTGATGTAATGCATGTCATGCTCGACGCGCTGCTCGATCTTCTCAAGCGTATCCGTTTCACCGCGCCAGCCATTGATCTGTGCCCAACCGGTGATGCCGGGCTTCATTTTGTGGCGCGCGAAATAACTACGCACAGCATCATGATAGAGGTCATCGCCGGCCTTAGCCTGGAGCGCATGCGGGCGCGGGCCGACGATCGACATCTCCCCGCGCAACACATTGAAGAGTTGCGGCAATTCATCGAGGCTGGTCTTGCGAATGAAGCGGCCGACCCGCGTGACGCGCGGGTCGTCTTTGGTCACAAGCTTGGCCGCCGTCGCATCCGACATGTCGGTATACATCGACCGGAACTTGCAAACCTCGATCAACTCGTTGTTAAAGCCAAGTCGCTTTTGCCGAAACAGGATCGGCCCTTTACTTTCGAAACGTACCGCAAGGGCGACCAACGCCATGATCGGCGTTGCCATGAGGAGCAACGCCAGGCCAAGTACCCGATCCTCGACATTCTTGATCATGCGATCCGCATCGCTGAGCGGCCGGTCCAGAACCCGCAGCATCGGCACGTTGCCGATATAGGTATAGGCGTTGCGATTGAAGTGCAGCTTCGACGTGTGTGCCGAAATCCTGATGTCGACAGGTAACTGCAGCAGTTGCTTAACGATCTGCAGCAGGCGCGCTTCGGCAGCGGCCGGCACGCTGACAATCAAGAGTTCGACGCCCGCCTCACGACAGAAAGTGGAAAGTTCGTCAAACGTGCCGAGCCGGCGCAAACCAACATCAGCTTCATGCGTCCCGTCACGGGCGTGGGTCCGATCATCGAACATGCCGAGAATTTCAAGATGCGTGCTTTCCGCGCGAAGCAGATCGACCAACGTATTTGCATCTTCGCCGCCACCAACAATGATGGCGCGTCGCCTTAATCTGCCGGTTGCAGCGAAATGATTGATTGAACGTGCCACGACAACGCGACTGCCAGCCAACGCAAGGAATGCAAATCCACTCCAAGTCAGGGTGGTTACCGGCGCCACGACTGCGATGCTCGCGAGATACAAAACACCGCTGACCGCTAGCGCGATCAATGCAACTGCGCTCAAAATCTTGCCAATCTGAGCCGCAGGCTGGCGCAGCGCTGAGATCGAGTAAGACCAATTCGAGCTGAGGATCGCGACGACAAGGAACGGAACGATTATGACAGATGTTGTCGCTGCAAACTCGTCGACGCCATTGGATGCGGTCAGCAGATATGCACCAACACCTGAAAGCGCGATTGCAACCAGATCCACACATATGAGACTGAACAACAGCAAAGGCCGGCGCAATTGGCCGATGCGATCGCAAAAGCAGCGCTCAAACAGGTTCATCACGCGGGAAGCCACGGCTTCTCGTGCCTTGCCAAGGCCAAATCCCTCTGTCGTTGCTTCCGATGTCATGCTGTCTCCAATTGCCCGCAAACCATTGCCTGGCTGAAATGCAGGGCACGGGCCAAATCTTAAGCATGAACCGATGGGCAGCACGTAAACCAAGAGATACAATTCTCACCTTGGTTATTCGGCGGTTAATGGCAGCATTGAATTGGCGCAAATCGTCAATCGCCGCGCATGCTCGCCTCCAACATGGCGCGCAAACGCGCTGGCGGCGCGACAGAAGCACGCTGAGCCAAGTCGAAGAAAACCAGGATGGCCTCGCACGTCGCAACACATTCATGAGTGCCGCCTTTGAAGACACCGTTCGAAAATGTCATCGATTTCGTACCAAGCCGGTGCACGCATGTGCCAATATCGACCGTCCCCGGATAGTTCAATTCCTGGATGAAATCGATCGTGATGCGGGCGAGGACAAAGTCGAGCGTTGTGGTTTCGTCGGCGATTTCATCCAGCATTGGCTTGATGAACGCGGTCCGACCTGCTTCAAAAAACGTCGAATAGACGGCATTGTTGACGTGACCAAGCGTGTCTTGATCATTGTAACGAATGGTGTGGGATGTCCAGATCTTGAAGCTGGCACGTTGGCGCGGGTCAGGTCGAGCGTCGTCATTGCCGCTCGCGGCAGTGCCCTGCTGGCTCATCAAATAACCTCGTCCGTCTTGTCGTTTGTCTCGCCGAATCGGCGCAGCGTCGCCGGCCGTGTTCCCTCATACAGCTTTTCGATGTTGCCAGCGATCTTTTCATTTTCACGCTCGAACAACGATCGACCGTCGAGATCACTCTCGACGAGAAACGGCCCGAAGTTTTTGCAATCAAGAACCCAAATGGCCTGGGCAAGCCCCAAATCCTCGACCCAATGCGCATCGACAACCGTTTCGATACCACGCCCAAGCAACGCACCAGTGCCATAACCAACGGTCGTCAAATAGATCGCATTGTTTGGCAAAAACGAGTTGCGGTAGATTTCGCTGGTCATGCCGCCTTTGCCGATAATGATGTTGCAGCCGGAAATCTTGAACCAGCCGTCCAGCCATTTTGCAAAACGAAACGACGCCGTCGCCGTTACCGCGCCAACATTAAATGAACCATCATCTTCGATCGTCGCTGCCGGCGAGCAGTGGAAGTTGGCGCTGCCCAAGTCCGCCGGCAGCGCTTTACCATCATCGACAGCCATTTTGTAAACGCCCTCTCGGGCCGTAAAGACGCGCCCGTTAAGATACACAACGGTGCCGATCTCGAGCTTGCGCAAATCTTCAGTTGTCGCTGGCAAGTCAAGGGTGACAGTTTTTATCTTGTTGTCAGTCATGTGGCGGGTATCCGATCGAACGGTTAAGCGGAAGAAGGGCGAAAAGCAGGGCCGAGATGTACGGGGAGGCGAACCGGGCCGCGCAGCGTCATACCATCAGCCCAGACGGCATCGGCTGTCAGCTGCATGCGCGGAAATTGACGGTGAAGCGCGGGAATGGCAATTGCGGCCTCCAGCCGGGCGAGCGGCGCCCCAAGACAAAAATGTGTTCCATAGCCAAATGCATAATGCCGCTTCGCCGATCGTCCGATATCAAGTTCATCGGCGCGTACGAAAACTTCCGGGTCACGATTGGCAGCGGCGATCATGGCGTAGATGCGCTCGCCAGCCTTTATGGTCTGCCCACCGAGTTGATGGTCCTGGACTGCAATGCGCACCATCGAGGGTGTCGGGCCATCAAACCTTAGGAATTCCTCGGTTGCCGCCTCGATTTCTGCCTCGGATTCAAGCGCCAGGAAACGGCTACGCTGCGCTGGTCGCTGCATCATGTGGAGCGATGCCATCGTAATCAAGTTCGTTGTTGTTTCGTGACCTGCAAACAAGAAAAGTATGCAGGTCGCAACCAATTCGTCATCACTCAGTCGCCCATCATCATCGTCACGCGCTTCAACCAAGAGTGAAAGAACATCTTCACGTGGACGGCGTCGGTGATCTTCGATCACGTCGCGAAACGCATCTGCCATCGCTTCAACACCGGCGCGCGCACGGTCATACTTATCGGGTACCGAGCGCGCCGAGCCAATGAACAGTTTGATTTCGTCCGACCAACGCTTCATGTCTGGCAACAGCGAGCGCGGCATGCCAAGCATGTCCATAATCACATAAGCTGGTAGCGGGTTGGAATAGGTCGCGACGAGATCAATCTCTGTATCGGGCTGCATCGCGCATAAAAGATCCGCCGAAATCTTCTCGATATTGGCGCGCACCGGCGCGAGCGCCCGGCTCGTAAAAACCCGCGTGGTCAGGTTACGGATGCGGGTGTGGTCAGGCGGATCCTTGAACACGAGCCAATTGCCGAGATACCGCATCAGTGATGCGATCTTGGCCTGTGTGTCAGACGGCTGCGCCTTGTAGAACGGCGTAACCGTATCAGCTGACAACTGTTTGTCGTGCAGAACCGCGTGCACATCATCATAACGCGTCACGACCCAGGCCCGCAGCGGTGGACTCCAGTGCACCGGCGCGAATTGGCGTAATTGCGCCAGCGTCGAGTACGGATCAGCCACAAACGACGGATCATGAGGGTCGAGAAACAGCGCGGTGCTATCAGCCGAGGTCATCGACACATCACTCGGCCGCTTCGGTCTGCGGCGCCCCAACACCATCCCATTCGACGGTTGGGCGACGAGAGTAGTCGGTGAACCACTCCGGATCGGTGCGAAACTCGGCACGGCCGTCAGCATGGATGCGGGCAACCGCACGCCGCGACGACAGGCAGAACATGTGCACGCTCATCGGCATGCCGCCGGTGTGGCAATAGCCCACTTCGATATTGCAATCGACGACCATCGACGAGCCCATGAAGCCCATTGCACCCATCCCGATCGAGTTGCCAAGTTCGCGCAGTTCCTCTTCGAGGGCAGCGACTTTGGGATCTGAGTGCTGCGAGCCGACGGTGCGCAGGCAGGCGGCCTGCTTGCCGAGCACCATGGCGGCGTCCTTCGAGCCGCCAAGCCCAACGCCAACGATCGCCGGTTGGCAGGCCAAGCCGCGCTTGCCAAACGCAATGCAGGTATCGAGGAAGAAGCGCTTGATGCCGTCGATGCCATCGCCTGGAAACAGCATGCGATAGTCAGAGCCGAACAGGCCGCCCTTGTGGACGGTGATGAGATCGACCCAGTCGCCTTCCGGGTGGAAGGTGTAGTCGATCTCCGGCGCGTTGATGCCAACGTTGTTGTCATGATCCGTGCGCCACAGCGGGTGCACCCGATTGGGGCGCAGCGGCACATCGTGCGTTGCCTTGGCGGTCGCCCGGCGAAGCGCGCCTTCAAGCGCAGCGGGTCCACCTTCAACCCGGGCATCGTTGCCGAACTTGACGTACCAGCGCGGCGTACCGGTATCACCGCACATGGCGCGACGATCCTCTTCCGCCGCCTTGTAGTTGTCGAGCATGGCACGGATAACGAACGCGGAAAGCTCACCGCTTTCCGTATCGGCCAACTTTTCAAGCCCCCCGAGATAATCATCGGGGATCTCAATGGCCGCCTTGGCCATGAGTGTCTCGGCAGTTGATTGGATGGCGCTGATAGGGATCATGTTCGGTCTTTCGAGCTTGTGTCTTCTTCTGGTTCCCAAAGGGCATCCAGGTTGAATGTATGTGCTTCAAAGGGTGGGGCCGTGACGGGGTCGGCATCCTTGAAGGTTGATGCGATCTGCCACTTGTCTCCGACGCGGGTGAAGATTTCCAGTGTCTTGTCGACGGGATCGAGGTACCAGCAGTGACCGACGCCGTATTCCGCATAAATGTTGAGCTTGTCAGTACGATCAGCGCGCTGCGTCGATGGCGAGAGAATTTCCGCAAGCCAATCCGGTGCAACCTCGATATAGGGAGTCGCTGGAAAGTTCGGAAGGCGCTCGATCCGCCAGCCTGCTAAGTCCGGAACGACAACATGCGGACCAAGATGCAGTTCAGGCTCGATAGCAAAAATCCATCCACCCGGACCGCCTATACCCCGTCTAAACGGACCGACAAGTTCGAAGGCGAGTTCTGCGCCTGCTAGCCCGTGTCGCGGAGCGGGCCGCGGGTGCGCATGCAGAACACCAAACAAGATCTCACCGACCATATTTTCAGGCAGGGCTTCAATATCGGCGTAGGTTGCCGGTTTTGCTCTATTTTTCTTCAGTGTGGTTGAGTCTGCCATCAGATCTACTCCGCGGCTTCGGGCTTATCCTTGATCAGGGTATCACCTGGGCGGACAATGTCGAAGACGACAGGCTCGTTGGCAACGCTCATTTCGCCATCCGCCTCGCGCACGACTGTGAATGTCGATTTGTCCAGCTCTCCGGCGTCGGGGAAGTCTTCACGATAATGCGCGCCACGGCTGTTTTCGCGCGCGATGGCTGCGTGGGTAATAACCTTCGAGATGGCGATTTGCGAGCGCAGGTTGAGCCAGTCGTGCCAAGTGAGATTGAACGCGCGGTCAGCATCGGGCAGACCGGTCGCGTCCAGCTCATCGCTGATCGCATCCAGGCCGTCGAGCGCGCGAACCAATCCGGTTGCATCCCGTAACACACCGACATCATCCCACATCAGGTCGAGCAGACGCTCACGCAGACCGTTCAAGTCACCACCCGCCTTGCCGAACGGCGCTGTCGAGCGCGCCACGGCATCGTTGATGATCGCTTCGTCCGGTTCCCGCCAGTGAGGATTTCGAGCGAGGTAACTCGGCATGGTGTCGCCGGCAATGCCGCCGAACACAGTGGAGTTAGCAACGCCGTTGCCGCCAAGACGGTTTGCGCCATGCACGCCACCGGCATCCTCGCCAGCAACAAACAGTCCAGGCAGTTCGGTCGACGTGTCAACGTCGCAGACGAGGCCGCCCATGTGGTAGTGCGCCGTCGGGACCACTTCAACGAGGCCTCCGGCGAGGTCAAAGCCGCAATCAGCACAACGTTCGACCATGCCCTTGAATTTCTTGGTGACGGTTTCGGGCCCCAGATGACTCATCTTGATGTAGACGCCACCGTTGGGCGTCGTGCGGCCGGCTCGCATTTCGGCATAGATTGCGCGGCTGACAATATCACGCGTGGCCCGCTCGACGTCCGGGTCATAGTCCTCCATGAAGCGACGTTCGTTGCCGTCGAGCAGATGCCCGCCAGCACCGCGCAACCCTTCCTCAAGGACGGTGCCGGTCATGCGCGTATCGGTCCCGGCGAGGAGGCCGGTTGGATGGAATTGGACCATCTCCATGTCGCGCAACGGCAAGCCACGCTCCAGTGCCATCATGAGGCCGTCCATGGATTTGTCGCCGCTCGGCGTATGATAG
>JAGDYV010000135.1:0-17138 GCA_049116495.1 Hyphomicrobiaceae bacterium | reverse complement strand
ACGAAGCGCCGATGCTCTACATTGGCGAGGAACTTGGCACCGGCGAGGGGCCGGAGGTTGATATTGCCGTCGATCCGCTGGAAGGCACGACGCTGTGCGCGAAGTCGATGCCCAATGCACTCGCCGTGCTGGCGATTTCTGAGCGCGGCGGGTTGTTGCATGCGCCGGACATGTACATGGACAAGATTGCCGTTGGGCCGGGGCTGCCCGCAGGCGTGGTCGATCTCGACCGGTCGGTGAAGGAAAACCTCGAAGCTGTGGCGCTTGGACGGGGCAAGCCGATCGGAGAAGTCACAGCGTGCATTCTCGACCGGCCGCGGCATGCCGAGATTATTCAGGCGGTGCGCGATGCCGGTGCATCCGTGCAGTTGATCTCGGATGGCGATATCGCCGGAGTGATCTGGACAACGGATCCGGAGCAGACCAACGTTGACATCTATATCGGTTCTGGCGGTGCACCCGAGGGCGTTCTCGCCGCCGCAGCGCTGCGTTGCACCGGCGGACAGATGCAGGGCCGCCTGTTACCCGCGAACGATGCGGAACGCCAACGCGCGGAGCGGATGGGCGCCGATGTCAACAAGAAGTACACTGTCGACGAAATGGCGCACGGCGATGTCATCTTCTCGGCGACCGGCGTTACCGATGGGTCGTTGCTGAAGGGTGTGCATTTCCGCGGCGATTTCGCGGAAACCGAGACGGTCGTCATGCGCTCCGTGACCGGCACGGTACGGCGCGTCAAGACGACGTTTCGCAACATCGGCACAAAGCTCGCGATGCTGTGACGGCGAGGTCGTCGGGCGTCCTTTGTGATGGACTTTGGGAAATTTTTGTTCCGCTTATGTTCGCATAAGGGGGCAGTCATGCCGGGGCCAAATTACATTGTCGTGCCCATACTGCAACGGATGCAATCGCAGATGACTGACATGAATCGAAAGCTCGATAGAGTTGTCGACGATACTCAGTTGCTGAAAGTGCGTGTCACGAATATCGACGAGTCGCTCGATGGAATGCATTGTCGTATCGACGGTTTCGATATTCGCCTCGGTCGCATCGAGCGCCGTCTTGGATTGGCCGAGGTCTGACGTCAGCTTATGCCGATGGTCTGTATTGCCAACATGAGGCTGGGCGTTAAAAATCCAAAGGAAGCACTTGCACGGGTCCGCCGGCGGAAATTGCCGCATCGTTGGGCGGGCGGACAATCAGCGCATCCGCCTCGGCGAGTGGTGAGAGCAGGGAACTGTCCTGCGAGCGCACGGGAGTGGCGACGGGATTTCCCTCAGGGCCGGTGACGAGAGTTGCGCGCATGTAATGCTCTCGTGGGCCGTTTGCCGTCATGGCGTTGCCGGCGATCGCGTCACGCGTGGTGTCGGTGTCCGCGGCAAGGCCAAGGAGTGCCCGGATCAGCGGGACGACAAAAATACGCGCACAGATCATCGATGAAACCGGATTGCCCGGCAGGCCGAGGACATGTCGCGCGCCCAATCGCCCGTACATCAGTGGTTTGCCCGGGCGCATGGCGATGCGCCAGAAGTCGAGGCTCATGCCGAGATCCTTGAGGACCGGGCCGACGAGGTCATGGTCGCCAACGGAAGCGCCGCCGATCGCAATCGTGACATCGCAATCGTGACCTTCTTCAAGTTTGGCGGCAAGCGTGTCGCGGTCATCTTTTGCGATGCCAAGGAAGATGGGTTCGCCGCCGGCACGACGGACGATCGACGCAATGCCGTAAGGATTGGAGCAGACGATTTGATCAGGGCCGGTTGGTTCGCCGGGCAGAACAAGTTCGTCGCCGGTTGCGAGCAGCGCAACGCGTGGGCGATGGCGCACCGGCAGCGTCGCGTGGCCCATCGCGGCGGCCAGTGTGATGTCGCGGGCGTTCAGGCGTCGCGGTGCCGTGAGCAGGGATTGGCCGTCGGCAAAATCGAAGCCGCGCGGGCGGATATGACCGGCTTCAGGCGCACCTTCCTTGACGATGACTTTGGTAGCGTTGTGCTCGGTATTTTCCTGAATAACGATGGCATCGGCGCCGGGTGGCACCGGCGCGCCGGTGAAGATACGGACGGCCTCACCTGGTTGAACCGAGCCGTCGAAGCCGTGGCCGGCCGCGGCTTCACCGATTAGTTTAAGCGTCGCCGGCAGGTCGGCCACATCGCCGGCACGGACGGCAAATCCATCCATTGCGGAAACATCAAATGGCGGTTGTGTGCGGGTGGCCGCCAATGGTTCGGCAAGGATGCGATCGTCGGCATCCCACAGGGGAATCGACGTAATTGCGGTTGGGGCGGCCTGGGCGAGGATGGCGGCGCGCGCTTCGGTGACGGTGAGGAGGGGCGGCGCCATGCTGGTTATGCCTCGCCGTCGGATACGGCCGGGCCGGCGGCTGTGTAGGTGCCCGAGCGTCCACCGGATTTTTCGAGAAGGCGGATGCCGGAGATCTGCATCGATTTATCGGCGGCCTTGAGCATGTCATAGAGCGTGAGGCAGGCAACCGAGGTGCCGGTCAACGCTTCCATCTCGACGCCGGTCTGGCCTTTGACGCGAACTTCGGTGCACACGCGCAGGCCGCTGTCGCCGGGCAAAGGCTCGAACTCGACGGTGACTTTGGTGATGGCAAGCGGATGGCACAGCGGAATCAACTCGTGTGTGCGCTTCACCGCCATGATGCCGGCGATGCGGGCGGTGGCAATGACATCGCCTTTCTTGGCGGTACCATCTGCGATCAGCCGGAAGGTGTCGGGCGTCATCGTGATGTGCCCTTCGGCGAGGGCGCGGCGTTCGGTGGCCGATTTTTCGCCGACGTCGACCATGTGGGCTTCGCCGCGTTCGTTGATGTGTGAGAGCTTGGCCATTGGCGCTGGGAGAACTCCGAAGGCTTACTGTCCGCTCAGCAAGGTGCGGGTCGCGTTTGCGACGTCTTGGTGGCGCATCAGGCTTTCGCCAACCAGAAAGGTTTTGACGCCACTTTTTGCCATGCGTTGCAGGTGGGCATGGGTCGCGATGCCGCTCTCGCAGATGGTGATGCGGTCGGACGGGATGCTTGGTGCGAGACGCTCCGTTGTTTCGAGCGAAACATCGAAGGTGCGCAGGTTGCGGTTGTTGATGCCGATCAGGCGGCAATCCAGCGCCAGGGCGCGATCGAGTTCGGCGTCGTCGTGGACTTCGACAATGGCGTCCATGCCGTGGTCCCGGGCGGCAGCGGCGAGATCCCGGGCCGTGGCGTCGTCGATTTGCGCCATGATGATCAAGATGCAATCTGCGCCCCAGAGCCGGGCCTCGGCGACCTGATAGGTGTCGAGCATAAAGTCCTTGCGCAGGGCCGGCAGGCCGGTTGCGTCCCGAGCGGCCGTGAGAAAGTCAGGAGCGCCCTGGAACGAAGGCGTATCGGTTAGCACCGAGAGGCAGGCAGCTCCGCCTTGTTCGTAAGCCTTGGCGAGGGCAGGTGGGTCGAAATCCTCGCGGATCAGCCCTTTCGACGGACTCGCCTTCTTTATTTCGGCAATTAACGCATATTCACCGTCGTTGATCCGCGAATCGATCGCCCGCGCAAAGCCGCGCGGTGGCGCCACGTCGGCCAATCGGCGCTGCAACTCGGGCAAGGGTAATCGATCCTTGGCAGCTGCGATTTCGGGCAGCTTGTAGGCCGTGATCTTATCGAGGATATCGCTCATGGGCACATCATAGCGAAGAGCAACTGTGGATGGTAGCGTGGCGTCGTCGCGGCTATGCACTGCATAACGAAATATCAGTTTGTGGCAATTGCCAATTCCGTTAGGCTCGCGCGGGTAAACGCCTAGTGCGTGGCAGGAATTTCTCGACATGACGACACAGGGCATTAACCCGACCAGGACGGGAGCGGGGATCGTCGCGCCGGATTCTGGCCGGCAGCGCGTTAATCTTGTTGATAGTCGCTATGCTTGGTGCCGGCTGCTGGTTTGCCTGCTGCTTAGCACGCTTGGGGCGGCGGGGCTGTGGACGGGCGTTGTCGCACTGCCGAAAATTCAAGAAGATTTCGGCGTCGACCGGGCTGCGGTTTCGCTGTCCTACACAGCCTGCATGGTTGGTTTCGGGCTGGGCGGTGTAGTGATCGGGCGATTGCTGGACCGCCTTGGTGCGCTGGTGCCGATCATGCTGTCGGCGGTGTGCGTTGGCGGCGGCTTCTATCTGGCGGCGCAGAGCACCACAATCTGGGAATTGACGGCGGCGAATGGTTTGCTGATTGGTGTTGGTGCATCGGCAACGTTCGGGCCGTTGATGGCGGATGTATCGCAGTGGTTCGCCAAGCGCCGTGGCACGGCCATTGCGATTTGCGCGAGCGGCAATTATCTGGCCGGCGTCCTGTGGCCGATGGTGATGCAACAATTGCTGACGATCGGTGATTGGCGGCAAGCTTATATGATTATCGGCCTGTCATGTGCTGGCCTGATGCTGCCGCTGTCGCTGTTCCTGATCAAACGGGCACCCTCTGAGGCGGAGCAGGAGGCGGCGGCAACGGCGGATGGCGGTGAGCCGCGGCGCTATCGCAGCCCGTTGCCGGCCTGGGGCGTACAAAGCATCCTGGTACTGGCCGGTCTCGCGTGTTGTGTCGCCATGTCGATGCCGCAGGTGCATATCGTGGCGTATTGCGTGGATCTCAACTTCGGCGTTTCGCGCGGTGCTGAGATGTTGTCGCTGATGCTCGGAATGGGGGTCATCAGCCGACTGGCGTCCGGTGTGATTGCCGACCGCATTGGCGGCGTGCGCACGTTGCTGCTTGGCACCTATTTGCAGTGCCTGACGCTTATCCTTTACGTACCGTTTGATGGCTTGGTTTCGCTCTATGTCGTGTCGGCGCTGTTTGGCCTGGCGCAGGGCGGGATTGTGCCGAGCTATGCGGTTGTGGTGCGCGAATACTTCCCGGCGCGCGAGGCGGGGATGCGGATCAGTCTGTGCCTGATGGCAACAATTCTCGGGATGGCGCTGGGCGGATGGCTGTCCGGCTTGATCTTCGATATCACCGGTTCCTATCGGGCCGCATTTGTGCATGGCGTGGCCTGGAACATGCTCAACATCGCGCTGGTCTTACTGCTGATGTGGCGTGTTAAGCGCGTGCGCCGTCGGCGACGGCCGATGGGTGCGATGGCAGCAGCATAGTTCCGTTGTCAAGCTGCGTTGGAAACCTCAACCAGCTTGGCGAGGACCTGTTTTGCCGTTCCGTTGTCGATTGCTGCAGTGGCTGCCTCGACCCCGCCGCGCAGGTCGGCGACGATGCCGGCGACGACGAGGGCCGCGCCAGCATTGAGCACGACGATATCACGAAACGGTTCGCGGTTGCCGTCAAGGACACGGCGGATGGCGTCAGCATTGACAGAGGCGTCGCCGCCGATCAAGTCGCTCATCTTAGCTGGAAGCAATCCGGCATCGGCCGGGGTGACTTCGAACACGTTGATCTTGCCGCCCTTAAGCTCGGCGATGGTGGTCGATCCGGTTGTCGTCATTTCGTCCATGCCGTCATGACCGTGCACGACCCAGACATGCTCGCTGCCGAGGTTGTTGAGCACGTTGGCGATCGGTTTGACGAGTTCGGCGGAATAGACACCGACAATCTGGCGTTTGACATTGGCCGGATTGCAGATTGGGCCGAGAACATTGAAGATTGTGCGGATGCCAAGTTCCGCACGGATCGGCGCCCAATGCTTCATCGCGGCGTGGTGCATCGGCGCCCACATGAAACCGACACCGGCCTGGTCGATGCAGTGGGCGATCGCCTCTGGCGTTACGTCGAGCTTGACGCCGAGGGCTGCCAGGACATCGGATGCGCCGGATTTCGATGAGACGGAACGGTTGCCGTGCTTGGCGATTTTCGCTCCGGCGCCGGCTGCGACAAGTGCGGAACAGGTTGATACGTTGAAGGTGCCGTGGCTGTCGCCGCCGGTGCCAACGATGTCGATCGTTCCCGGAGGGGCTTCGACCGTGGTCATGCGGGCGCGCATGAATTCGGCAGCGCCGGTAATTTCCTCAATCGTTTCTCCGCGCACGCGCATCGCCATTAAGAACGCGCCCATCTGCGCCGGCGTTGCGACGCCGGACATCATTGCATCAAGCGCAGTGCGCATCTCGTTGCGCTCCAGCGGTGCGCCGGTCGAGACTTTGTGGATCACGGATTTGAGCTGTTGTTCGGACATGGCGCGGACCTTGGCAGGGGCCTTGAGATGTTCAGATGGGCGGATGATGGTGCAATGCCTGACGGATCTAGGCGGCGAATTTCGAACGGGGCGGTGGCTTGTTGGTCTTGAAGCCGGCAAGCGAGAGAAAATTGGCAAGCAGCTCATGGCCCATGTCGGAGGCGATACTTTCAGGGTGGAACTGGACGCCGTGGATCGGGTGCTCTTTGTGGGCGAGCCCCATGATCATGCCATCGCTGGTTGTTGCGCAAGCGTGGAGGCAGTCCGGCATCGTCTCGGGGGCAACGGTGAGGGAATGATAGCGGGTGACGTTGATCTTGCCCTCGATGTTGTTGAACAGGCCTGTACCGTCATGCGTGACGGCAGAGCGCTTGCCGTGCATCGGCGTCGCCCGAACGATCGTGCCGCCATAAGCCTGTGCGATCGCTTGATGGCCCAGGCAAACACCGAGGATTGGCACCGTGCCCTTGGCCTGTTTGATCAAATCAAGACAGATTCCGGCTTCGTTTGGTGTACACGGGCCGGGGGATAGCACGATCGCCTTCGGTTTTCTCTCAAGCGCTTCAGCGGCGGTCAGCTTGTCGTTGCGCACGACTTCACACTCAGCGCCAAGTTCGCCGAGAAAATGGACGAGATTATAGGTGAAGCTGTCATAGTTATCGATTAACAGAAGCATGGGCCCGGACCGATTGTTTTGTGCGGATAGTCAGTGAAGAGAAAAGCCGAGCGACGGAGCTGGCGAGCGATTTCTAGCGTTTCCCTGGCGGCACATATAGATGTAAACGAGATTATCTCCAAGATCCCACACGTTCCAACCCAAGGCTCAAAGCTTTATGCCGGACTGGTTTATCGACTTGATCGGGCATACGGCATCCGTGATCGGTTCACCGGTTGGCCTTGTGGCAATTGCAACCGTGCTGATCGCCGGGTTCCTGCGTGGTTTTGTCGGATTCGGATCTTCATTAATCATCGTGATGGTTTTGAGCATCTACGTCGGGCCGCCGGCCGCGGTCGGCATTGCCGGCCTATCCGGTCTTGCGCCGGTGTTACAGCTTTTGCCAAGCGCGATACGCCACTCCGAGCGTTCATTCGTCGTGCCATTCGGCCTTTTTACATTTGTGGCGGCGCCGATTGGCACTTGGATTTTGGTGGTCGCTGACCCGGCCCTGATGAAGATCATCATATCGCTGTTCGTACTTGTCATGGTCACCATGCTCTATCGTCAATGGCGTCCGCGCAGCAGTGACAAGCCGGGTTTTCTCTTGTTGGCGGGGTTTGCTTCCGGCGTTGTGCAGGGTGCGTCCGGGGTTGGCGGTCCACCGGCGGTTGCGATTGCCTTGTCGCGAGGTGGGACAGCCCAAACGCAACGCGCGAACGTGATCGGCGCAACAACGGCGTTGACGATCTGCGGGCTGGCGCCGCTTTGGTACAGTGGTGTCTTTTCGCACGAAGTCGTCATTTTGAGTTTGGTGTCAGCTCCGTTCTACATGGTTGGTACGTCGTTCGGGGCGCGGGCATTCGGGGCGTACGGCAGTCGCCATTTTCGCAATGCCGCGTTGCTTTCATTGGCCGTTGTCGGCGTGTTGACGCTGGGATTGGCGGCGCATGACTACGCCGACCGCCCCCTCGCGGCAGTCTGGTTCTCACGATGACCGGATGGTTATTCTGCCGCTTCGGCGGTCGGAAGAAAGCCGCCGGACTGATGCGTCCACAGATCGGCGTAGAGGCCACCGCGCGCGATCAGTTCATCATGCGTGCCGTCTTCGACAACGGCGCCGCCGTCCAACACAATCAGGCGGTCGAGATGGGCGATGGTCGAGAGGCGGTGGGCAATCGCGATCACCGTTTTGCCCTCCATCAGGGCGAGCAGATGCTCCTGGATGGCGGATTCGACTTCGCTATCGAGTGAAGACGTGGCCTCATCCATCATCAGAATAGGGGCATTTTTCAGAAAGACGCGCGCGATCGCAATGCGCTGGCGCTGGCCGCCGGAGAGCTTGACGCCGCGTTCGCCGACATGGGCGTCATAGCCTGCACGGTCATAGGTATCGCGGACATCCTTGATGAAGTCGTGCGCATGGGCGCGGCGCGCGGCAGCAATAACGTCATCACGCGTTGCGCCCGGCGTACCATAGGCGATGTTGTCGTGGATCGAGCGATGCAGCAGCGAGGTGTCCTGGGTGACGACGCCGATGTTGCGCCGCAAGCTGTCCTGGGTGACGCCAGCGATGTCATTGCTGTCAATCAAGATGCGCCCGCTCTCAGGCTCGAATAGCCGCAGAAGCAGGTTCATCATGGTCGTCTTGCCGGCGCCGGAGCGGCCGACAATACCGACTTTTTCGCCAGGCCGGATGGACAGCTGGAGTTGCTCGATGGCGCCTCTGTCCTGGCCGTAGTGAAAGCGGACATTCTCGAACTGGATGTCACCCACGACATTGGCGATCGGTTGGGCACCAGAACGATCCTGGACGCCGATTGGTACTGACACGGTTGATATCGCGTCCTGCAAGGTGCCGAGGTCGCGGAAGATGCCGTTGAACTGGAACATCATCCAGCCCGACATGTTGTTGATGCGCAGCACCAGCGCGAGCGTGACGGCAATGGCACCGACCGTGATCGCACCGTGGCTCCACAGCCAGATACCAAGAAAGCCGGCAGCGGTGATTAATAGCCCGTTGATGATGGTCAGCGCGATCCTGAGGCCCGATACGAGGCGGGTGTAATCGTGCGTGGCGTTGAGCATCGTCTCAAGGGCTTCGCGGCCGAAGAGGTCCTCTTTGTCAGTGCCGGCGAACAGTTTTACCGTTTGGATGTTGGTGTAGCTGTCGACGATGCGCCCGTTGAGGCTGGAGCGCGCATGTGAGCGAATCTTTGAGCGTCGGCGTACCTCCGGCAACGTGACGGCGAGGATGCCGAAGTAGGCCGCAAACCATATTGCGAGCAGAACGGCCAGACGCCAATCGAGTGCTGCGAACAATCCGATCGACGTGATGCTGAAAACCGTAAAGAACCAAATGCTCTGAATGAGGTTGATTAGGAAGTCACCGAGTGACTGACCGGATTGCATGACCTTGGTTGCGATCCGGCCGGCAAAATCATCCTGGAAAAAACGATAGCTTTGGCGCAGGACGCGGCGGTGGCTCTGCCAACGAACGAGTGCGAAAAACGAAGGCTCCAACGTCTGATTGTTGATCAGAGCGCTTGATGTGAGCGCGAGCGAGCGGATTACCAGGACAATGAACGCCATTGTGGCGAGCAGCCAGCCATGCTCCGTCCAGATCGTCTCGGGGTTCGCGTCCTTGAGGGTGTCGATGAGGACACCGACGAAATAGAAGAGGCCGGCTTCAATCAGGCCGACGATGCCGCCAAGTAGAAGAAAAGCGACGAACGGCCAGCGCGTCTGGCGCAGAAAATAGAGGATGAACGGGCCGACCTCATCAGGCAGGTCCTGCTTCGGGATGGCTGCGAACGGGTCGATCCATTGTTCAAATGCGCGAAACAGGCGCCTCATGCATGGCCTCAAATGTTTGGCTTGGAAAGGCTATTGTCGCACATCTATCGACGGATGCCGATTCGAACGGTACGGCTAAGTGCGAGATCCAAGATGTAATGGGCGGATGAATTATGATCGATTCAAGAACGGGTACGCTTGTGGCCATGTTATGGATTATCAGTGTGGCAATTGGCTTGTCCGCGGCTGAGGCGCACAAGGGCGCGACCGGAATTGTCAAGCAACGCATGGATGGCATGAAACGCATGGGGGAGATTGCCAAGGCGTGGGGCGCCATGCGCAAAGGTAAGACCTCGTTTGACCCGGCAGCAGTGCGTGCGCAGGCGGGGCTGTTGAAACAGCACGCAGCCGACATGCCGAAACTGTTCCCAAAAGGCAGCATTAAGGGGCCAAGTGAGGCGTTGCCTGCCATCTGGCAAAAATGGGATGATTTCGAAGGTATTGCGCGTCAGTTGGCGACATTGGCCGAGCAGCTTGAGGGGGATGCCGGACAACGCCAGGGGACAGCGTTCCCACTGATGGTGCGCGCAGGCGCGACGTGTTCGAGTTGCCATAAGGGCTATCGCAAAGAGAAAAAATGATTGCAGTTGGTTAGAGCCCTTTAGACCGCTAACGAGCGCGGCGTGACGTAATGCGCGAGGTGACCGGTTGCCGGGCGCACCTCATCCCAGGACGTGACATCGAACGTCATATGTGCCAGTGCGGCGGTTGGGAACTTCATCGCGATTTCAGCCATGCTGTTGTCGTTTGCCCGGGCTGGCAGTGACAAGGCGAGGGCATGTAGTCCGGGATTGTGGCCGATCACCAGGATATGCCGTGCGTCACTGGTGTTGGCGGTAACGGTTTCCAGGATTTGAGCCGGGCTTGCCAGATATAGATCTTCGGTGATGGTGACAGCTGGTGGTTTCGCTGCAAGCTCGACGACGACAAGTGCGAGTGTGGCGCGGGCCCGGATTGCGTCCGAACACATGATCAGGTCGGGAACTAGATTGTGCTCTGCGATATGACGGCCGATCCGCGTTGCGGCCTTGGTGCCGCGTTTGCTCAGTTGGCGCTCGTGGTCAGCAAGGTCTTGATCATCCCAACTGGATTTGGCGTGACGCAGTAGGGTGAGTGCCAGCATCGAGATCAGCCGAACTCGCCGCGATTGGCACCCGGTTTGGTTTCAACGCCGCCGGCAAAGCGGACGGCTTCCTCGGCGGCACGGACAAGCGCCTTTGCCTTATTGATGCATTCCTGTTGCTCATTTTCAGGAATGGAATCGTAGACAATGCCGGCACCAGCCTGGATGTGCATGACATCATCCTTGACCAGGGCCGTGCGCAATACGATGCAGGTGTCCATGTGACCGCAGGCGGAGAAATAACCGACACAGCCCGCGTAGGGGCCGCGCTTGTCTTTCTCGAGTTCGTCGATGATTTCCATGGCGCGCACCTTCGGGGCACCGGAGACGGTGCCGGCCGGGAAACCGGCCATCAAGGCGTCGATGGCGTCATGGCGCGAATCGAGCTTGCCGATGACGTTCGAGACGATGTGCATGACGTGGCTATAGCGTTCGACGATGAACTGCTCGGTAACTTCGATTGACCCGATTTCGGTGACGCGGCCGACGTCGTTGCGACCAAGGTCCAGGAGCATGAGGTGTTCGGCACACTCCTTGGGGTCGGCCAGCAGTGCATCCGCGAGAAGCTGGTCTTCGCGTTTGTTTTCACCGCGCCGTGCCGTGCCGGCGATTGGGCGGATGGTGACTTCGTCGTCGCGCACGCGAACGAGGATTTCCGGACTGGAGCCGACCAGGGCGAAGTTGCCGAACTCGAGATAGAACAGAAACGGCGATGGATTGGTGCGGCGCAGTGCGCGATAGAGCGCAAACGGCGGCAGGGTGAATTGTGTCGAAAAGCGTTGTGACAGGACAATTTGGAAGGCATCACCGGCGGTGATGTAGTCTTTGGCGCGTTCGACCATTTTGAGGTAGTCGCTGGCCGGGGTGTTTGACTGCATTTCAGGCAAGACGAGATCTGTCTCGGTCGTGGCCGAAGACAGGCCGAGCGGTTCTTCGAGCGCGGCAATGGCGGTCGCGAGGCGATCGCGGGCGGCGGCATAGGCTGCTTGCGCATCGATTTCCGCGACTGGGCGCACCGGCGTAACGAGGGTCAATTCGTCCTTCACGGTGTCGAAGATCACGATCAATGTCGGGCGCATCATGATGGCATCCGGTACGTCCAGGGCGGCCTCGCGATCGTCTGGAAGGTCCTCGATCAAGCGGACGGTTTCATAACCCATGTAACCGAACACGCCGGCGGCCATTGGTGGCAGATCTTCAGGCAGGTCGATGGCCGACTCATCGAGTAGCTCACGCAACGATGAAAGCGTGCCAACGCCGGTCGCCTCGAACGCCTCCGGCTGCTCACTGGGGGTGCGATTGATGGCGGCCTGATCACCATCGGCACGCCAGAGAATGTCGGGTCGCAAGCCAATGATCGAATAGCGACCGCGGGTTTCACCGCCTTCGATCGATTCAAGCAGAAAGCTTGGCGAGCGGTCGCGCACCAGTTTCATGTATGCGGACACCGGTGTTTCCAGATCCGCAACGAGGCGAGACCAGACAACCTGGGCTTCGCCGGCGTCGTATTTTGCGGCAAAGTCGATGGTTGCCGGGACCATGGAGAAACCGGCATCTTGAGGGGCTTGCGACAAGACTGCGACTCCTGCTCAGCACTAATAGGCAGCTTCCGTACTGGCACCAGTTGCCAGATCGATCACGGGCTGATTGACGGAGACGGTCATGCGTTTTTGAAGTTCCGCGACGTATTGCGCGACGATGTCGGCTTGCAATTGACCGGCGGCTGCCTCGCGCAAAGCCTTGGCAGCCGGCTCTGCGAGTTTTGCAGGAGGCTTGATGGTGGTGAGTTGCACGACAAGCCGCGTATCGTCATTGCTGCCGACGGTGGCAGCGGCCTGGTTTTTCGTCAGGGCGAAGATCCGACCGATCGCTGGCGCCGGGATGTCGGGCACACTGTCGCCGCGCTTGAAGGACGGCGTTGTCTTGACCTTGATGGCGAGTTCGTCGGCAATCGACTGAAGCGTCGCGCCGTCATTGACGCGCTTGGCCAGTTTGACGGCGGCTTCGCGTAACTGCTTGCGCGTCTCAATTTCGGTCCAAGCTTTCCTGACGTCGTCCGTGACGTCTTTCATTTCCTTTTGTTTTTCCGGCGTGACGGCAATCAGATTGAGCCAGGCATAGCCGTCATTGGAGAGCTGGATGACTTCGTTTTCCACGCCAACTTCGGCTGCAAATGCCATGCGCACGAGCCGGTCTTTGTCTGACGACGTGAGGGCTGGCTTGCCGTCAGGCTTGTTGCCTTGACGATCAGCTTCCGCCACGTCCAGGAACGGCAGCTTGAGGATCTCGCTGATCTCCTTTAACGCTTTGCCGGCGAGACGATTGTCGTCGATGTTGTTCTGGATCTCCTGGATCTTTTCAGCAACACGCTCAGCCTCCAGCTGTTTGCGAATGTCAGCCTTGACCTCCTCAAACGGGCGCTGCTTGCCTTCCTTGATTTCGGAAACGCGCAACAGAACGGTTTTGAAGCGCCCCTTGATCACGTCCGATACTTTGTCTTTCTTGAGCTTGAAAGCGGCTTCCGCGATCGCGGGATCGATCAGGGCTTGCTTGGTCATGAAGCCCAGATCAATATCGGTCTTCTTGGCACCGGCTTCTTTGGCGACGTCGAGGAACTTTGCACCGGCGGTGAGCTTGGCTTTGGCAGCTGTGGCGCCGGCTTCGTCCTTGAACGGGATCTGTTCGATGCGGCGCTCTTCCGGGACGGCGTAAGATTCCTTGTCGCCTTCGTAGGTGGTCTTGAGTTCTGCGTCGGATATCTCAAGCTGCTTCTTGGCGGCGTCAGCGGTCAGCAACAGGGCTTGGAATTTGCGAAACTCAGGAATGACAAAGCGGCGTTTGTTCGCTTCATAGGTTTTTTTCAGATCAGCTTCGGTTGGCGTGCCGAGTTTGACCGTCTTGGCTGGCGTGATTGCAATGTATTTGGCCGTCCGCTCTTCGCCTTGATAGGTGCGAAGCATATCTGTCATCGCTTTTGGCGGCGTGACATTGGCGAGCATGCTGTTGGTCAGGTGACTGCGGATGGTGTCGCGGCGGCGCTGGTCAAAGAACTGACTTTCCGAATAACCGCTCTGGCGAAGGACTTCATTCAGGCGGTTGGCGCTGAACGTACCATCCAGCCCCTGAAAGACGGGATCTTTATAGATATCCTGTTCAACGGCCTTGTCGCTGATGTCGAGGTTGAGCTCTTTGCCGTGATTGTCGACGGCGATGGTTCCCGTGAGGCGTGCCAGCACCTGTTGCTCAATGCCGAACGCCTTGGCCTCCTGCGGGTTCAACCGGCGGCCAAACCGGCGGGCGAGATTATCGAGCTGCAACTGATAGGCCTGGCGAAATTCGTTGGCTTGGACGGGTGTTCCGCCGACGTTTGCAACGACATCACGGCCGTAGCCGCGTACCATGTCCCCGATACCCCAGACCGCGAAGCTGAGGATAAGGAGACCAATCAGGATTTTCGCAAGGATACCGGAGACGTGTTTGCGGATAACTTCGAGCATGAATTGGCACCGACGTTGGTTAAAGGAGCGTCGCGGCAGGTTCGATCGAGCCGACGCCAGCCGGGTTAACCAGGATGATCTGGCCTGACCCGCGCTGAACTTTCGCCCTTGAATGAGCTTTCTCTCCGACAGATCGCGGTTTTGCGCGGGAAAATCAACCCCGTGCCAGCGGTTATGTCCATGGCCTTGCCTTGCTGCATTGCCGGCGCGGCTGCCCGTCAAGCAACGCGCGGCTGTGGATCAATCGGTTGGGGCCTACGGCTGATTGGGATAAGAGTGGGCGTGATTTTACTGCTGAAACGAAGATCTGAGGGTGATTCATGAGCGACATCAAGCCGTTGGTGGCAGGAAACTGGAAGATGAACGGACTCCAGGCCGCGCTGAGCGAAGCGTGGTCGGTTGCCGAAGGCGTGACGGCCAAAACACCAAATGTTGATGTCATGTTGTGCCCGCCGGCGACACTGGTGGCGGTTATGGCGGAAGCGGCCGCAGGGCGTTTTGCGGTCGGTGGGCAGGATTGTCACGAGCATGCGAGTGGAGCGCATACGGGTGACATCTCGGCGGAAATGCTGGCGGATGCGGGCGCTTCAGCAGTCATTGTCGGGCATTCCGAGCGCCGGGCAGATCATGGCGAACGGAGCACGGATGTCGCAATCAAGGCGGCGGCGGCGCACCGCGCGGGGCTGACGGCGATCATCTGTGTTGGCGAGACGGCTGGTGAGCGGGCAGCGGGTTTGACGTTGCAGGTCGTTGAGCGGCAGCTTGCCGGGTCGTTGCCTGATGGTGTGACGGCCGGAAACACCGTGATCGCCTACGAACCGGTCTGGGCGATTGGGACAGGTTTGACGCCTACTGCGGAAGACGTCGCAAAAGTTCACGCTTTCATGCGGGATTATCTGGCCCAAAACGCTGACGGCGGCGCAAAGATGCGATTGCTCTATGGCGGTTCCGTCAAAGCGGCGAACGCGGCCGAATTGATGTCGGTCGCGAACGTCAATGGCGCTTTGGTTGGTGGGGCTAGTCTGAAGGCTGATGATTTTCTTGGTATTCTCGAGGTCTATGTGGCGTAACGGTCATAGTGCTCCTTGCGAGGGTGGCCGGTGTGCAACGCGCGCGCGGATCAACGTGGAAGGAACCAGAAATACGTGGCACGTGACCGTATACGGCGGTTGTATGCCACCAAATTGAGAGCAGCGAGGGGCGTTTAGATGCGAGCCGTAGTGTTTGTTGGCAGTTTGTACGTGTTGCTTGCCGGATCAGGTTTCGGCGTTGAGCAAGGCGCGGCTGCGCGCAATGACACGAAACCGGGGCGTGCCGAATGCAAAAAGCTCGCACTTGAGAAACGGGCGTTAGATAAGGCCGGAATGCGGTCTTATCTGGAGAAATCGCCAGAAAGTGTGGCGGCGGAACGCGGCCGCCCTTTCGTTGAGCAGATGCAGCACTATATTGCACTAAGCGAGACGGTTCTGTTCAAGTGTCCACGGCACGTTTTGAATGCCAATGTCGGACGATTGAACCAGCGTTCCGCAGCGATACCGCCACTGCCTGTCAAGGGCCCTTTCAGGGCACGCATTCGAAAGCCACGGCGGTCACTGGTCCCGTTACCGGTAAAGCGCCAATCGAGGCATTTGCGCGCGACCATATCGGCGACCTAGCGGACATCTGGCATCGGGCCTGCTTCTCGTGTATGAAGCGCGCATTGGCTCGGGTGTTCGGCACCGAAAAACTGGAGAACCTTGCATGATCAAGGTCGTACTTGTCATTCATCTGATTATCGCGGCCGCGATGATCGGCATCGTGCTGCTGCAAAAGTCCGAAGGCGGCGCGCTGGGTATCGGTGGTGGCGGCGGTGGCGGTGGCTTCCTGTCCGGACGGGGGCAGGCCAACCTGCTGACGCAGATTACGGCCGGGCTGGCCTGCCTGTTTTTTGTGACAAGTCTGACGCTGACGATCATGGCAGGTGGCACAGACCGCACGCGTAGTCGTTTCGAAAATGCGCCGGCGACCGCCGGGCAACCGGTAACGCCGGGCAATCAGCAGACGGGCGCGCCTGCAAAACCGGGCGGCCTTCTTGACCGACTGAAGAAGGGTGAGGGGCATAGAAGCGTCCCAACCGTGCCGCAAAATCAGTAGGAATCGGCGCCCACCGGTTTGAAATTTTTTGGAAATGAAGCGGCCCGATGAGCACGCAATCGGGGATGGTGCTTATTTGCCGCTTCGAATCATCACGGTTTATCTGTAATCATCATCTTCCATGCAGCGGTATATTTTCATTACCGGGGGCGTGGTCTCCTCGCTTGGCAAAGGTCTGACATCAGCCGCTCTCGGCGCGCTGCTGCAGGCACGCGGTTTTCGCGTTCGCCTTCGCAAGCTTGACCCGTACCTCAACGTTGATCCGGGCACGATGAGTCCGTATCAGCACGGAGAAGTCTTCGTCACCGACGATGGCGCAGAGACCGACCTTGATCTCGGTCACTACGAGCGTTTCACGGGTGTGCCGGCTAAAAAAACCGACAACGTGACGACAGGGCGCATCTATCAGGACATCCTGACCAAGGAGCGACGCGGCGATTATCTCGGTGGCACCGTGCAGGTCATTCCGCACGTTACCGATGCGATCAAGGAATTCGTGCGCGATGGTAACGAGGGCGTGGACTTTGTGCTCGTTGAAATTGGTGGCACGGTCGGTGATATCGAGGCGCTGCCGTTCTTCGAGGCGATCCGGCAGCTTAATAACGACCTGCCGCGCGGGGCGTCGATCTTCGTGCACCTGACGCTGGTGCCGTACATTCCATCGGCTGGTGAGCTTAAGACCAAGCCGACGCAACACTCCGTCAAAGAGCTGC
>JAGDYV010000134.1:0-27221 GCA_049116495.1 Hyphomicrobiaceae bacterium | reverse complement strand
CGCAGCCGCATCAGGCATTCATTGCGTGACTTGCCATGAACGATCAGTTTGCCGATCAGGCTGTCGTAATAAGGCGGTATTCGGTAGCCCTGATAGGCCCCCGAATCAACACGAACACCGAGCCCGCCAGGCGGATGCCAGTAGGTGATTTCGCCCGGTGACGGACGGAAGGTGCGCGGGTGCTCGGCATTAATGCGGCATTCGATGGCATGGCCGGAAAACGTGATATCTTCTTGGTTCCAGCTTAGGTTCGCCCCGGATGCGATCCGGATCTGCTCAATGACCAAGTCGAGCCCAGTAATCATCTCGGTCACGGGATGCTCAACCTGCAGGCGCGTATTCATCTCAATGAAATAGAATTCACCGTTCTCGTATAGGAACTCCACCGTGCCGGCACCGCGGTATTTCATGGCACTCATCGCGTCCGACACGACCTTGCCGATCCTTGCCCTTGCCTCGGCGTTCAAAGCTGGTGAAGGGGCTTCTTCCAGGATCTTTTGATGCCGCCGCTGCAACGAACAATCGCGCTCACCGAGATGCACGGCACCGCCCCGTCCGTCACCAAAGACCTGGATTTCGATATGACGCGGCTTCTGGAGGTATTTCTCGATATAGACCGTATCATCGCCGAACGCGGCTTTGGCTTCCGATCGCGCCGTCAAAAACGCATCCTCAATATGCGCCTCGCTCTCCGCCACCTTCATGCCACGACCGCCACCGCCTGAAGCGGCCTTGATCAAAACTGGATACCCCATGTCGCCCGCGATCCGATAGGCCTCTTCGACACTCTCGACGCCACCATCGGATCCGGGCACGACGGGTATACCGAGACGCTTTGCTGTCTCCTTCGCCGCGATCTTGTCGCCCATCGTCCGGATGTGCTCGGAAGTCGGCCCGATGAACGTTACGCCGTGATCCTCCAGAATCTCCGCAAACCGCGCATTTTCGGACAGGAACCCATAACCCGGGTGGATCGCGTCCGCACCGGTGATCTCGCATGCCGCCAGCAAACTCGGAATGTTGAGATAACTGTCAGCACCGCGAGGTGGACCGATGCACACGCTCTCGTCCGCCAGACGCACATGCATGGCGTCCGCATCGGCCGTCGAATGGACGGCAACCGTCGAAATACCCAGTTCCTTGCAGGCGCGCTGAATTCGCAGTGCAATCTCGCCTCGGTTCGCGATCAGAACTTTGTCGAACATCTCCATGGCAGGCTCGGTTGTTGCCTTGCCCTATTCCATGCGGAACGACTGGCAAACGGCAGGGCGGTAAGGACTGCGAAGACGGGCGGATCGTCAACGACAGTTGATCATAAGCTATTCAATGATAACAAGCGGCTCGCCATACTCCACAGGCTGATTATCTTCAACGAGCACCTGCATCACCGTCCCCGAACGAGGTGCCGGAATGTGGTTCATCGTCTTCATTGCCTCGATAATCAGCAGTGTATCGCCTTCACGCACCACGGTCCCAACGTCCACGAAGTTGGCAGCACCTGGCTCAGGCGCCCGATAGGCCGTACCGACCATTGGCGACTTTACGGCACCAGGGTGAGCCGCCGCATCACTCGCGGCCGTCACCGGCTCCGCTGCCTTTGGCGCGGGCGCGGCAACAGCTGGTGCTGCAGCCGGCGCAATCGCTGTCGTGTGGATGGACCGTGCGACGCGGACCTTGAGACCGGATCTCTCAATCTCAATTTCGCTCAGGCCGGTCTCGTTGAGTAGTTCGGCAAGCTGTCGGATAAGAGCTTGTTCACCGGCAGACGGAAGTTCTTTGTTTTCTTTGGCCATTTGCTACTTGTTCGATTTGGAGGCCTATCGGCTTGTCAAGCCGCATAAACAAACCGCGCTAATGCACGCGCGGCTCATAACAACGCCATTAGCAGCTTTGCATGAGCGAGGGAAGCGGCACCGCCATATACATGATGGACGTTGCCGTGACGCCCGTTCTTCCACTTGTTTCGTCAGCCCACAAGCTGCCGCACGCCCCTCAACAGACCTTGCAGCCTTCTTTGCGGATATCTGCAATCATGTTCTTCAGGCCATCGGCCGGAACATAACCGAAATTCACACGTGAATCGACGATAAAGCCCGGTGTTCCTTGCATACCCAGCGCCTGCGCGATGCGGCTGTTTTCTGCAATGGTCTTGTCGTACTTCGGGTCGGCCATTTCTTTCTTCAGCGCGTCAACGTCAATGCCTACGCTCTCAGCGATCGAAAACGTGTTCTCGGTTGTCACTTGCTTGGCCTTCATTAAGGCGGTGTGAAATTCCCAGTACTTGTTCTGCTTGATCGAGGCGAGTGCCGCTTTGGCGGCGAACGTCGAATGCTCGCCAAAGATCGGAAACTCTTTCATAACGACGCGCACGTTTTTGTCACTGCTGGTCAGTTTGTTCACCTCGTCAAGGGCACGTTTACACCAGCCGCAGTTGTAGTCGAAGTACTCGACAACCGTGATGTCACCTTTCGGATTGCCCAAAACGAAGTCATGCGGCGAACGGAAAATCGATTTCTTTTCACTGATCAGAACACGAGACTGCTTGCCGGCTTCTTCCGCCTTGCGGCGTCTGTCGAGCTCAGCAGAGACTTCAACCAGCACCTCGGGGTTCTTCAAGAGATACTCCCGGACAACCTGGCCAATCTCATCGCGCTGGGCTGCTGAAAACGTGCCGCCGCCTGCCGGCTTATCCGCAGCCGCCACGCGCACCGGCTCATTCTTCGCTGCCGTCTCGGTTGTCACAGCACCGGCAAGGCTGCCGCCCACCGGCTTCTGTCCTTGCGCCCCGGCCGCTCTGCTCGATATCTCCGGCTGTGGCGCCTTTTCGCTCGCCGGTGCAACATCTCGCGCGATCGACGCATCGCCGCCAGCCACCAGACTGAAGATCACAGCCGCGCCGACGATCACGGGTACCGCCATCAATGCCCCTTTTGGCTTGGTTAAGCTGTGAACCAAGGAATTCGGTTCAGATTGATGCACCATCGGGTTTATCTCCAGCATTGAGGTGTGTCGTGACCTATTCTTAAACCTTAGCATAAGGCGATATCGTAAATTAACGGCATAAATCGGGAAGGCCCGACCACCAAGTTCCGTCCCCCTGGCAGACGCACCAGGCAAGTCCGCCAGACCCTCTCCCTTGACCAGATCGCGCTGACCGCAGCTTACCTATCCGATTTATAGGCGATCAGTTCATCCATTCTGCGCCAAGTTGGTGAACCGCGCTTGAGCGCGCTTTGCGCCCGCTTCGCGAACACTTTGGCCCGAGGCAGATTGCCTGTGGCAAAATGCGCTTCAGCAATCGCGGCATCTGCATCCGGTTGGCGCCCGAGACGATAGTAAGCGTTCGCGAGCGATCGGTAGGCGCCAGGCTTGGGGTCCTCTGCGACCCGGTCATCCCGAATCGCACGCCTGAGCAGCTTCAGCGCTTCGCTCGTTGCTGCTTTGGTTTTGAGCGCAAGAAGGGCATTGCCGAGCTGAACCCGGATCAGCGTCGCCTTCGGATCCAGAGCCAGAGCCTTGCGGAAATCTTTGATGGCGCCACGCGCCTTGCCAGATCGCATCTGGAAATCGCCCCGCAATTCCCAGAAATAGGGATATTTGGGTTGCATAGCCAGCAATTGATCGATCTGTTTCAAGGAACTCGGCAGGCCTTGCGGTCCGCCGCGGAAAAACGTCGCAATCGCTCGTGCATACCGGGCCGGAATTGATTTATCCGTCCGAGGATAGCGGTTGAACACGGTCGTCGGAGATTCGAGATACCCTGACAATTTGGCCCGCATCATATCGTGGCGCAGCTGTCGTCGCGGTGAATCGCGCTTGTTGAAATGCGGGCTCTTCCGGGCACGGTCACGCAACAAGGCCACGCGATGGGCGGCAACCGGGTGCGAACGAACGAACGGGTCTTGTTGGCGCGCCGAGATAAACTCCTGGCGTTGAAAACGCTGGAACGTTTCAAGCATCCCACGGCCGGATTGGCCGGTACGGCCCAAATATCGCAATCCGCGTTGATCAGCTGATGACTCTTGCGCCCGTCGTTCGGCCAGCAACGAGCGCATCACCAACTCATCCCCGGCAGAGACCGCCGCTGCACCGCCCCCGGCGATTGCCGCGCCAATACCCAGAATTCTCATCAGGATGAGCTTGGTCTGATCGCGCCGAATACGTTCGCGCAGAGCCGCCAGGTCACCGCCGGCAATGTGGCCGGCTTCGTGCGCGATCACGCCAATAATCTGGTTCGGTGTTTCGGACTGCCGCAGCGCGCCGGTGTGAACGTAGATATTCTTGCCGTCGACAACAAAGGCATTGAAAACATTCGACCGCACGATCCGGATCGTTATCCGGCCGCCGCCGAGGCCCGCAGCTTCAAAAATAGGCGACGCATAGTCATTGAGCAGGCGCTCGATCTCACGATCTCGAATCAGTGGCAGGCCCTGGGCCAGGGTAGGCGTCGGCATTCCGGCCTGCAGCGCCACGATCCCGGCGAGAGCCCACGCCGCAGCGCACATCCGCAATCGCAGAAAATAGCGTGTTCGGTCATAGCCGGCACGCCGATGCTTGTCGCTATGGGGTATCATGGGTCCCTTATTCATTGGCGCGGGGAACGCCCGCTTGGTGCATGACAAATCAAATGACAAACGCGTCGTTCTAACCCCGAGCGATTCCGCCCCGAGCCTGCGATCCACATGATCAAGCCCGCGACGCATGCTCCGGGCCACCATACAGCAAACGGCTCACACCACACATGCAGCATCAGTGTGAATTTGGGGCGAGATCGTGACGTCAGCCGTCGTACGGGCCTCTTTCTGTGAATTTGAACGAATATGTTATGTCACCACGAAGCCATTTGAGACGAGCAGTCGCAAATCTGCGCGCAACTCGTCAAAACAATCCCACACTAGGAGCTTTCCATGAATCAGCAACGCCTGAGCGCCGCGCACCGTGCCGCGACGCGGAGCGAAATCGACTCATTCATGGTGATGGATGTCATGGCTGCGGCAGCACGTCGCGAAGCTGAAGGTCTCCCGGTCGTCCATCTGGAGGTCGGCCAGCCGGGCACCAGGGCGCCCAGCACCGCTCGCGAAGCGGCCAAAAACGCTATCGACGCCGACGGCCTTGGCTACACGCTGGCACTTGGCACACCGGCCCTGCGCGAGCGGATTGCGGCGCACTACAAGACAACCTACGCTGTCGATCTGTCACCGGATCGGGTGGTTGTCACCAGCGGTTCATCGGCAGCTTTCGTCCTGACCTTCCTGACGCTGTTCGATGTCGCTGATCGCGTCGCACTGCCCTCACCCGGATATCCTTGTTACAGAAATATCCTCAGTGCCCTCGGCCAGGAGTACGTCTCGCTCGAAACATCCGAGGCAAACCGCTGGATGCCCACGGTTGAGCAGTTCGCCAACGAAGAAACGGCCCGCGGCCTGCTGATTGCCAGTCCCAACAACCCAACCGGAACGATGATCGAATCAGACCGGCTGGCGGCCTTGGCCGCCTATTGCGACGCGAACAATAGATGGCTGATCTCCGATGAAATCTATCACGGCCTGACGTACGACAAACCGGCTGAAACCGCGCTGAAGTACACGCAAAATGCAATCATTATCAACAGCTTCTCGAAATATTTCTCGATGACCGGTTGGCGCATTGGATGGATGGTCGTGCCCGAAGCATTGGTCGAGACCGTAAAACGACTGGCCCAGAACCTATACATCTGTCCGCCCGCAGTTTCACAGGTGGCGGCACTCGGCGCCTTCGACGCCATACCAGAACTGGAGGAAAACATTCGCGTCTACAGAGCCAATCGCGATCTTCTGCTGGCAGGATTACCGAAAGCCGGCATTTCGAAAATCGTGCCGGCCGATGGCGCATTTTACCTTTATGCTGACGTCAGCGAGCTCACCAACGACAGCCTGGATTTCTCGCGGAAAATGTTGGCAGAGACCGGCGTTGCCGCCACGTCTGGTTTTGACTTCGATGAAACCCGGGGCAGCCGCTACATGCGGTTTTCCTACGCCGGTCCAACAGCCGATATGCACAATGCCCTTGAACGCCTCGAAAAGTGGGACCGGCTGAAAGGCTAACGCCAGTTCCCCACTGTTGGCGTTCGACAAGGGCGCGTGATCAAAAGGCGTTGCCTCAATCGTCCTATTCGGCCGTCTCGGCCCTGTTCAGCCCAAAGGCCTCCGCCAAAAGCTCATAACTCCGGTGCCGCACCGGCTCATCATACGCCCAGGTCACAATCGCCATCTCCTGGATATTCAACTCGTCTGCCAGTTCCTCGATGCGCGCCTTCACGCTCGCGGCGGTGCCGACGAAACAGGCATCCTGCAGCTGCTGCATTCTAATTTTTTCAGCGGGTGAGTAATCGTGCGCAACCGCGGCATCGGGCGACTCAAGCGCTTCGAAAATGCCGCGGTCGCGCTGCAACCGGAAACGTGCCCTCGGCTGGAAATGATAGGTCGCCTCTTCTTCGGAATCGGCACACAGGGCGAAAACGCAAAGCGCGCTGTTTGGCTCCGGATGCCGCTCACTTGGTTTATACGAACTCTGATAAACCTGCATCGCTTGCGCCCCCGCCGCCCCATCTGCGAAGAACCAGGCGAACGCGTAGGGCAGGCCAAAATGCGCCGCGACCTGTGCGCCATAATCAGAACTTCCCAGCATCCACACTTCAGGTACCGTATCGCCAGCCGGATAGGCCTTGATCGGGCGGAAGCGATGTCCCTCCGGCAGGTCGTCACCGGACAGCCAGCACATGATATCGCGCACGTCGTTGGGAAACATGGCCGGGCGCTCATTGGCAAGTGGATGAAGGGCAAAGGCCGTACGCCCATCCGAGCCTGGTGCGCGGCCGAGCCCGAGATCAATCCGCCCTGGCGCAATCGCATCCAGCACTCGAAATTGCTCAGAGACCTTCAGCGGCGAATAGTGCGGCAGCATCACACCAGCGCTGCCGATACGAATACGTTGTGTCACCTGTCCGATCGCCGCCAGGAGAATTTCCGGCGCCGTGCCAACAATCGTTTCGTTGCTGTGATGCTCTGAAACCCAGAACCGTTCAAAGCCGAGCCGCTCGCAATGTTGCGCAAGAGCGATCGTATCCCGGATCGTTTCGCCGTGTGGTCGACCGACACACGCGATCGACTGATCTAACACGGAAAGTTTCAGCAACGCTTTGCTCCTTCAGGACAAATCAAACAAAGGGCAGCCGCGCATTGCCGCGTCCCTTGCCCACAGCCTACACGTGATCGTTGGCTCAACCCAAACCCAATGACGCACCATTTCCAGGCTGATTTTAATTTCGCTCACCCGTCTATGCCGTGACGGCCCGCCATGTTGCAACCACCCTCGGCTCTCTATAAACACGCAAGGCAGCGATTGCCCGACATCACCTTGATCTGGCCTCTGCTGGGCAACAATTCCCGTCCCGTCAAATTTCCGGTCATCAGCACTCGAGACCCAATCCCGAGAGAGAATAACCATGGCAAGCATGCTCTTTTCGCCTATCAAACTACGCGGCCTTGAAGTGCCAAACCGCATCGTCGTCGCTCCCATGTGCCAGTATTCAGCTCACGATGGCACGCCGAACGATTGGCACCTCGTGCATCTCGGCCAATTCTCGCTCGGCGGCAACGGCCTGATCCTGATCGAGGCGACCGGCGTGGAGGCGGAAGGGCGCATATCACCAGGCTGCACGGGCATCTATTCAGACGCCAACGAAGAAGGCATGGCCCGCGTCATCCATTTCGTTCGCAACTACGGCCACGCCAAGATCGGCATCCAGTTCGGCCACGCCGGGCGCAAAGCATCGGCCAAGTTGCCTTGGAACGGCGGCACCGCGCTCTCCGCGGAAGAAGGCGCCTGGCAAACCGTCGCCCCCTCGGCAATCCCCTATGCGCCGGGCTGGCATACACCGGAAGCGCTTGGCGACAACTCGCTGGCCCGCGTCAAACAGGCCTTTGTGCAGGCGACCGAGCGCAGCATTCGGCTGGATTTCGATGTCATCGAAATTCATTCGGCCCACGGTTATTTGCTCCACCAGTTTCTATCCCCGATCACCAACCAGCGCACGGACCAATACGGTGGTTCATTGGAAAACCGCATGCGTTTCCCACTCGAAATTTTCGACACCGTCCGTGCCTTGTGGCCCGAATCAAAGCCTCTCGGCGTCCGCTTCTCCGCGCAGGACTGGATCGACGGCGGTTGGAGCTTGGAAGAATGCATTGCCTATGCACAAGAACTCGAAAAGCGCGGCTGTGACTTTTTCGATGTGTCGAGCGGCGGGGCGGCGCCTCAACAAAAAATCGTATCAGCCGCCGGCTACCAGACGCGCTTTGCTGCCGCCATCAAACAGGCGACGAACGCCGTCGTCATGGCGGTCGGGCGGATAACGCAGGCGCAACAGGCCGAAACCGTTCTGCAAAGCGGCCAAGCCGACATGATCGCACTGGCCCGTGGCATGCTGTACGATCCGCGCTGGGCTTGGCATGCCGCCGCCGAACTGAACGACAACGCCACGTTCCCACCGCAATACGCCCGCGCCCATCCATCCATGCAGGGCGAACCGGTCCCCGGCAATCCACCAACGCCGAAGCCCGCGTGACAGGGGCCCCATGACAAAGGCCCGGAAATCCATCCGGGCCTATCGAACCACGAAGCGTGCAGTGTTCTGACGACTGCCACGTTCTGATGCGCCGTTGCCTTCGATCAATCCATCGAGCGTGGCGGACTGTTTGCGTTGTAGGGCAAATGCGTCGCCTGATGGTGCGTCAGACGCCAGGTGTCATCCTCCAGAACAAATAGATTGCTTGCAACGATCCGGGTGACATCAAA
Source organism: Hyphomicrobiaceae bacterium (assembly GCA_049116495.1). Classification (GTDB taxonomy): domain Bacteria; phylum Pseudomonadota; class Alphaproteobacteria; order Rhizobiales; family Hyphomicrobiaceae; genus CAJQQK01. Next base: position 18,386 of record JAGDYV010000134.1, on the reverse strand, counting down.
ACATTCAGTGCAAAGCACCATTGCCCGACGCCCGGTAATGATGACACTTTCATCGCGCACGGTCACCATCGGCGGTTCCGCCACCACCATCACCTCAAACCATGAGGCCATTACCGCATCGCGGCCATCGATGCCTTCCCAATTCGGATGAAACACCGAAACGCTGTGGTCCTGAGCCCATATCGCGTCCATTCGCGCATAGTCGCCCGATCGGAACGCTGAATAGAACTCATGATTGGCCCGCAACACGTCATGTTTGGTTTTCATTGGGTGGGCGCCCCTCTAACGCGCTACAGATGTCATCATCAAATCATAGTTACCGGTGCCTGTCAGCCATGATTGAGAGGTCCGTGCATCAATCATGTGTTTCACCGATCCGCGCGGCCGGCAGCCCTGGTTCACATCCATGCCGCACGACAACGCGGCGATTGCCTGATACGGATTAGAGCCAACCCGCGTCGCCCGATTCGAGTTCTAATGACCAATCCGCCCCCGTCCGAGACGACGCCATCACGCGGCTTTTTCTCCAATGCAACCCTTTTGCTGACGCTGACCACACTATCTTGGGGTGGCAACGCAGTCGCGGGTAAGTTCGCAGTTGGTGAAGTTTCACCGCTGATACTCACGGCGATACGCTGGCTCATCGCCAGCGTCATTCTGCTTGTGGTCGCCCACCGGCATCTCGCACGCGATTGGCCCATCATTCGCCAGCGCCTACCTTACTTGTTCCTGCTGGGTGCGTTTGGCTTCGCGCTCTTCAATGCCGCCCTCTACACGTCCCTGAACTACACCACCGCGATCAACGTCACGATCTTCCAAGCGGCCATGCCCATGATGATTTTCTTGATGAATTTCATGATTTTCCGCACGCGCATCCATTGGGCACAAGCGGTCGGATATGCCGTCACGCTGGTCGGTGTTCTGATTACCGCGACGGGTGGCAACATATCGGTCCTGACGGATCAGGCTCTCAATCGCGGTGACGTCTTGATCCTGATCGGAGCATTCATCTATTCGAGCTATTCGGTTGCCCTGCGCACCCGCCCCGATATTCATTGGTTGAGCTTCTTGACCGTCCTGGTCTTCGCAGCCGCAATGACCTCGACTGTCGTCGCAGTTAAAGAGGTCGTCGACGGCAGTGCTATTTGGCCACGATCGGTTACTGCCTGGAGCGTCATACTCTACACGGTTATCTTTCCGTCGATGATCAGCCAGGCCTTCTTTGCCCGCGGTGTCGAACTCATAGGATCCAACCGCGCCGGACTGTTCATGAACCTGGTACCAATATTCGGGTCAATCCTCGCCGTGCTGCTGCTCGGCGAGAAGTTCCAGCTCTATCATGGCCTCGCCTTGACGCTCGTGATCGGCGGCATAGCCATTGCCCAGAACCTAACGCCGCGATCGGCTTAAGGCTCACACGACAGGTAAAGGCCGGCGGCCTTGCCACTTTATTAATCCGTTAACGGATTAATCACCCTTCTTCTGCCACAGCTATTTAGAATGATTTGTCATTGTGAATTGCCACACAGACAATTCGCCCACAAATTGCTTCGCTCCCGCATCGCGCAAACACGCAAATGGCACCGAGTACCGATTTAATGCCCCATCTATCAGCAATTATTCGATCGGCCGGGCAACATGGTGCAGCTGCGTTGCTCGCGGCGATCGCTATAACCGGCGCCCAATTTGAGGCTGCTCACGCGGCATCGCCCAAAACGCAAGACACGGCTGCGCAGCCTGCAAAACCGGCGCCCGAGCAGACGTCCCAATCAAAAAAGCCAACAAAATCCGGGCCAACCAAGCAGAAAACGTCGTCCAAAAAACCGGAAATGACGATGGACAAGTTCCTCGACCGGTTGATGATTGCGGAATCCGGCGGCAACAATTATGCCCGCAATTCTCTGTCAACCGCCACCGGACCGTTCCAGTTCATTGAAGCGACGTTCCTGTCCGTCATGCGTCGCCACTACCCCAAACGCGTCGAGAAGCTCAACCGCCAGCAAATTCTGGCGCTTCGAACGGATCGATCCATCGCGCGCGATGCTGCCAACGCTTACACACGGGACAACGCGACCTACCTTGCTGCGGCCGGCCACAACCCGTCCTTTCCCCACCTTCGCCTTGCCTTTTTGCTTGGTGCGGGCGGCGCAATACGCATCCTGGACGCGAAACCCGAAGCACGGCTTTCCAGCTTGGTCAGCCGTGCCGTTATTCGCGCCAATCCCTGGATGGCCAGACATACCGCACGCAGCCTGATCGCCCGGGCCGCACGCGAAGTATCGCTGTCACCAACCAGTCTCGCAGGTGCCAAACCGTTTCGCGACCCCGTCACCGGCAAGCTGATCATGCCCGGTCGCCGTAGGGCCGCTGGTCCCCGCATCCGCGTTCGATGCAATCTTGCCCGGCCGAGCTGCAAACGCTGGTTGAGCCTGCAACGCCGAAAATTAAAGCGTCGCAACCGCGTTGCCGGAAAAGCAAAGCGCTAAGGCCTCGCCAAACCGGCATGAACTGTCATTTCGCCCGATAGATAGGTATTTCAATCCTTTCCCCGTCCGCAGTACAATGGCGGCAGCGGCTTAATGAGCGCGATGATGAGGTTTCACGATGCCGACTTTCAGACGCTATCGAGCATTCATCGTGCTCGCCACGACGCTGTTATGCACCAACGCCGGTCCTTCGGCCGCCCAAAGTGCCGCGTGCCAACCGGGCGAGATCGACGCCCTGATTGACGCAACGGGAACCTATCTTCGAACATTTTCACAGAAGCGGCGCCCCTTATTGCATGAAAAATTTCAGCAACTGGGAAAGCTCAAGAACTGGCCGGCCGAGGACGCCATTGATGATGGCTACAAGTTCACCCATAGCAGCGCCATCACCGATCTCGACAACCGTGCCCGCAAACTCCTGATCGAACTCGATAAGATCGGCGCCCGTTCGGCTGACGCAGATGCCTGCAAAAACCTCGACCGATTGAAGGCGATCACACTTGAGCTGCGCACCGTGACAGAAGCCAAGTTCAACATGATCATGGCACGCGTCAACGACGCCTTGAAGACGGCCGAAGGAAAGCCCGTTGCCAATTCCAAACCTGCAACGCAATCTCAGAAACCAAAACCTACGCCTCAACGACAAGCGGCCAAACCGCCCGTCCCGCCCAAAGTTCGGCCCACGGCCCGGCCCGCGTTACCACCCACGGTCCCACCATGGCAGACGACGACTGAATCGGCACCGCCACCGGTCGTGATCAGTGCCTTGCCGCCGCGCGAGCCGATGCCAGCCGAAAAAACCTATACGGCGAATGAAATCGCAGATGCCGGTCGCGGTCTCTTCGGCAATATCTCAGCCAGCTTGGCCAGCGTTATTCAATACACCTTCAAGAACTACGGAAAACCAGATGGCTATATCCTGGGCAGCGAGGGTGGTGGCGCATTCCTCGCCGGCCTCAGTTTTGGCAAGGGCCGACTCCACACGAAACTGGATGCTTCATCACGGAAAGTGTTTTGGCAGGGCCCGACCGTCGGCTACGACCTCGGGCTGCAAAGCAGTCGCGTCATGATCCTGGTTTACAACCTCAAGGATCCGAACAGGATCTTCCGCCGCTATGGCGGCATCGGCGGTTCTGCCTATGTTGTCGGCGGCGTCGGCCTCACGTTTCACAAACGTGGCAGAGTTGTCTTGGCACCCATCCGCACCGGCATCGGCCTGCGCCTTGGTGCCAACATCGGCTACTTGAAATTTACGCCAAAACTTAGCATTAACCCGTTCTAACCAAACACAAACAAACGACCGGAGTTAACCGCGTGCAATTGCTTGACCAGATTTACGGTCCAAACAACGAGAACCTGCCTCGCCTATCGCAGGGCCTCGACTTGACGGAAGATCAGACCGCAGCTGTTCTACGCTCTGTCATGCCAGAGATCAGTCACTACTTGGAACGCGAGACGCTGTCTCGAGGTGGATTAGCACGCATCATCCAAACACTTGGCGACGACCGCCAGCATGAATTCCTGAACAATGACGCAGATCTAACCTCGGCCAAAGCCATCGAGCGCGGCGATGGACTGCTTGGCCAGATCCTCCAGACCAAGTATCGCAGCCGCGCTATCGCCGATCGGGCTGAACACGAAACCGGCGTGCCAGCCGCCAAAGTCAGACGCATGCTGCCGCGCATCGCGAATGTGTCGATGGGCGCGCTGCAGCAACAGACGCGACCGGCCCTCGAAGACATCTTCAAGAAACTGCCGGGCTTTCCGGGCAGCGCAACCGGCTCGTCACCCGGCCAGAACCCTTCTTCATCGCCGTTGCCGATACCTGGTGATGATTGGGGCGGCGGCGGGCGGAGCCGCAACGGCTACGACGATCTTTCCGATGTTCTGCGCCGCAAACAACGGCCGCTGCAATCCAATCCGCTGTGGAACATCGCGCGCCAAATACTCGGATCCGTCCTCGGCTTCCAAAGCAAGGGCATCATCGGCTACATCATTCGCTTTATCGTCTATCGCTACGGTTGGAGCATTTTGCGCATGATTTTCGGGCGATTGTTCAGGATGTGAAAAAAAGGGGACGACCGCACGCTTGCGGTCGCCCCCGAAATGACAGCAGCCTGAAGGGCTCTAGCGCTTTGCGTGACGCGCTCGGCGCGAACGGATGTTCAGACAGGGTCTTGCCTGCACTTCGCACGTCCAGCCTTGGGTCGATCTTTCGCAAGAGGTCGTCTTGCCAACCGCAATGCGCCAACGCGCCCAACTCGCCCCATATTCGAATGCCGTGAATGACGACCAGTCTTGCGCGGCAGACGCAATTGCCTGGCGCTTCTTGCGCGCCGGCGAACCGGTGCCAACGTGGGTATGCCCGGTGAAACACCGGCGCCCCTTGCTCACGTATTGATCATGCATGCCGGCCAGGCCCGACTGCTGGGCAAATGCCGATCCGGTGCACAGCATAAATATCGCTGCCGTCAATCCGGCAGCCAACTCGTATTTCCTCATAGTACTCAACTCCTACGAATGCACGAATGTCACTCATATTTGGAGTTGATTAACAATACGTATCCACGCGGCGGCCATGAACCAGCGACGTTGCATCACCTGCCGGCATTATCAGACATTCGACGCAGCCGCATTGCCGCCGTCATCGTCGCCATCTTCGCTGGCATCGAGCTCTTCATCAGGTTCAAACAATTCCTGCGGCTCATCCATATCGTCTTCAAGCGGCAGCTCATCCGGCATCAGTGCGGCGACATTCTTCGGATCAGGCACAGCAAAATCAGGCGGCAAGTCGGATGCCAACAATCCCGCCCCTTTCAATTCACTCAGACCTGGAAGATCGCCAAGGCTCTCCAGCCCGAAGTGCGCCAGGAATTCCTCCGTCGTCCCATAGGTGAGCGGTTTCCCAGGCGATCGCCGCCGACCGCGCGGCCGGATCCAGCTTGTCTCCATCAAGACGTCGAGCGTGCCGCGTGATGTCTGAACGCCGCGAATCTCTTCAATCTCGGCGCGCGTTACCGGCTGATGGTAGGCGATAATGGCCAACGTTTCGAGCGCGGCTTTCGACAATCGGCGTTCTTCGACCGCGTAGGTCTCCAGCAGATACGAGAGATCATCTGCCGTCCGAAACATCCACTTGCCAGCAACGCGAACCAGATGAACACCGCGATCCCGATACTCGACGCTCAGTTGATCGAGCAACGCCCGGACATCCGTATCTGGCGGCAAATGCGCCGCGATCTTCTTTTCCGAAAGCGGCTTCGGCGACGCAAAAATTATTGCTTCCACGACCCGTAACTGCGCGCGCACGTCATCGCTGACCTCCGCATTGCGGCGCTCCGCCTCCGCGGCAACCTCCGCAAGAGCCTTCGGATCTATGTCGTCCAATCCGTCCAAAGCCGGGTCGTCCAATCCGTTCTCAGCAAACTCACGCAACCGCTCGATCGCCGCCTCATGCGTTTGTTCTTCATTTTCGCGCCCTAGCGCGCTGTTTGTAGCTCCGCGTTCCGCGTGCCGCCGCGCCATCGCCATGCTTCGCTCCCCCCATCGGGCCCAACCGGGCCGTCATCGCCCAATTGTTACGCCTGACCGTCCCACGCCGCGTCATCATCTTCCCTACGCCGCACGAAAATGGGTGCAAATGCATCATCTTGGCGCAAATCGACCAACCCCTCTCTCGCCATTTCAAGCGACGCGCCAAAAGAACTTGCGAGAACGCTACGCGCCTCCTCCGGCGCCGCCAGGTAGCGCACAAGATAGCTATCGAGCTGCACCCACGTCCGCGTCTGGACGCCGACCAACTCCTGCAACCGCCGCCGCGCAAACTTAATCGACCAAGCCGGTCGCTTCTTGACGACATGCACGCGGGCCTTGGCCGTTCGCCGACGGGGTTCGGTATAGGCCTTTAACAGGTCGAAAATCTCGGCCTTGTAGACGGTTTCCTTAATGGTCTCGACTTTTTCGAAGGCACCACGGCCAAAAACATCCCGACCGAGACGTTTGCGGGTCATCAGCTGGGCCGCCGCCTGCCGCATCGCATCGAGCCGCATCAGCCGGAAAGCGAGACGCTGCGCCAACTCCTCACCGCTTAGCTCATCTTCCTCGGCATCGTCACGGGGCAGGAGCAAGCGGGATTTGAGAAACGCCAGCCATGCCGCCATCACCAAATAGTCCGCCGCAAGCTCGATCCGCAATGTCTTAGCCTGGTCAACGAACGCCAGATATTGCTGAGCAAGTTGCAGCACTGATATGCGCGAAAGGTCGACTTTCTGTGTCCTTGCCATTGCCAGCAGCAAGTCCAATGGGCCTTCAAAGCCATCGACGTCGACCATGAGCGCGGCGCCGCCATCGGCATCGGCATCGGTCGGGCTGCCATCGCCTTCCCATAACGCAATCATGTCACCGGAAAGCGCGCTATCGCCGGAGCCGGCAGGCTCCGCTTTCGACACATTGGCTACAGCCGGTTCTGTCTTGTCGTTCGGGCTCATGGGCGCCTCATTTGCTCACGTCCTAGGACGCTGTCTCGCGCGCCGACAGGGCCGTCCTGGCGCGCTCCATCGCCGCCACGGCGGTGGCTTCATCAACCGCACCAGGTGCTTGAGCGGCAATCTCTAGACAGCGACGGTAGCGAACCAACGATTCGTTGGCCAGAACAGGCGCGACTGAAGCCATTTCCCGCATTTCATCCATCACGCCGTTACAATGCAGGATCACATCGCTTCCAGCTTCGATGACCCGTCGACCGCGTTCGGCAATCGAGCCGGCCAACGCTTGCATCGAAATATCATCGCTCATTAGCAGCCCTTGAAAACCGATTCGGCCCCTTATGATATCATTCGTTAACCGATGAGAGATACTCGCTGGCTGCAGGGCATCGATGTTGCTGAACGTCACATGTGCCGTCATCGCAGCCGGCAGCCCATTGTTGTCGGCGAATGGAGCAAAATCCTGCGCGACGAGTGTTTCAAGATCGCTATCGACCACCGGTAGCGCATGATGACTGTCGACACCCGCACGGCCATGCCCCGGAATATGCTTCATCACCGGCACCACGCCGCCGTCTATAGCGCCGGACGCTACGGCACCACCAACTGCAGCAACCAACGCCGGATCGTTTCCGTAGGCTCGATCTCCAATGATGCCGTCGGCTCCCGGAACCGGCACGTCCAGACACGGGACACAGTTCGCGTTGATCCCCACATCTCGCAACAAACCTGCGAGCCAACGACTGCAAAGTTCAGCCGCTTCAAGGCCGACTTGCGGATTTTGCGCGAACAGCGCCCCAAATGCCGCAGCCGGCGGTAAATCCGGCCACCCCGCGCCGCGCATGCGCTGCACGCGGCCACCTTCCTGGTCGACAAGCACGAGAAGTTGCTCGCCACCCGCAGCTTTGCAGGCGTCACTGATTAGTCCACGCAGTTGATCGCTATGCGCAAAATTGCGTGAGAAGACAATCAACCCACACGGTCGGCATGCTTCAAGAAAGTCAGCTTCTTCACTGGAAAGCGTTTGCCCGCCAAGGCCGACAATACAGGCCCGACGCCCGCTCGGCGAAGCCGCCTCACCATGCGCGGCATCAGCCGCGTTCAATTGTTCTTCACCCAACAGCCCTTATACCCTTCGGACTTCAACGAAGAGCACACGGAATTGGCAGAACTCCGCGATCCCGCCGGTCCAACAACAACCCGGTACATGATCCCGAGCCCTCGGGCACTCAAGTCGGCCTTTTGCACATCAGGTACACGGTTCAGCAGGGCGCTTGGATGCTTTTGCTGCAGCTCTGCAAAGCTTTGCAACGCTTTCATGCGCGACGGCGCCGTTGCTAGCACCGCTACGTATCCTTTGCCCCCTTGTGGCTTGACCAGGGTACTTGCGCCCAACGTCGAAGCCGTTTGCACGCGCGATGCGACCTGGCGGCTCGGCTGCGGCTGCGCCGGTTGCGCAATCGTTGGGCGGATACCGCCAACGTTCGGTTGCTTTTGCGCTGAAGCTTCGGCGCCGGTCATGCGCCAGGCCGAACCCAGCGATGACTTGGATGGCACCGGTGGCGGCCCAGATTTTGGCGCAGTCGCGCGATTGGTGCGGCCATTGTTCGTCTCGACCGCCGCTGCCGGTGCGACCGGTGCTGAATTGATCGGCTTGACTTCCGGTGCGGCGGCGGGTTGCCGAGGCGCGCGGGCAGCATTGACGATCTCGCGCGCGTTGGTTGGCGGCACGACCTTCGGTAGTTGGCCAAGCCCGGTCACGTTACCACCACCGAGGCTGTCCACGACATTGATTCCCGGCCCAATACGCTGTCCGCCAACAGCCACGGCTTGATTGCCCGATGATGGAGGTGCCGTCACAGTCTCCGGCGCTTTCGGCAGGATCAGGCGGCCATCCGCTCCGATGCGCACGGTCGGCACGGATCGAACACGGTTTCGAACGTCCGGTTTATCAATATTTCCAGCGGTCTTCCCGCTACCGGAGCTATCCAGCCGGCCAAGAAGTTTGCTGTCCTGATTGGCAAATTTGCGTCCACCGGCGTCGGCCGGCACAGTCTTCGCCGGTCGCTGATCCGCCCGCACAATCGGCGTTTGACCGTCATGGCGCGTTCCACCACCCAGAATTGAGTCGTAAAGCACCACACCGCCGCCGGTCACGACAGCGCCCGTCACGACAACGGCCGCCAGCAGCTTCCAGCTGAACCGATGCCCGCCTTCCTGGTCATCGTCGTAGTAGTCGTCCTCATCCTCATCACGATCATCGTCATAGCCAATCGGCGCCTGCCCGGCGACCGCTGCCATCTGACCGTTGTTCCATTGTTCACCCGGACGTCCCACCGGGTCATAGTAGCCCGCCTGATCAGCTACCCTGCCATCCGGTTGACCAGGTGCGTAATTGTTGAGCTCGAAGCCAGGCATCGCCCCTGGCTGCCCGTTGGCGCCAACCGCATAGTACTGATTATTGTCGTCATAGTAGCCTTCGCGCAGACCAAGGCCATCATTGACGCGCTGTTGGCCGTGCCCAATTTGCCCGTGTCCAGCACCATAGTCGGTTGGCCGTTGCCCTAACTCGGCATATTCGGACGGCAGCGGTGCGTTCACGGCACCCGGATAGGTCACCTGTGTCTGGGGATCATACGTCGACATCGCCTGCGCGTGTCTGGGGTCATACTCTGCCGGCGCCGCGGCCAGACCGCCGTTGGGCACGTTGTAGTGTAATTGCGCGCCCCCCGCTGCGGGGTCCTGGTAATAAGGCGCCTGCTGCGGCGCATGCTGCGTCGACCGGTCATCATACGGATCCGCGCCCTGCGGATAGCCGTTTTGCGGCGCCTGTCCGTGCTCAGGTCCTTGCGGTTGATGATAAAATTCCGGCTGGCCAGCGACTTGACCTTGCGCTTCCTGCAGGCGCTGACGTTCCTTCCACTCAGGTAGATCCCCAAACGGGTTGTCTGAACGCGTCATCCCCATAACCCCGTAGCAGTCGTTGCGAGTCCTTACGAATCAAACACTAGCGCATCTCGTTCGGAGCCTGTACGCCGAGTAAACTTAATCCAGAGGATATGACTAATCTCACCGCCTGCACCAGTGCCTGCCGTGCGATCGTCAAGTCACGATTGTCCTTTTGGATAAATCGCAAATGTGGCGAATCTCGGCCTCGCGTGTGCTGAGCATGAAAAAGTGAAGCGAGATCATAAAGATAGAATGGAATTCGGTGTGGTTCACGATCCCGCGCCGCGCCCTCCACAACACGGGGGTAGCGGGCCAGGAATTTGATCAAATCGCGCTCTCCGACATCTTCCAGCAATGTCATATCCGATTTGCATAACGCCCCGGCCGAGAGATCAAGATCAGGGAATTCCACGACGGCATTCTTCAAGACGGAGCACGCTCTCGCATGACCGTATTGCACATAAAAGACAGGATTTTCCTTAGCCTGCTCGACCACCTTTGCAAGGTCAAAATCCAACGCCGAGTCATGTTTGCGCATCAGCATCATGAAGCGCACCGCATCCGCCCCGACCTCGTCAACCACGTCACGCAGCGCAACAAATGTACCGGCGCGTTTCGACATCATTACGGGCGCTCCGTCCCGCAACACTTTGACCAGTTGCGTAACCGGCGTCTCAAACGAGGCATCGCCATCCGAAAGCGCACTGACGGCAGCTTTCAATCGCGGTATATAACCCACGTGATCAGCGCCTAGAACATTGAAATAATAATCAAATCCGCGCTCCAGCTTGTTGTAGTGATAGGCCACGTCATTGGCGAAATAGGTGTAACTGCCATCCGACTTCATTAGGGCCCGGTCCATGTCGTCGCCATAGTCGGTCGACCGGAAAAGTGTCTGCTCACGATCTTCCCACTCGCCACTGTCATGGTCCTTGGGCCGCGGAATTCGACCCTGATAGATCAGGTCTTTGGTTTTCAGTTTCTCGATCGCTGCCGAGACCTGATCGGTTTGTCCATGAATGAGCGACCACTCGGAAAAAAACACATCGTGGTGCACCCGAAGCGCCGCCAAATCCTCCTTGATGGTCGCCATCAACATCTCGATGGCGACCTTGCGCGTAATCGGCAGGTATTCCGCCTCCGACTCGTCCATCAGCATGTCACCGTGTGATGCCGCCAGCGCCGCGCCAACCGAGACCATGTAGTCTCCCGGATAAAGCCCCTCGGGGATCTCGCCAATCTCTTCGCCCATCGCCTCGCGATAGCGCAGATAGGCCGTTTGCCCGAGCTTATCGACCTGCGCGCCTGCATCGTTGATGTAGTATTCACGCGTGACATCAAACCGGGCCTTCTGCAGCAGCCGGGCCAGCGCATCGCCAAACACGGCACCGCGGCAATGCCCGATATGCATCGGCCCCGTCGGGTTTGCCGACACAAACTCGACATGCGCACTTTTGCCGGCGCCAAGGTCGCAGCTCCCGTACGCATCTCCTTCAGCAAGGACATCGCCCAGCACCGCATGCCAGACCGTATCCTTCAAGCGAATGTTCAGAAATCCAGGGCCGGCGACGTCAACACTATTGAACTCCGCGTCACCGGCCAGGGCTTCGGCCAGCGCAGCCGCGATATCACGTGGCTTCATCCCGGCGCGCTTCGAGAGCACCATGGCGGCATTGGATGCGACGTCGCCGTGTGCCGGATCGCGTGGCTCCTGCACCTCAACACCTTGAATATCGAGATCAGCCGGCAACTTTCCGGCTTGCTTAAGAGCCTGCAAGGCCATCTCGATCTTTGCCTCAACGTGCTTGAATACGTTCATCTACCCAACCTTGTTTCAGGTGCGCCCACGCGTCTGCGACCAGCACGGCACCATGGTAGGTCACAGGACTTGCAGCCAGCAACCAAACAGCATCAGCCTTTACGGACAGCATTGCGGCCGATCAATCCACACGCATGGCAGATCGCAACCGCCTCCTGTCGGGCCGGTTAGCGCAGTTCCGGTGTGTGGTCAAACAACGCGCGATGTTGCTCGATAGCATATCGGTCAGTCATGCCGGCAACGAAATCGCCAACCAGCCGCAGCCGGCAGCCATCGCCGGTCTCCGCGGCAGCCCGGCCCCATTCATCGGGCATTTCGGCCTTGCCCGCTGCGTAGGCTTCAACCAGGTCCCGGACCACGCCTTGTGCCTTGTCCATAACGTCCATGACACGCCGGTGATGATAGAGCCGATCGAACAGGAACGCGCGCAACTCCTTCAATTGAGCGAACATGGTAGGCGAGAACCCAACCACCGCTCCGTCGGCGTCCCGTATCTCCTCCGGCGAACTCGGCTCAAGCCGGCGCAACCGAACGCGCGATTCTCTGACCACATCTGCAACCAGTTGCGTAATCAGGACGCGAACCAATTCGTAAATATCGCGAGAACGCTCGCGCTGTGGCCGCTTCTTCAAGTCACTCAGGGCCTGCCGCAGCAGCTGGACGTCACCGAGATCACTCAATTCTATCAATCCGGCTCGCAAACCATCATCGATATCATGCGTGTGCCAGGCGATATCATCAGCCAGCGCCGCGACCTGCGCTTCGGCAGATGCGAAACGCTCGAGTTGCAGATCCATTTTTTTCTGAAAACCCGCCAGCGACGCAACCACACGCGCGTCTTCCGGGCGCTCCGACAGCGCCGGCGGCCCATTGTGCTTGATTAACCCTTCCAGGCTCTCCCAGGTGAGATTGAGGCCATCAAAGTCGGCATAGCGCGTCTCAAGCTGCGTGACGATCCGGAAACTCTGCACATTGTGATCAAACCCGCCGACCGGTGCGATAACCGCGTCCAACGCCCGTTCACCTGCATGTCCAAACGGCGGATGGCCCAGGTCATGCGCCAGCGCCAGCACCTCGGCAAGATCTTCATCCAACAGCAATTGCCGCGCAACCGTCCGTGCGATCTGGGCAACCTCGAGTGTGTGCGTCATACGCGTGCGGTAATGATCACCTTCATGGAAGACGAACATCTGGGTCTTATACATCAGACGTCGGAACGTTGCCGAGTGCAGGACGCGATCCCGGTCGCGCTGCCAGTCGGAACGGGTCGGGCAGGCCGGTTCATCGAACACCCGTCCGCGACTGGGCCTGGCACTGGCGGCATAGTGGGAAAGCCGCCGTTCACCGGGCCTAAGCCCCGCGCCATAGTCAACAAGTGTCGCAATCGACTGAGGTGGAAGGAATTGGTTCATCACGTCTTCCCAAATTTCGACTCCACGAACACCAACAAGTTACGCCATTGCATGACGGCACTTGGCCGCCACCGACTAAAACACTACATTATCATGACAGCGGGCAGAATCAGCCGCGCACAATTGATGCCCTGTCATAAGGGATTCGGGAATGACGATCATGGCTACTGAGCAAAATACTGTAAGTGTGAGCCCCAGCGCTGCGGCCCGCATCAATGCGATCACCGCAACAGAAGCAACCAACAAGCTGCTTCGCATCAGCGTCGAAGGCGGCGGCTGTTCAGGATTTCAGTACAAATTCGACCTCGTCGCAGCCTCCGATCCCGAAGATCTGATCATTGAAAAGGAAGGTGCCACGGTGCTCGTCGATCCGATGTCGCTGCCGTTTCTGGAAGGCTCGGAAATCGACTATGTGCAGGAACTGATTGGCGCATCTTTCAAAGTACATAATCCCAACGCCCAGGCCTCATGCGGCTGTGGCACCAGTTTCACCATCTAGAATGCGTCTCGCGCGCCAACATGACGCCGGCCCGGCTCGCCCCGTTCCCAGCGCCTCAGGTAAGAACACATGAAGATCGCGTCTTGGAACATAAACGGCATCAAGGCACGCATCGATAATCTCCCCAAATGGCTAGCCGAAGCCTCTCCTGATGTTGTCTGCCTGCAGGAGATCAAGTCGATCGACGAGAATTTTCCGACGGCCGTGTTCGAAGATCTTGGCTACAACGTCGCCGTTCATGGCCAAAAGAGCTTCAACGGTGTCGCTATTCTCTCCAAGCACCCGTTGGACAACGTCTGTCGCGGCCTCCCCGGTGACGATGATGACATCCAGGCCCGCTACATCGAAGCGACTGTCACCGCGCAAGACATCACGGTCCGCATTGCCGGCATTTACTTGCCCAACGGCAATCCGCTCGGAACCGAGAAATTCGACTACAAACTCGCCTGGATGGACCGACTGTATGCCCACGCCAAGGCAGCCTTGCTCAGTGAAGAGTTGTTCCTGATTGCCGGCGACTACAATGTCATTCCGGATCCGGTCGACTGCCGCAAGCCGGAAAACTGGCAAGATGATGCGCTCTATCAACCAGAGAGCCGCGACGCTTATCGCGACCTGCTGCACCTTGGGTTGACGGACGCTTTACGCGCAACCAACCCTGCGCCTGAAACCTACACGTTCTGGGATTATCAGGCCGGCGCCTGGAATAAAAACAACGGCATCCGCATCGACCACATCTTGCTCTCACCACAGGCGGCCGATCATCTTACGACCTGCGCCATCGATAAACACACACGTGGTTGGGAAAAACCGTCAGATCATGTCCCGATCTGGGTGGAACTCGCCGCCGATGCTTCGGCGTAGGGCCTCTATGGCTGGGTTGCATTCATTCTGACCGCCAAAGGCGAAACCAACCACTGCCAGCCGAACCGCAGTACCGATCCCGCTCCGACGTTCGAGCCGGCTCTAACGTCGCGGCGTTGAAGAGTACCCAAAGCTTGAATTCCCGCTCGAACCAAAACCATTCAGCAATCGAATCGAGTTTCTCGAGCTCGTGCCCGCGCCAGGATTGCTGGATGAGCGCCGTTCGTCGTCATCGCGCCGCCCCACGAAACCGTTCAGGTTACTGCGTGTCGCAGCATCGCGCTTCATTCGGGTCATCCTACCGCGTGGAATTTCAACGGGACGGCGCGACCGCTCGGGTTTTACTGCCGGTTGAACGGATGTGCCTGTGATCGCCGCCGAACTAAAACCATTGAGGTTGCCCCGTGTCTCAGGCACCGGCGACCCATCCAAATCACCAACCACATCTCCGTTGGCACACATGCGCCTCGTCTCACGACTGAGTTCGGACAGGTCGTTCTTACGGGTGCTCACCGCCCGCGTCCGCCCGAACCTCTGTCGCCAACCGCCCACGACCTGATGCACCCGTTGCCGTGTCTCACGACTCGCTTCGCAGAAAATGTTCTGGTGCAGATCTTCAATCCAGAAGCGGTCTTCTTCCGGCACATTCTCAACAGCGACAGTAATCAACGCCAATGCCCGCACGCGATCTCGGCCAACGGTATAGCGGCCATCCCAATACAGGTTCGCCAGGAACGCCTGCGCTCCTGCATGGCCACGTTTCGACAGCCGCGCCAGCCAGTTCAGCGCGTAAGGCACCCGCGCCTCAACCCCGTCACCGGCCAGATAATGCTTGGCGAGTTCGAACTGAGCGTCCTGATCGCTGAAGTGTGACGCCGCGTGGTCAAAGAACTGGAGGGCGCGCTTCGTATTCGGTCGCAGCTTCAGTGCAGCGATGCCATCGCGCTCATAGCGCGCTATGGATATCAAGGCTTTGGAAACAAACGGCGCGACCCGGAAATCCTTCGGGTCAACATGCGCATAACTCGACACAATTTCGCGCAGCATCGTATAGGCGCGCGCGTGATCGGTATAACCGCCGCTGTTGTCCGAATAAATCTTCGCAAGATAAAATTTGGCGCGCATCACCTTGCGCTTCGCAGCAAACTTCAGCGCGGGTACCGCGATGTCGTAACGGCCGCTCTTAAACGCGCTGTAGCCCTGTGTGAACGCCCCCTTCTTCGAGGCAAACTTGACCTGCGCCATAGCGCCTTGGGACGCCATTCCAAGCACCAGCGACGCGGCAACCGCCAATCCAACCGTTCGACATGTCAGCGTTGCAAACAAATCTTGCCTTTCCGACAGACCGCAGGAGCGCCGATCGAGTGCATTATCTTTCGTCGACGCACCGTCAATCGTGGCATCTGTCTGCCCCCCGCGAAATATCGATCGACGGGCGATTCTACTTTCAATCTGACGCGGCTTCTCAGACTCGTTTGCGTCGATATCAAGACGCTTCAACTCTGAGCTTTGCAAAGTCCAGACACGCATGTTTTGTCATCCGGCGTTTGCCGGCCCGAATTGACGGGCAAGCAAATGGTTCCACAGCCGGCGCCAGCGCCCACGTGCGCTCAACACCGGGGTTTCACCCCTCTATCAAATTTTAAAACAGTCACCACGCGGCCCCGCATTGTGCCTGATCGTTCTCACTTGTTTAGCCACAGCCATCACTTCTGCAGCATCCTGATGTCATAACACTCTGCTTGGTTTATGGCCCAATCGTGGCACAGCCCCTTGATTTCGTGTCATAATCGCCACATCGCACATACCAACACCTTGCATCATCGCCGTCAGGTAAAGCCGCTCCCGATCGGTGCAATTTTGCATCCATCCAAAGTTCCAGATTCGCGAAAACATGCGCGCGCCGGTCGATCATAGAGAATCAGAGCAGCAACTCCTGACCTGACCTGAAGCATCGTTAATCGACCACGCCGATGCACCACCACCGCAAAACTCAATTGCGCATCTTTCGGTGACTTACATGCTTTCCGCACAATTCCGTCGCATCCGGGTCCAAATGAAATGTTGGTTCATCTTGCAGTCATCTTAACGATAACCGAGGTTGACCTTGCGCAAATTACTCTTATGCGCCGCAGCACTCGCGGTCATCGCCCTGGCCGGCGCTTACGTGGCATCCCCCCTCCTGTCGGCCTATAAGCTCCGGGTAGCGATGCGGGCTGGCGACGCCAAGACGATTGAGCAAATGGTCGAGTGGCACTCACTCCGCGCCAGCATCCGGTCAACCGTTGCGCGCAGTGCCAAGCTTCTGCCGGTTGCCAAATGGGTGGGGCGCAGTGTCAGGCCGACCCTTTGGCAACGCGTTCGCTCAGTATTCGGCCATTCGATGCTGGATCGCTTCGTCGAAAACTACATCACGCCGGAAGGCCTGCCGAAGCTGTATCAGGCGAAAACCAGATGGCATGAGCGCTTCAAAAAGCAAAAGCGGCCGGCCGTCGTGCAGGCCGGCATCGTTCCCGAACAAATGCTGCGCACCTGGCAGCGCATTAAACGTGCCGAATTCAAAAGCCCGTTTCGCTTCATTCTTGAAATCCAGGACCGCCACGTCGCCACGCGGCTGATCCGGAGCACCTTCCGGTTGTCCAGGATTTCACTCAGCGGGTTTGAATGGAAATTGACCGAGATTTCCATCCGCCATCTCAATCCGGCAAAGGCACATCTGGCCCGGTTGAATGCGTTCTAACGCAGTATTCGCCAGTCAATCTCCGCCTCATCACGCGCCCGCAAGAAGGCATTGATCTGCGAAAACGGTCGGCTTCCTAGAAAACCGCGATGGGCCGAAAGCGGCGACGGATGGGCCGACTGCACCACGAGATGGCGCGCATCTATACCGGCTGCCTTCTTTTGCGCCGGTTTCCCCCACAGCAGGAATGCAACGCTGGGCCGGGCGTTGACACACTCGATCACCCGATCAGTGAACGTCTCCCAGCCACGGCCGCGGTGTGAATGCGCCGCGTGGGCACGAACCGTCAGCACAGTATTGAGCAGCAGCACGCCCTGCTTCGCCCAGCCTTCCAAACAACCATCATCCGGCGGCGCCAACCCGATATCCGCCTCAAGCTCCTTGAATATATTGCGCAAAGACGGCGGCGGTCGCACGCCCGGTCGCACCGAGAAGCTCAAGCCATGGGCCTGGCCGTCATCATGATAGGGATCCTGCCCCAAGATGACGACGCGAACGCGATCCAGCGGCGTGAGCTTTAAGGCGTTAAAAACGTCGCCTTCTTCGGGATAAACATCGCCGCCTGCACGTTCCGAGGCAACAAAGGCCTGCAACTCGGCAAAGTAGGGCGCGGCCAAGTCATCGGCCAGCGCCTCACGCCAGCACGCCGGCAACGCGCCAGCCACGCCGGCTGGATTGGATCTGCTCGTTGCGCTCAATGGCTGTCGATCGGGCACCATCGCGCCTCTAAGCTGCCGCTTCAAGCCGCTTCAGCGCCGCTTCAAACCTTGAGACTTGTCCCTCAAAATCCTGCCGGCGTTCCCGATTCTCCTCGACAATCGCCTCGGGCGCCTTCTCGACAAATTTCGGGTTGGCAAGCTTGCCATCGATCTTGGCAATCTCTGAACGTGCCTTATCGATTTCCTTGGCGAGCCGCTGGCGTTCCGCATCCAGGTCAATGATCCCCTTCAACGGCAAGGCCGCCGTCGTGTCATCAAAGACAATCGCAGCCGCCCCTCTCTCGGCCTCGTCAACGAATGCGACGTTCGACAGGCGCGCCAGCCGGCTGATTGTCCCCTCATGGCGCTCGAGCCGGTCGCGCTCAAGCGTCGATGGCGACACGATTTCGAGTGGAATTTTCGCCCCCGCAGGCA